>JAFTFY010000020.1 GCA_017458185.1 Neisseriaceae bacterium
ATATTAATATTAATATATATATACATATATATAAAATGTGCAGAAAAACAACACTTACCACGTGATTTGTTTTTCAGGCAGCCTGAAAGGTGTTTTGCATTGCCGTTCTTCGTCGTCAGGAGATTACTACGCATTAACTTCGTTAATGCTCGTAATGACGAATTCACTGCACGGGAAGTGCACACCCCTGCACGGGAAGTGCTTTCAGGCTGCCTAAAAGAATTTATCAACCGCAATGAAAATAAAACGAAGCGTGTTAAAATACATCGTTTATCATTGTTTTTCAGGCAGCCTGAAAAAATGTAAGGGTTTGATTTTTATGGCATATCAAGTTTTGGCTCGCAAGTGGCGGCCACGCCGTTTTGCGGATTTAGTGGGGCAAGAACATGTGGTTGGGGCGTTGAAAAACGCTTTGCAACAAGGACGCTTGCACCATGCTTGGCTTTTGACAGGTACGCGTGGCGTGGGCAAAACCACGATTGCACGCATTTTGGCAAAATCGCTGAATTGCGAAAATGCCGAAAATGGCGAGCCGTGCGGCGTGTGTTCGAGTTGCACACAAATTGACGCAGGACGATTTGTCGATTTATTAGAAATTGACGCCGCGTCAAACACGGGCATTGATAATATTCGTGAAGTGCTGGAAAACGCTCAATACGCTCCGACCGTTGGTAAATATAAGGTATATATTATTGACGAAGTGCATATGCTGTCAAAATCAGCGTTTAATGCTATGCTCAAAACGCTGGAAGAGCCGCCCGAACATGTGAAATTTATTCTCGCCACAACCGACCCGCAAAAAGTGCCGATTACGGTGTTAAGCCGCTGCCTGCAATTTGTGCTACGCAATTTAACCGCAGAACAGGTGTTCGGTCGCCTGCAATTTGTGTTAGATGAAGAAAAAATCCCTTATGATAACAATGCCTTACAACTTATCGGCAGAGCCGCCGCAGGTTCGATGCGGGACGCATTAAGCCTGTTAGACCAGTCGATTGCGTTAAGTTCGGGCGAAGTGTCGGAAAACAGCGTACGACAAATGTTGGGCGTGGTTGATCGGCGATATTTATTCGATTTGCTTACCGCAATCGCAGGGCAGGACAATGCCGAAGTGTTGGACTGCGTACAAGAAATGTCGGCACATTCGGTGGGTTTTGCCACGGTGTTGGACGAGTTGGCGGCATTGCTGTTGGAGTTAGCCGTAGTGCAAGCCGTGCCGACTTCTGCCGACCCGAGTGTGGGCGATATTGCCGAAGTGCAAAAACTCGCACAGCAATTATCGGCAGAAGAAATTCAACTTTATTATCAATGCGTTATCAATGGTAAAAAAGATTTGCCACTTGCCCCTGATGAATATTCGGGCTTTTTAATGACGGTGTTAAGAATGTTGTCGTTTTCACCATTAGCGGCAAGGGAAGTGAAAATCGACCAGCAAATTGACGGCACAGAGTTATCCGACCCAAAATAACCGCCCCTGCTGTTGTGGCAAATAATGGTAGGGGCGAAACAGCGGTTAAAGAAACAGTTTCAGGCAGCCTGAAACCTGAATTTAATTCTGCGTGTCATTGCGAGCCTGAACAAAGTTCAGGCGTGGCAATCCACTCGATGACGCAGTCATTGAGCAACGCCGATAGGCGTTGTAACGACACTGCACAAAACCATTTTAGGCAACCTGAAAATATAAACGAAAACGCCCACAACGCCTACGGCGTTGCTTCAACGCCTAACGGCGTTTCAGTGGATTGCCACGATTTTGCTTCGCAAAATCTCGCAATGACACAGGAAGAAAAAAACCTTTCAGGCAACCTGAAACCTGAATTTAACCCTGCGTGTCATTGCGAGCCTGAACAAAGTTCGGGCGTGGCAATCCATTCGATGACGCAGTCATTGAGCAACGCCGACAGGCGTTGTAACGACACGGCACAAAACCATTTTAGGCAACCTGAAAATATAAACGAAAACGCCCACAACTCCTACGGCGTTGCTTCAACGCCTAACGGCGTTTCAGTGGATTACCACGATTTTGCTTCGCAAAATCTCGCAATGACACCAGTAACAGAAACCGCAACACCACTACACGCAGAAACAACTCTTTCGGGTAGCCTGAACAACACTTCCGTCATTCTAAACGACAGAGAAGAATCTTTATCCAACAGCAAAGATTTTTCGCCTGTCGCTCCAAATGACGGTAATATTTCAGGCAGCCTGAACGAAAATACCCCCCTTGATTTACCCAAACTCACACCAGATAACTGGCATATTATTGTGCAGAAACTCACCCCACAATTAGGGGCGAATGTGTTGTTGGCACAGCATTCATCGTTAGTAAAAGTTGAAGATAATCAAATTACTTTAAGTGTGCATAAAAGCGGTGAATTATTTTGCAAACCTGCTCACTTATCCGCTTTGGGCGAAGTTTTGGCACAGCATTACGGCACGCAAAAAAATATTCAAGTTATTGAATGGCAAGATAATTTTGAAAGTGCCAGCCAAGCCAAACAACGCCATAAGAAAGAACAACAACAACAACGACTAATCGAACTACAACAAGACCCATTTGCCCAGAAATTGCAACAAGTTTTTGGCGGAGAATGGACAGTGAGCAGTTAGCAGTGAGCAGTTGTTTTGTTTTGCCTTACGGCAAAACGGATTATTTTTAAGATAACGCTTCGATTTTTCTTTAACTTCACACACGACTCGCCCTACTTTGTTTCAGGCAGCCTGAAAACAGTGAGCAGTTGTTTTGTTTTTAGATAACACTTCGATAATATTTTTAGGCTACCTGAAAGAAAATCGAAGCATTATCTAAAAAATATCCGTCAAGCCGAAAGGCTTGACTAAATAACTGCTCACTACTCACTGCTAACTGCTAACTGCGGTATAATCCCCCTTTCAACAAACCCCTGCCCTATTTTCATTATGTCGAATGATTCGCCCAAAATTCTGATTATTGCCCCGTCTTGGATTGGGGATTGTGTGATGGCTCAACCCTTGCTGATGTTGCTCAAACGCCAGCACCCTGACGCGGTGATTGATGTTTTTGCACCCAAGTGGTCGTTGGCGGTGATGAAACGCATGGCGGAGATCAACGACACCATTGAAAACCCATTTGGTCATGGCGATATTAAACTGTTTGCACGCTACCGTGTAGGGCGATCGTTGCGTGCCAAAAACTACACGCAGGCGATTGTTCTGCCAGGTTCGCTAAAATCGGCATTAGTCCCCTACTTCGCCAAAATTCCCAAACGCACAGGTTTTGTCGGCGAAAATCGTTATGGTTTGCTCAACGACATTCGCCCTTTGGACGAATTATTGTTGCCCAAAATGGTTGATAGATTTGCGTCTTTGGCGTTTCTCTCTTCCGACCGCATACCGCAAAATGTTCCCAATCCACATTTAACGGCAGACGAAGTATCGCAACAAGGCTGCCTGAAAAAATTTAATTTAAGTACCGATAAACCCGTGATTGCCATGTGTCCTGGTGCGGAATATGGCGATGCCAAACGCTGGCGAGTGCGTCATTTTGCCGAAACAACCAAACAATGTGTGGCAAAAGGTTATCAAGTTTGGTTTTTCGGCTCAAATAAAGACGCGGAGAGTGCAGAGCAAATTGTCGAACAATCTGGCGGTTTGGGTGTCAATTTATGTGGCAAAACTTCATTAGATGAAGCAGTTGATTTGCTGGCTTTGTCATCTGCCGTAATCTGCAACGATTCAGGCTTAATGCACATTGCCGCCGCACTTAATTTACCGCTGATTGCCATTTACGGATCGTCAAGCCCTGACCACACCCCGCCTTTATCTCATAAAGCCAAAATTCTGTCGCTTAATATGTCGTGCAGCCCTTGCTTTGAACGCACTTGCCCTTTGGGACATACCGATTGCTTGGAAAAACTCACGCCTGATTTGGTGATGAAGGCTTTGGAAGAGTTAGCAGTTAGAAGTAAGCAATTAGCAATGAGCTATGAGCAATGATTAAGTCAAGCCTGATTAGGCTTGACTATTTTGTTTTAGATAACACTTCGATTTTACTTTCAGGCTGCCTGAAACCACAATCGAAGCGTTATCTTAAAAATAATCCGTTTTGCCGCAAGGCAAAACAAAACAACTGCTCATTGCTAATTGCTCATTGCTAATTGCTAACTGCTCACTGCTAATTATTCATTACTCATTTTTATACCGTCTTTTGATATATCGCAATGCAATATAAGATAAGAGTAATTCTCATTTGGAAAGCGATTAAAAAGGAGTATAATCTTCGGCACTGTGATAGGTTGCACAGAAATTTTTTCAACCCTTTGAAAGGAAAATTCCCATGAAAGCTATGGTATATTACGGTAAAGGCGACATTCGTTTTGAAGAACGCCCCAATCCAAAAATCATTGAACCCACAGACGCAATTATTCGTCTGACCAAAGCCACCATTTGCGGTACTGATTTAGGCATTTGGCACGGCAAAAATCCTGAAATCGAACAAGTTGCCCAAGAAAAAACAGGCAAATGGGACGGCAGAATTCTCGGACACGAAGGCATCGGTATCGTGGAAGAAGTAGGTTCTGCCGTTACTCGTTGGAAAAAAGGCGACAAAGTCATCATCGCTTGTACCGCACACTGCGGCAAATGCGAAAACTGCCAAAAACAACTGTACGCACACTGCCAAAGTGAAGGCGGTAGTTGGATTATGGGCTATATGATTGACGGTACACACGCTGAATATGTCCGCACACCTTGGGCGGATAATTCTTTGTACCCATTGCCCGAAGATTTGGACACCGATACCGCAGTATTGCTGTCTGACATTTTGCCAACAGGTCATGAAATCGGCGTGCAATATGGTCGTGTGAAACCTGGTCAAACCATCGCCATTATTGGTGCAGGTCCTGTGGGTATGTCTGTATTACTCACTTCGCAACTGTATTCTCCTGCAACCATCATTATGATTGACTTGGACGACAACCGTTTGGCTATGGCGAAAGAATTAGGTGCCACACACACCGTTAATTCAGGCAAAACCAACGCTGTGGAAGAAGTGATGAAAATCACAGGCGGTCGCGGTGTGGATTGTGCTATGGAAGCCGTAGGCTATCCCGCAACATTTGATATTTGCCAAAAAATCATCAAAGAAGGCGGTCGCTTGGCAAATGTCGGCGTTCATGGACAACCTGTGAATTTCGAAATCGAAAAATTGTGGATTAAAAACATGACCTTAACCACAGGTTTGGTAAATTGTAACACCACAGAAATGCTGCTCAAATCTTGCTGCTCTGGCAAATTGAAACCAGGCAAATTGGCAACCCACCACTTCAAATTCAGCGAAATGGAAGAAGCCTACAAAGTGTTTGAAAAAGCAGCAGACCACAAAGCCATTAAAGTGATGATTGAATACTAATTCATTGTTTTAATGTTATTTTGTGAAGAAAAAAGACGGTTTTTTAAAACCGTCTTTTTTTGTGGGAAAACCTTTCAGGCTGCCTGAAAATGTGTATTTTTTGTAAAAAACAACCGTTTCAGGCTGCCTGAAAGGTTGTTTCACATCATCAATGTGTGATTCGCCGTATGTTGTTTTCTGTATCGCCTGTCAATGGCGGGATAATGGCGTTGGTGCTGTCGGCAAGTGGTTCTTGATAAGGTTCAGGTTGCCTTTCTAATGCAAAGTTAAACACTTCGTCAATCCATTTCACAGGGCGAATGGTTAAGCCTTGTTTGACATTGTCGGGG
Organism: Neisseriaceae bacterium; assembly: GCA_017458185.1. Lineage (GTDB taxonomy): Bacteria > Pseudomonadota > Gammaproteobacteria > Burkholderiales > Neisseriaceae > RGIG9985. The sequence goes on from JAFTFY010000020.1 coordinate 5,716, forward strand.
ATTTCTTCTAAATCTTTGACATTGTCTTGTGGAATCAGCACAAATTTAATGCCGCCACGCAATGCTGCCAGCAGTTTTTCTTTTAAGCCGCCAATCGGCAGTACTTCGCCACGCAAGGTGATTTCGCCTGTCATGGCAACATCGGCTCGCACGGGGATTTTGGTTAAGGCGGAAACCATCGCTAACGACATAGCAATACCTGCGGACGGACCGTCTTTGGGTGTCGCACCTTCGGGCACATGCAGGTGAATGTCGTGTTTTTCGTAAAAGTCAGGGGCAATGCCCAAACTGGCAGCACGCGAACGCACCACGCTTAATGCGGCAGTGATGGATTCTTGCATGACATCGCCTAATTTGCCTGTGCGAATAATATTGCCTTTGCCTTTCAAAGCAACCGCTTCAATGGTGAGCAATTCGCCGCCCACTTCTGTCCAAGCCAAGCCTGTAACTTGTCCGACACGGTTTTGGCTATCGGCTTTGCCAAAGTCAAAACGCCGCACGCCGAGATAATCTTTCAGGCTGCCTGAATCAATTTTCACAGGCAATTCAATGCTGTCCGCCGTTTCGCGTTGTTTCACCACTTTGCGGCAGATTTTAGCAATTTCTCTATCTAACGCTCTGACACCTGCTTCACGCGTGTAATAGCGAATAATGCCTTGAATGGCATCTTCACTGATTTCAATTTCGCCGTCTGCCACACCGTTGTTTTTGATTTGTTTGGGAATAAGATATTGCATGGCAATGCGGATTTTTTCGTCTTCCGTATAGCCCGATAAATGGATAATCTCCATTCTATCCATAAGCGGTGCAGGGATATTCAGCGAGTTGGCGGTTGCCACAAACATGACATCGGACAAGTCAAAATCCACATCAATGTAATTGTCGTTAAACGAATGGTTTTGTTCGGGGTCCAACACTTCTAACAGTGCGTCCGCAGGATCGCCCCTGTGATCGCGTCCGATTTTATCCACTTCATCTAATAAAAACAAAGGGTTATTTGTTTCCACTTTGGTTAAGTTGCGAATAATCCGCCCTGCCATTGCCCCCAAATAAGTGCGGCGATGACCGCGAATTTCGCTTTCATCATGCACGCCGCCTAACGCCATGCGAACATATTTTCGCCCTGTGGCACGGGCAATAGATTGCCCTACCGAAGTTTTGCCCACACCAGGGGGACCCACCAAACACAAAATTTGGCTTTTGACTTTTTTCATGCGTTTTTGCACTGCCAAATATTCCACAATGCGTTCTTTGACTTTTTCCAAGCCAAAATGGTCTTCGTCCAAAATGTTTTGTGCTTTTACAATATCTTGATTTACCTTGCTTTTTTTATTCCAAGGCAAGTCGATAAGTGCTTCAATATAATTTTTAACGATATTCGCTTCGGAAGATGACGGCGGCATTTGTTTGAGTTTTTTCAACTCATTCATTGCCACTTCTTCGGCTTCCTTACTCATTTTGGCTTGTTTGATTTTGTCTTCTAACAAGTCGTTTTCGGCGCGTTCTTCTTCTTCGCCTAATTCCTTATGAATGGCTTTGATTTGTTCATTCAGATAATATTCGCGTTGATTTTTATCCATTTGCCGTTTGACTTGCCCACGGATTTTTTTCTCCATTTGCGAAATTTCGGTTTCATTTTCCAAATGATCCATAATCAAAGCCGCACGGGCGTGCAAATCCGCCGTTTCTAACAAGGCTTGGCGTTCGGCAAGTTTAATTTGCAACTGGGCAGCAATGGTATCCAAAATTAGGGTGAGACTGTCTAATTCCAAAATGCCATTGACCACTTCATTAGAAATGCGTTTATTGTTTTTGGCAAAGCGTTGAAATTCTTCCAAAACGCTGCGGCGTAAGGCTTCGTCATTCAAAGGCGACAGTTCAGGTTCGGCAATGGCTTCAATATCCGCCATAAAATAATCTGCGTCATCAAGCCACTGCGTTACACGGGCGCGATACAAACCTTCAACCAAAGTTTTCACCGAACCGTCAGGCAATTTAAACACCTGCAACACATTAGCAACCGTGCCTGTGGTGTATAAATCATCTGTGGCAGGCTCTTCCACATTAGCGTCTTTTTGAGCCAGCAAAAAGATTTTCTCGCCGTCTTCCAAAGCGTCTTCCAAAGCCAAAACCGACTTCTCACGCCCAACAAACAACGGCACAATCATACCAGGATACACAACCATATCCCGCAAGGGCATCACACCCAAAACAGGATTGGCAGTCAAAGGGATTTGTTTCGACATCGTTCAAACTCTCTTTAAAATGTGTGTTGATTTATAGTCGTCTCACAGCAAAAGTAGCCAAGACGGTGAAGTCGCAGACAGTATCAATCATACGGCAAGACGAACCAACGCTGGATAATTTTGCTGTGAAACGACTATAAAAAACCAAATGATAAACGACTTTTACAAATGGGGGGGAAAAAGATAATTTCAAGTAATAAAAACAGTGAGCAGTGAGCAGTGAGCAGTTAGTAGTGAGCAGTTATTTAGTTTTACCTTGCGATAAAACGAATTGTTTCAAAGATAACGCTTCGATAAGCCTTTCAGGCTGCCTGAAAAGAAAAATCGAAGCGTTATCTATTAAATAGTTGTCAAGCCGTAAGGCTTGACGAAACAACTGCTCACTGCTAATTGCTCACTGCTCACTGCTTTTCCAACGCTTTCACTCGTTTGCTTAATTCGTTTAAGTGGCGAATATGTACCGCGTTTTTTACCCATTCTTTTTGCGTTTGAATGGGGTAGCAAGTGGCGTAGAAGTCGGGTTTGTCGATTGAGCGGGTAACCGCTGTGCCGCCGCCGATAATGGTGTGGTCGGCAATTTCAATATGTCCGACAAACATCGCCGCACCGCCCACTATGCAATAATTGCCGATTTTGGTACTGCCTGAAATGCCTGTGCAAGCGGCAATGGCGGTGTGGTTGCCGATAATGCAGTTGTGTCCGATTTGCACTTGGTTATCAATGCGGCAGCCTGAACCGATTTCGGTGTTGCCCAACGCCCCCTTATCAATATTGCTGTTGGCACCGATTTCAGTATCATCTCCGATAATCACGCCGCCGATTTGCGGAATTTTGTACCATGTTTTATCCGCTGTGCGGGCATTGCCAAAGCCGTCTGCTCCGATAACGCTGTTGGCGTGTATCATCACGCGATTGCCCAAATGCGTTTTGGGATACAACACCACGCTTGGGTATAGCACACATTCATCGCCCAAAACGCAATTTTCACCGATAACGCTGCCTGAAAGAATGCGGCAATTTTCGCCTAATTGAGCGTTTTCGCCGATTACCACAAACGCACCGATTTCACAAGAATCAGGCACAATCGCATTGCGATGAATCACCGCCGTTTCATGCACTTGCCGCGTGGATTTTTGCGGCGGATACAATAAATGCAGCACTTTGGCAAAATATAAATAAGGGTCGTCTGCCACAATATACGATTTATTTTCAGGCAGCCCCACAATATTAGGGGCAACAATAATCGCCCCTGCATTTGTGGTTTCTAATTGTTTTTTGTATTTGGGATTGGACAAAAAGGAAATGTCATTCGCAGTTGCGTCTGATAAGGTTTTAACGCTTTGAATGTGAATATCCTGCCCCACAAGTTTGCCGCCTAATTGAGCAACGATTGATGATAATAAATGTGGCATTTTATTTTCCTATCAAAAAATGGTTGGGCGTTATTATAGTCGATAAACTTCAAAAGTAGAAAAATCGCCAGTGCTGGCAAGGGTATGGAAAATACAATTATTTAAAGGATTTTTCAGGCAGCCTGAAAACCGATAATGCTTTAAAAAATAATGATAAAATAAGCAAGTTTATTTTCTTTCCTTATCGTCCATTTAGGAGACCGCTATGAGCAACAATCAAACACAATATTCCGAGCAAGAACAGGAAAAATTAAAAAAAGAAATTGCAGAACTGTTGAGCGATAAACGGGTAGATAATGATGACAGAGAAGCCTTAACACAAAATGCTAAAGAATTAAAAAATGCTCATCAAGGTAATTTAAATGAAAAAACAATTGCAAAGATTAAATATAATCTTGGTGTAGTTTATTACAATCAAGGAAAACTTGAACAAGCCAAACAACATTGGCTAAATATTCAAGAAAAACATGATGAAACACAATATGCCAAGGCTCAATTAAATCTTGGTGTTCTTTATGACAAACAAGGTGATATAGAACAAGCCAAAC
>JAFTFY010000021.1 GCA_017458185.1 Neisseriaceae bacterium
GATATTGCCGTAGGCGGAATGACAGACGCTTTTGAGCAAGGATTAACCCACAACCCTAATTTAAGCCGTGCAGGCAATGCCGCCGAAGTGGGCAATGCAGTGATTAACGGCTTGGGCAGTGCGATTGGCGGCGGCTGGGAACTGCTTGGCGGTAATGACGCAATGGAAGGTTTAGGCGTTGCACGAGACACAGCCATTATGTTGGAACTTAACCGTGCTTCTCCTGAAACGCAACTTTCCGAAGTCGATTGGTTAGTTCAAGGCAAATTAGGCTATGACGGACTGAAAGAAAGTTATGAACGCTGGGAAGCGGAAAACCCCAATGCGGCAGAAGTCGCAGGCTTGGGTTGGAATTTCCTTGAAAATGTGCTGACAAAAAAAGGTAAGGGAAAAGACGGTTCTGCACACAATGTCAATACACGAACTGGCGAAATTGTGGCAGAATATAAGAAGAAATCCAAAGAAATTGCTGCACAAAACGGTTGGACAAAAGACAATAATTTGTCCAAGAAAAACAAGCGTGATGTTTATCGAAGTGCAGACGGTAATACATTGTATGCCCTTGACACTCGACATGGTAACTGGGAAGTTTTGAATAAAAAGGGACAGCATCAAGGCGTTCAAAATTTTGATGGTAAAATTGTTCCTAATTCAAAGGATTCATCTGGTCGTCATGACTTGAAAGTTAAGTAATGGAAAAATTGATTAACTACAAAGTGCCATATTTAACACGCGGCACTGTTTTTCGCTTACCTGCACAATGGCCTTACGAAAATTTTGTGGATTTTATGATATTGGAAGCGTCCCCTGCATTTAAAATGCAAGTGAATAAAACTATTCCGACTTTTGCATTAACTGCTTCAACAGGTTATCACGGCGGACACCTTTTTGGTGTTATTCCCGATGAAGCGATTGTTAATGTTAATGAAGAAATCGCACAAAAATATGACTTGAAAGTTGCACAGGTATTAAAAACCGATTGGTTTATTGAAAATTGGGCTGATTGGATTTATCCTGATTGCGATGTAAATGAAGTCTATATTATTCCACAGGGCTATGAAACAGAAAGTTTAGACGGAACAGCAATTACACACAGTCGTGATATTGTGGTTGATTAAGCTTTTTGAAACAAACAGCGGAAAACCCAAAACTTTCCGCTGTTTTTATTTTTCAGGCTGCCTGAAAATTATAAACACTGCGTTAATGAAATTTCTATTTTGTCAATAACTGTATCGTTTTTCTCTTTAAAAATATAAACAATTTTTTCTAATCCATTACGAGCCATTTTTTGAATGCTGGGCGTGGAACACATTTTTTGTTGCATGGCTGTGGTGTCTTTGCCTTGTAGGCTATTAAGATTTTCTGTGGGCGTTTCGTATCGGGAGTGATATTCCAATACATTATTATGGCATTTAATTGCTTGAAAAGTAATCATATTGGGAATGCTTTGCTCGACCCACTGATTTTCAATTTTCCGAATATCTTTTTGATATTTCACACAAAAATCCGCCGCCATTGTGGGCATAGATAAACACAATGTGGTGATGACAATTAAGTTTTTCATGATTTTTCCTTTCTGTTTTTTTCAGGCAGCCTGAAATTATATTTTACTTAACTTATCTTTGGCAAAATGGGTGTTTAATTCTTTTATGCCTAAACTACCGAAGTTAATCAATAAATTTGTTGAGCCGTCTGTTTTTTGTATGGCGTTAATAATCACGCCTGTGCCAAATTTTTCGTGGCGGATATTTTCGCCGATAAAAAATCCGTCAAAGTTTTGATGATTATTTTGAATAAAATCATTCAGTTGTCTTTCTTTTTCTTTATGCTTAATCGGGCTTAATGCGTGAATAAAATCGTCAGGAATTTCTTCTACAAAACGAGACACCACAGGGTAAAAAGATTGTCCGTGTAATAAGCGATAAAGGGTTGCGGAAATATATAAGCGTTTTTTGGCACGCGTCATTGCCACATACATAAGCCGCCGTTCTTCTTCTTCGCCGCCTTTTTCGGCTAATGCGTATTCGGACGGAAATATGCCTTCTTCCGCACCTGTTAAAAATACGCTGTCAAATTCCAAGCCTTTGGCGGCGTGAATGGTCATCAGTTGCACTGCGTCTGTGTTGTTGCCTGCTTGGTGTTCGCCTGCTTCTAATGAAGCGTTAGACAAAAATACGGATAAAACCGCTTGTGGCGTGGGGTTTTCAACCGCCATAAAACCGCTTTCTTCTGCCCGAAAGGCGTTAGCGGCGTTGATGAGTTCTTCCAAATTGTCTATGCGTTCGTGCTGGTCGGTTTTTTGGCTTTGGTAATAGTCAATTAACTGGCTGTTGTTGATTGCTAATTCGACTATTTCAGGCAGCGTTAAAACTGCTGATTGCGTGGCTAATTCTTTGATAATATTGATAAAAGCGGCAATTTTCGGTGAACGCACTGCCATTTGGCAGGCTGCCTGAAAATAAGAAATTTCTTCTTCCACAGCATACGACTGAATATTTTCAATGGTTTTGGCACCGATGCCACGCGGCGGCACATTGACAATGCGTAAAAATGCGTCATTGTCCTGCGGATTAACCGCCAAACGCAAATAAGCCAAAGCGTGCTTGATTTCCTGCCGCTCATAAAACCGCAAACCGCCGTAAATGCGGTAAGGGATTGATTGTGCAAACAATTCTTGTTCCAGAATACGAGATTGTGCGTTATTGCGATACAAAACGGCAATTTCGTTATAATTCAAACCATTACGATGAAGTTGTTGGATTTCTTCAATCACAAAATGGCTTTCAGCATAATCGTTTTCGGCAGACAAAAAGCGAATTTTTTCGCCGTCTTCACTATCGGTGCGTAGATTTTTGCCCAAGCGATTTTTATTATGTGAAATCAAAGCATTAGCCGCTTTTAAAATAATCCCATGTGAGCGATAGTTGTGTTCTAATTTAATCGGCTCGCAAATTGCAAAATCTTTTAATAACAAAGACATATTACCGACATTCGCCCCACGAAAGCGGTAAATGCTTTGGTCATCATCGCCCACAGCAAACACCGCCGCACCGCCTGCCGATAAAAGTTTAATCCACGCATATTGCAGTTTATTGGTGTCTTGAAATTCATCAATTAAAATATGGCGAAAGCGTTGCTGGTAGTGTTGTCGCAAGGCTTCATTCGCTTGCAAAACTTCATATGAACGCAACAATAATTCAGCAAAATCAAGCACGCCTTCTTTACGACAACGCGTGTCGTAATGTGCAAAACACTCAATTAAATGGCGGTGATATTCGTCTTTGGCAGTAAGAGCGTTGGCACGCAAACCGTTTTCTTTATGGCTGTTAATAAAGCCCTGCAAGGCTTTGGGGGCGATATAACTTTCGGCAATATTCCATTCTTTCAGCAAGCGTTTAATCACCGACAACTGGTCGGCAGAATCCAAAATGCGAAAGTTTTCAGGCAGCCCCGCGTCCCTGTGATGAATGCGTAAAAAGCGACAACACAGCCCATGAAAAGTGCCCAACCACATTTGCTTGACATTAGCAGACACCATTGTGGAGAGCCGATGAGCCATTTCTTTGGCGGCTTTATTGGTGAAAGTAACCGCCAAAACCGCATGGGGACTAACGCTGCCTGTGGCAAGCAACCACGCAATGCGTGTGGTTAAAACCCGCGTTTTCCCACTGCCCGCACCTGCCAAAATTAAGGCGGATTCATTAGGAAAAGTAACTGCCCGCAACTGTTCGGGATTGAGATTGTTTAATAAAGATAAAGCGTTTTGCATAGTGGGTGTATTATAACGGTTTTCAGGCTGCCTGAATAAGCGTAAAATCTTGACATTGTTGTTGATTAAATACACAATAAAACAATGCGATATACCGTTGAAAAGACAGATGAATTTAATGCTTGGTTCAATGCCTTAAAAGACAAGCAAGCACAAAGAAGTATTAGCGTGCGTGCGGTGCGTGCTGAACAAGGTAATTTTGGCAATTACAGACCTTTACGCTGTGGCGTGTCTGAAATGAAAATCGACATAGGCAAAGGTTATCGAGTATATTACACCATACGGCGGCAAAAAGTGATTTTCTTATTGTGTGGCGGCGATAAATCCACACAAGATGAAGACATTAAAAGAGCAATCAAAATAGCGGAGCAAATAAAATGAGCGAAATCAAAACAACCCCTTTTGTGATTTACGATTATCTTCAAAGCGAAGAAGATATTATTGGTTTTGTTGAAGAAGCAAAACGGCAAGCCGAAGAAGAACAGGACGACAGCATTTTGCATATCGCCTTGCTTACCGCAATTAAAGCCAGAGCCTTGTTGCAATTCGCTCAAAAAGTAGGTGTTGATGAGCAATCATTATTAAAGCCCAAAGATACAAAACAAAGAAAAGAAATCATTAACAAGGCGTTACTTGCTTATGCTTAAAATGCAAAACCCCAAGCATAGGCTTGGGGTTTTTCAGGCTGCCTGAAAGGTTTTGATTAAAGGAATAATAAATAATGTGGTTAATTGAATTAGCAAATAAAATACATTTAGGGCAGTATAATATGCTGTATCTTTTTATTTTTCTGCTATTTTCGGGCATATATCGAATGTATGACGGTAAGCGGCGGTTATTATTTAAACAACAGCCTGATGATAGAGTAAATTTAATTCCTGATGATGATGTGGTGCAATTATGGCATAACTTAACAAAATTAAATATTAAATTTGGTTATTTTTTTCAAAAATATGGTTTGTTTTTAGTTGTTTGTGCGGCGGTAAATATTTTATTTTTTCTAAAAACAAATTTAAGTATCAAAGATATAATATTGGATTGTGGTTTATTCGGATTTTTAATATTATCAATTATAATTATTATTGCATTTCTTGGTTTTTTATTATTAACAAGACAATCTGATATTAATTTATCGGGTATAGATGATTACAGATACTGGGCGTTAAATTTTATTTGGGATAAAGAAAGTATTATTGCACTTTATAAATTTTTTCATTTTTATAAAAGAGAAGATTGGCATAAGTTATCATCGCTTGATGAACAACAAAAATTAGGAATTAAATTAAATAATAAATATTCGGAACATAACTTATTTCTTGGGGCATCTTATAAAAAATTATTTGAACAATGTAAAATAAATAGAGAAGTACATATTATTATTGGAGCAATGATGAAGTATTTTTCTTGGTTGTTATTGATTATTTCGATAACCGCATATCACGGCGTGAAATATTATTTAATCAATTATGTATAACATTGAATTTTTTCAGGCAGCCTGAAACCTTAAATGACGGATAAAAAATGAACAACTTTTTCACACTTTTTCATTTGCCGCAGGATTATGCGATTGATTTGGCGGCGTTAGAACAAACCTATCGCGTTTTGGCGGCACAATATCACCCTGACCGTGCGGCAGGGCAATCGGCGTTTCATCAAAAAGAAAATATGATGATGACCGCAAGCATCAATCAGGCGTATGGCGTTTTGCGTGATGATATTGAACGCGGCGTGCATATATTGGCGTTACACGGTATTGACGCGAATGCACACGAACACAATATCGCTGACCCTGAATTTTTAATGCAGCAAATGGCGTGGCGAGAAGATTTGGACAACGCCCAAACACTTGACGAAGTGAATAAATTAAATCAACAAATTCAAGAAGTTAAATGTGATATTCAACAACAATTACTTGCGGAATTTCACAATCAAAATTATCCAAACGCCACGCAAACCTTACAACGCCTGCGATTTGTGCATAAATTATTAACGGCGATTGATGAGAAAAGGGAACAAATGGCGTGATGATAGTCGTAGGGTGGGTTTTCTAACCCACCAAAAGCACCGTAGGTGCTTATAGGGTGGGCATTCCTGCCCACCAAAACGGACGCAAATCTTTTAGGCTGCCTGAAAATAAATTTTAGATAGGAATATCAATTATGTATGAAGATGATTATTGGTTTAACAAAAAAGTAGAAGAGAAAAAAGAGATTAACGAAAAGCAAGAACAGTTAGAAAATAAACTGTTGTTTGCAGGTAATATTTTTATGTATTTAATAATTGCTTATGCTTTTATTATTTTTTTGGTGATTTTCTTTTATAAGAATTTATTTTATTTTACTGACTGGCGATTTTTAACAATGATAACACCTAATATTTTTATTCCTAATCTTGGAGAAAATCCAGTTGTATCACCTTATTTGTTAGGCGGATTGAATTTTATCGTTTCAGTATTTTTCTTTATGTATATGTTTATATTACATATGAAACAGTTAATTATTTGCAAAGGAATAATGAGACCGATTGGCAAAAATAAATATAATGTATATGCCTATGATTTTTATGTTCTTGGAGAAAGAAATCATAATTCAACAATATTTGGTATTAAAGGTTTTTATATCAATATATTATTAAGTATTCCTGTAAGTATTCTTATCTTGTATATGGGTAAAGAAGGTGGATTTGCTAATTTAGAGAAATTTAAATTGGTGATTTCTTTTTGGATACAGCCATTGTTAATAGGTGCTGTAAATGGATTACTTCTCTCTCGAATTATATATTCTCTTTTCATTGGCAAAATAGAATATACATTGGATAGGGAAAAATGGTAAAACCTATATTTAATGGATTTTATGTTTGGAACAAAATCTTTTCAGGTAGCCTGAAATAGTTTTGTTTATCAACGCCTAACGGCGTTGCGGTGGGCTGGGAAGCCCACCCTACAAGCCCGCCTTAAATCGTCTATAATCTACCCTTTATGCAAAATAAGAGTAAATCATTGTGATTGCAGAACAAGATTTAATTGCCTGTGTGGATTTGGGGTCGAATAGTTTTCGTTTGCAGATTTGTCGCAATGCTAACGGTGCGTTGCAAGTGGTTGATTCTGTAAAAGAAACCGTGCGAATGGCGGCGGGTTTGGACAGTCAAAAAAATCTCGCAGACGAAACACGCAAAAAAGCCTTGCATTGTTTAATGCGGTTTGGCGAACGCTTGCGGGGTTTTTCGCCTGAACGCGTTCGAGCCGTTGCCACGAACTCGTTTCGGGTGATGAATAATGTTTCGCCCTTTTTGCGTGATGCCGAAGCCGCTTTGGGCTTTGCGATTGACATTATCGCAGGGCGAGAAGAAGCCCGCTTGATTTACACTGGCGTGTTGCATTCCTTGCCGTTTGGCGGACGCAAAGCCTTGATTGTGGATATTGGCGGCGGTTCAACCGAATTTGTCATCGGCAAAACCGCACGCCCCGATACCGCTGAAAGCCTGCCTTTGGGCTGTGTGGCATACAGCGTACGCTTTTTTGCGGACGGTGTGGTGAATGAGCATAATTTTCAGGCAGCCATAAACACCGCAAGGGCGGAAATTCAACGCATTTCAGGCAGCCTGAAAACGGTCGGCTGGGATTTTGCGGTCGGCACATCAGGCACGGTACGCACCATTCGCAATATTATCGCCGCCCGCTTTGGCGAAGAAAAAATCACCCGCCAACACATTGATTTATTAGGAAAAGAATTGATTGCCGCAGGGCGGGCAGAAAACACGCACTGGCAAGGCTTAACAGACGATCGCGTAGGCATTATTGCTGGCGGATTAAGCGTTTTGACAGCGGTTTTTGCGGAATTGTCATTAGACGAAATCACCGTAACCGATGCGGCGTTGCGAGACGGCGTGTTTTACGACTTAATCGGTCGCACGCCAAACAATGATTTGCGTGATGAAACCGTAGCCGAATTTCAACGCCGCTATCACATTGACACACGGCAAGCGGCTCGTGTTAAAGAAATTGCTTTATATTATTGGCAAATTTTATCAACACAACTCACGCACGCCGATAGCGACTATTGGCAACATTGCTTATCGTGGGCGGCGAATTTGCACGAAATTGGGTTAAGCATTGCCTATACGGCGTATCACAAACATTCGGCGTATATTTTGGACAATGCGGATATGCCTGGATTTTCGCGTCAAGACCAACGCCATTTGTCTTGTTTGGTGTTGGCTCATCGTGGCGATTTGAAGAAAATTCAAGATATGATTGACGACAAACCGCAGCAATATTTACCGATTATGGCACTGCGTTTGGCAAGCCTGTTTTGTCGTGGGCGACAAGATTTCAGGCTGCCTGAAAAAAATGCTCTGCATTTTGATTTACACAAACGGCACTGCGATTTATCCATAGACCGACAATGGCTTGCCGACAACCCACTCACCGCCCAAGCATTGGTCTTTGAAACAGACGCATGGCAAAAAATCGGCGTGGCGTTTCAAATTAGATTGTTGTCGTAGGGTGTGGGGTTTTAATAAAATATATTTCAGGCAGCCTGAAAACAACTATGCACGGGAATTTGTATATGTATTCTAATGCAAGTCAAAAAATTATCCGCATAATATTGGGCATATTATTGATACCGTTATTTGGCGATATTTTTATTTTGTTGTTTTTAGGAAAATTGAGTTCCCGTATGGGTTTGGGGACTTATCTTATTGCCTTAATTTTTACCATTATTCCCACTTTAATTTATTGTTTAATTATAGAATGTGGCACAAAAAATTAGCCGAGCGTTGGGTCATTTCTTTTATCTTTGCAGTTATTTTAGGTTGTTATCTTAATGAAGTTGTTGATTTTTTAGGGCGTGTCGGACTGTATAAATGGGTTTTTTCTTCAATCTTTGCTGTCATTTTAACTGAATGTGTTTTTTTATCTATTTCCAAAGCATTGTTGTATTTAGACACAGGAAATATCAAAACATAACACATTATGTTAAGAATAAACCGTTCAGGCAGCCTGAAAAGTTTTTATTTATTAAAAAACAATATGTTATACAAAATTATACACTATTTGTATAATGATACAAACCATAAATAATTATATATAATGCCTATATTTCAGGCTGCCTGAAAGCCTTAATTTTGTTCAATCCATGCCAAAATCTCTTCGGCGACTTTTTCCCAGCCGTCTTCCGCAATCAACCAATGAGCGTGGTTGTAAAGCAAGCGATATTCGGCACAGTGCCTGTATTTATGCCATACATCAAACACCACGCTTGCGGGCATAATGTGGTCATCACTTGCGGACATAACCAGCATCGGGCATTGAATGTCTTGGGCGTTAATCCGTGTGGTGTGTTGTTTGTCCAATGCCCAAAAACCCACTTCAAACAGCACGCGTCCCGATTCAAAGCCGATTTTGTCGAAAATCGCTTTGGCTTGTTTCTCATCGTGAATATTGTTCAAAATGGCGTATTTGGCTAATGGATAAGTGGCAGGAAAGGCTTTTTGCCAAAAGTTTGGCACCAGCATAATCGGAGCAAAAATTTTCAGCACAGACGGACGCAAGGTAATAATGCCAGCAGGTGCGGCAGGCGTGAGCAACACCGCTTTTTCAAGCAAACCGCGAGCGGCTAACATTTGTGCCAAAAGCCCGCCCAAAGAATGCCCAATCACAATCGGCGGTTCATCTAATTTATTGATTTCATTGATTAAAAAATGAAGATAATCGTGCATGGACGCAGTGGCTAATTTGGGGTTCGGTTTGCGAATACCTGCCCCATGATAGGGCAAATCAGGAGCAATCACACGATAACCTTTTTGTTCAAAAAAAGCACGGTAATTATCCCAACACCACGCCCCAACCCACATTCCGTGTATTATCAAAATGGTTTTACTCATTGTTTTCTTTCTGTGTGAAAGGGGAAACAAAGCGTTATTTTACCGTTTTATCAGGTTTATATGTGAAGAACGCTGTTTTATCTATTTCAGGCTGCCTGAAAAAAGATACGGTCATTGCGAGCCGTGATAAAATCACGGCGTACGCAATCTCCTTATTCGGAGAGCAGATTTAAACTTTTCAGGCAGCCTGAAAGATTGGATTGAAATGTGTGGGCAACAAGTTGCCCACACTACGCTTGCCATTTTAATAATAGTTTATTTTTTACTTGATAATGTAATATTTTTACAATATGATGTAAAAAATTAACAAAAAGGAATTGATTTTTTACTTGACAATGTAATTATTTTACATTAAAATGTAAAAAATCAACCAAAAAGGAATTTATTATGAAAAAAATACTAATTTGGAATAACAAGGGCGGTACTGGAAAAACCACATTATCATTTCAATTGATTTGTGAATACGCCATTAACAATCCACAGTCTAAAATTTTGGCTATTGATGTTTGTCCTCAAGCCAATTTGTCTGAACTGTTTTTAGGTGGTTTAAGTCAAGGGGGAAGTACTAATCTTTTGCAAATTCAAGGTCGAATGCCGAGATCAACTATTGCAGGATATTTTCAATTAAGATTACCATCTCCTTATTCTATTCCGAATTTCAATGCAACGGACTTTATAACTACACCAAATAGTTATAACAATAACATTCCTCCAAATATAGATTTAGTTTGTGGTGATCCATTACTGGAACTTCAATCTACTGCAATTTCGACTTTGGCAAATACGCAAATTCCAGGTACAAATACTTGGTTGTCTGTGGTAAGTTGGATCAATGACTTTGTTGAACAAATTAGAGATAAATATGATTTTATTATCTTTGATGCTAATCCAAGTTTTTCTATGTACACTCAAATTGCGGTTGCTGGGTCAGACTTTTTAGTTTTACCAGTTATGGCAGATGATTCTTCTCGTAGAGCTATTCAAAATGCATTTTCATTAGTTTATGGTCTTAAACTTCCATCAGAAATATATGCAAAATATGCCTTTGCTGAAAAGTTAAAAGAAGCTAATAAACCTTTACCAAAGGTGCGTAGAATAGTGAAAAACAGATTAACTCAATATATGGGAGCGGCTTCTGCTTACCATACTGTTTTGACAGCAATCGATGATGATGTGGAAAAACTATTACAATCAAATCCCGACATTTTTGATTTCACAAATGTAGTGGAAGGAATGAAAGAAGTGAGAGATTTCCAGACTACTGGTGTTGTATCAGCCGCAAGGGGGTGTCCATTCCAAAAACTTCGTGCTGGAACTTTGGATCTGTTAGGAAGACGAGTTCAAGTTAAGGAAGAATATAGACAAAATTGTATAAGGAATATAAACGAGTTAGCACAAGCAGTTTTCTTATAACGAAATATGTATATTTTTATACTTTAAATTCCAGCCATAGCGAGGGCAATTTTTTGCTCACGCTACTTTATTCAACTTATCAGGCAGCCTGAAATTATTCAATCCGTTTTTCTTGCTCGCAATGACGGTAGTCGTTTTATCCGTTACTACGCAAAAAAGGGAGCGAAACGCTCCCTGAAAAATATTAGCCTAATTCTGCCAATAAGCGGTTTAAGCGTTTTACAAAAACCGCTGGATTTTCGATTTTGCCGCCTTCGGCCAAAACTGCTTGGTCGAAAACTAATTCTACCAAGTCTTTGCGGCGTTCTTCGTTTTCTTCTGTGGCGATTTTGCTAATCAAAGCGTGTTGCGGGTTGATTTCCAAAATCGGCTTGTCGCCTGCCAAGCGGTCTCCCGCTCCTGCGGCTTCTAACATTTGCGTTAAGTGGCGGCTCATTTGGTTTTCGCCCACAACCAAGCACGCAGGGCTTTCGGTTAAACGGGCTGTGGCACGCACTTCGGCGACTTTGTCGCCCAAAACCGCTTTCATGCGTTCCACAGCGGTTTTGCCGCTTTCTTCTGCTTGTTTTTGTTGGGCTTTTTCTTCTTCGCTGGCGGTATTGCCTAAATCCAACGCACCTTTGGCGACACTCACCAATTTTTTACCGTCAAATTCGTCTAAATTACCCACAACCCATTCATCAACACGGTCGGTTAAAAGCAACACTTCAATGCCTTTTTTGGCGAAGATTTCCAAGTGCGGACTGTCTTTGGCGGCGGCGTAATTGTCGGCGGTAATGTAATAAATTTTGTCTTGACCGTCTTTCATTCGTGCCACATATTCAGGCAGCGTAACCGTTTGCTCTGCCGAACCACTTTGGGAAGTGGCAAAACGACACAATTTCGCAATGCGTTCTTTATTCGCAAAGTCTTCGCCAATACCTTCTTTTAAGGTTGAGCCAAATTTTTGCCAAAATGCCGCATATTTTTCAGGCTGATTTTTTTGCAAATCTTCCAACAAAGCCAGCACTTTTTTCACGCTGCCTTGACGGATTGCGTCCAAATCTTTGGATTGTTGCAAAATTTCACGCGACACATTCAAGGGCAAATCGCCGCTATCAATCACGCCACGCACAAATCGCAAGTAAAGCGGCATCAATTTTTTCGCATCGTCCATAATAAACACGCGTTTGACATACAATTTCACGCCGTGTTTGGGGTCTCGTTCGTATAAATCAAACGGCGCACGCGTGGGGATATACAACAAGCCCGAATATTCTTGCCGACCTTCAACCTTAAAATGCGTCCAAGCGGCGGCTTCATCGAAATTGTGCGAAATATGCTGATAAAATTCCTGATATTGCTCGTTTGTAATCTCGTTTTTCGGCAGCGTCCATAAGGCTTGGGCACGGTTAATCACTTCCAATTCGTCCGAATGAATAACATTGCCGTCATCGTCATAATCGGGGGCTTTTTTCATATAAATCGGCACAGAAATGTGATCGCTATAAGTTTTCACAATACGCCGCAAAGCCCAGTCGGACAAAAATTCTTCTTCACCGTCTTTTAATTTCAAAATAATGCTTGTACCGCGTTCTTTTTTGCTGATTTTTTCAACCGAAAACTCACCGTCTCCTGTGGATTGCCAACGCACCGCGTCTGTTTCAGGCAGCCCCGCACGGCGACTTTCTACCGTAACATTTTCTGCCACAATAAAAGACGAATAAAAGCCCACGCCAAACTGACCGATTAAATGAGCGTCTTTCTTGGCATCGCCCGTTAAATTTTCCAAAAACGCTTTCGTGCCTGATTTGGCAATTGTGCCCAAATGTTCCACAATTTCCGCTTCACTCATACCAATGCCGTTGTCGGTAATGGTAATGGTTTTTGCGTCTTTATCGGCGGTAATGGTGATTTTTAATTCGCCGTCATTGTCCAACAAAGCGTTGTTGTTCAAGGCTTCAAACCGCAATTTATCCACAGCGTCCGCCGCATTCGACACCAACTCGCGTAAAAAAATCTCTTTGTCCGAATACAAAGAGTGAATCATCAAATGCAATAACTGTTTGATTTCTGTTTGAAAAGCATGCGTTTGTTTCATATTGATTTTCCATTAAGTCATCATAATAAAACAGTAAATAGGGCGAAAAGCGGAAATTTCAAGATGAAAAAAGTTTTAGCTTACGCCATAGGCTCGCAGAAACTTCGGTTTGATTACTGCGTAATCCATTGATTTACTTTGTAAATCAATGATTTTAGTCTGACGACTAAAATAAACCTTGTTTTAGCTTCACTTCGTTCGCAGAAATTGCGGTTTGATTGCTTCGCAATCCACTTTAACAAACTGCGTTTGTTAAAGGTTGATACTTCGTATCAACTAAACCTTGTTTTCAGGCAGCCTGAAAAAATAAAACAGACATTGAAAACTGTCTCTTTTTTACAACACTTTTTCAGGCAGCCTGAAACTTATTTTTCACAAAAAAACGGACGATTTATAAAAAACTGTCCGTTTTTTCTATCAAGAATAAATTTTCAGGCAGCCTGAAAAAAGAGAATAAACATTAAACTGTCTCTTTTTTACAACACTTTTCAGGCAGCCTGAAAGATTAAAACAAACTCTCCAAAGCAGGGTCTGACGGTTGTTCTTTTTGGGGTTGTTGCATTTCTGCAACGCTGTCATCTTGCCCTAACAAATCGCCGTCTTCACCTTCTTCGTCTGAACGATTGTCAATCGCTAAAAGTGGGTTAGTTACTTGATATTCTTGATAATAATAGCGTCCATCGCGGGCAACCATATTCGCAGGAGCGGCTTCTTTTGCCACAGGAATATTCTTTAAGGCATATTGCATATAATCTGCCCACAAAGGTGCGGCGGTTGTGCCGCCTGTGGCTTTTTTGCTAATGGTTTTCGGTTTGTCGTAGCCGATATACACCGCCGTGGATAGGGCAGGGGAATAGCCCACAAACCACACATCTTTGCTGTCGTTAGTAGTGCCTGTTTTGCCTGCAATATCGTTGCGTTTAATGCCTGCGGCGGCTTTGGCGGCTGTGCCGCGTTTGACCACATCTTTCATCATCTGCGTCATAATAAACGCATTGCGTTCGTCAATCACTTGTGGTGCGGTGTTGTGAGCAATTAACGGTTCGGTTTTGGCAAGCAAATTACCGTTGCTGTCGTAAATTTTGTCAATCACATACGGCGTTACACGATAGCCGCCGTTGGCAAATACCGCATAGGCTCTTGCCATTTCCAAAGGCGTAACCGAACCTGCCCCTAATGTCATTGTCAAACCATTCGGTTGATTTTTTGCAGGAAAACCAAAGCGTTGCACATAGTTATGCGTATATTGCGTGCCGATGGCCATCATAATGCGAACGGAAATAATGTTTTTCGACCACACCAACGCTTCGTGCATGGTCATTAAACCACGATATGTGCCGCCTGAATTTTTGGGCTCCCAAGTGGTGCCGTTGGGGCCTAAACCTGGTAAGGATAAAGGCTCATCGTTAAATTGCGTGGTTGCGGTAACGCCCCTTTGCAAAGCGGCAGAATACACAAACGGTTTGAACGAAGAACCAGGTTGCCGCAGGGCTTGCGTGGCTCGGTTAAATTCTTTTTGATAAAAATCGTAACCGCCAACCAGTGCTTTGATTGCTCCATTTTGTGCGTCAATCGACACAATCGCCCCTTGAATTTCAGGCACTTGTGTCAGTTGCCAGTTGTCTTTGGTTTTCACCACACGCAAGACAGAACCTGCTCGAACACGGCGTTCGCCATATTTGCTGTTGTTGATTGCGTCTGCCACAAATGCCATTGCCTTACCCTGCATAATCACAGGGCGGCGTTCCCCTTGAATCAACAGTTTCAGGCTGCCTGAATTCACTTCTAACACCAAAGCAGGCACTTTATCGCCGATTGGGTGCAAATTTGCCACATATTGTTGCGTGCGTTCGTCAAATTGTTCCGCAGGAATTTTACTTATATCCACAAACGCTTCCGCTCCTGCAAACTTGCCCACGCCAAAAGCGTCCAAGCGGCGTCGCAACATATTGGTTGCCATTTCTTGGTCTTTGCTATTGACCGTAGTATAAACCCGAAAACCGTTGGTATAAGCCGCTTCGCCATAGCGTTCATACATTTTTTGACGAGCCATTTCTGCCACATACAACGCATATTCATTGACATTCACTTTGGCAGATTCATAGTGCAATTCTTTTGCAGCGGCTTCATCGTACTGTTGTTTGGTAATCATACCCAACTCACGCATATTGCCCAAAATATATAACTGGCGTTCTTTGGCTCGTTTGGGATTAACAATCGGATTGAATGCAGACGGGGCTTTGGGTAAGCCCGCCAACATGGCGGCTTCGGCTAAATCCAACTCTTCAACCGACTTGTTAAAATACGCCCTTGCCGCAGCAGAAAAGCCGTACGCCCTTTGTCCCAAATAAATGTGGTTAAAATACAACTCCAAAATTTGGTCTTTATTCAGGGAGCGTTCAATTTTATATGCCATCAAGGCTTCATTGAACTTGCGTTCAAACGAGCGTTCGTTGGTCAAAAAGAAATTTTTCGCAACCTGTTGCGTAATGGTGCTTGCCCCAGATACCGTGCGACCTGCACGGAAATTACTGATTAACGCACGCACAACGCCAATCGTATCCACGCCCCAGTGTTCATAAAAGCGTTTATCTTCGGCGGCAATCACCGCGTTTTTCAATATATCAGGAAAGTCCTCAATCGCCGTAAAGGAGCGGCGTTCCTCGCCATAAGTACCGATTAACTGCCCGTCTGATGAGTAAATCAACAAGGGCATTTTGGGTTGATAATGGGTGATGGCGTCCAAATTCGGCAATTTAGGGTATGCCGTTTGCACAGCAACAGCGACAAAACCAATCGCAACCAAGACGGAAGCGACCAAAAAAGCACAAAGTGTTGCAAAAATTTTCTTTAACATAGCAAATATTGTAAAATCATTAAAATAAAAGTTGCTTAAAGTATAAAGATAAAGTTAAACTTTTACCAGAACGGAAAAACGCATACCGTATTTCTAAAACAGAATAAAGGAATATTGCAATGAGTGTGGGAAATAAAAAGACGAATAGCCTTCCCAGCCTATCGGGACGGTCTTTTGTCGGAGTGGATATCGGAGACCACTCCATAAAAATGATGCAAGTTTCAAAACGCAGTGCAGATTCAGTGCAAATTGAAAGTTGTGCCATTACCCCCTTGCCTGCTGGCGTAGTTGTTGGCGGCAAACTTAACAATGTCGATGGATTGATTTCGTCCATTCAACAAACAGTCAGCCGCATGGGCGGTGTTGCAAAGAATGTCATCTTTGGCGTATCTGACGCAACGGTTACTGTGCAGAACTTTGCGTATGACGCATCGTCTGGTTTGGACTTGGAAGGAGCAGCCGAATTTGAAGCCGCTCAAATTTCCGTGATTGACGACATCAATTTCGATTACCAAGCCGTAGGCGAAGTGGGCAGAAATGGTCAAAATGTTTTATTGGCAATCGCCAAAAAAGAAGACATCGAACCATTCTTGGGTGCATTGGAAGAAGCCAACATTCCCCCCGTATTAGTGGATGTTGAACCAGTTGCACGCATCAATGCTTATTCCTACTGGATTAACCAAAACGCTCCTGAATTAGAAAAAGCCGTTGTTGCCGTGTTTGAAGTGGGTGAAGAAAACACACAAGCATTGGTGTTGCAAAACGGTGCTTTGTTGTATAAACAAAACTTCTCTTTGGGTGGCAAAAACTTTACACGCGAATTACAGCGTGCCAGCCAAGTCAGTGCCGATGAAGCCGAGAAGATGAAAACTTCTGGTAGCAAATCGCAAGAATACCAACAAGTTGCAGAATCCTTTAATTCTCAACTGTTGCAAGAAATTCAACGCGTTTTACAATTCTTCTACACTGTTGCCAGTGCGGCACAAAAAGTAGAACGCATTTTCTTGACAGGTGGCGGTAGCCAAAGTGCAGGTGTTGCTGAATACATCACCGAGCATGCTGGTGTGAAAACGCAACTGTTACACCCTGCCAACGATGTATCATTGTCAGGCAAGGTTAATCAAGAACAGTTTAAACAAAATGCTGCACGCTATACCGTTGCATTCGGTTTGGCATTAAGGGGGTTAGCATGATTAAACTTATTGGATTAAATTTACTACCCTACCGTGAAATTGAACGGAAGAAAAAATTAGACGCATTCAAACGCTTTATGTGGTTGAGTGTTCTGGCAGGCGTTATTGCTGCGGGTGTGGTGTGGTTCTTATTGGGTCAAGCCATCAGCAATCAAGAGGATCGTAACAGTTTCTTGAAGACTAATATTGCTGAATTGGACAAACAAATCAAGGAAGTTGAGGCGTTAGAACAACGCAAACGCGAATTTATTGCACGCAAAGAAAAGATCGAAGAATTGCAGCATGAGCGCTTCCAAGTAGCGATGATGTTCAATGATTTGAATCGCTTAATGCCTGAAGGTGCTTTTTTGACGCACATTCAAAGTAATGATGGCAAAACTTACAACCTAACAGGTGTTGCATTAAGTGACAGTAAAGTTGCTTCATTTATGCGTTCTTTGCCCAGTACAGGCGTATTTTCTGTACCACAATTAGTGGAAATTAAAACAGAAAAAGGCGTTCAACGCTTTACTATTAGTTCTAAACTTGTGAGTAAAGCAGGTTCACAACAAGATAAGAAATAAGGGGTTTGATTATGGCATCGAAATCATTGGATTTGAATACAGCGTATTTGTGGCCTGCCCCTGTTAAATTATTGCTTGGGGTGTTGGTTGTTGTTGCGTTCTTGGTGGTAGGTTGGTTCGCTTTTTACAAAGAACAGAAAGAATCTCTGGATACAAAACAGAGACAGGAAGAAACGCTGAAGGCGGAATTTGATAAAAAAGCGAAAAAAGCAGCCAGTTTGCCTGTTTTGAAAAAGGAATTGGTGGAATTAGAAGAGTCATTTGCCGTTTTGGTGAAACAATTGCCGACTGATGCGGAAATTCCTAATTTGATTCAAGAATTGAATCAGGCAGGTTCCAATAACAGTTTGCAAATGTCTTCGACTAAACCATTGCCTGCACAAAAAGACGGTCCGGTGGAAATTTTGCCCTATTCTATTTCCACCAAAGGTTCGTATGATCAATTCACCAAATTTGCCAAAGATGTGGGCAGTTTGTCGCGGATTGTGGTATTGAATACCGTGAATGTGACCACCGACAAGGATGGTAAGTTGGTATTGGATGCGAAAGCGAACACTTACAAAGCGGAACAGTCGTATGCAAAAGACAATGCGAATGTTGAAACTGAGTTTGTGAAGAAATAACAGGGAGCAGAAGGTTATGAAAAAATATTTATTACTGACATTGCCTATTTTGTTGGCAGCATGTGCTCCACATGGTGATTTACGCTCTTGGATGGAGCAAACCAAGCAGAATGCTATGAATTCTGTTCCAAAACCCAAGCCTGTTGAGCCACCTGTGTATATGCCGTATGAACCGCCCGAGTTCTCTGGTTTGAATGCATTTGACGGCAGTCGCTTGAATTTGGCACGCAGTGAGGATTTGGGTCCCAATGCTCCTGACTTTCAACGCCCCAGAGAAATTTTGGAAGGTTTTGGCTTGGATCGGGTTGAATATGTGGGTTCTTGGGAGAAAGCAGGACAACGACATGGTTATGTGAAAGTTGACGACCATGTTTATACTGTGCGTGCTGGCAATTACATGGGAACCGACTTTGGTGTGATTACTGAAATTACACCAGACAAAATTGTTTTGGATGAAACCATTCAAAATGCCGAAGGCGAATGGATTCATCGCCCAGCAGAAGTTCCACTTTCCGTGAAATAATTTAAAAATAGAGGTATAGATGATGAAAAAAGTTACCGTAAAAGTGTTGTCCGGATTAAGCTTATCCGTACTGATGGTTTCTGCTTGGGCGGAACCTATTCAGAATGCCAATGCTCCATTGACACAGCAACAAGTGTCTCGCCGAGTGATCAACAATGTGGCTAATGTTGAAATGAGTTTCAACAAGGGCACCAATAATGCAGGGATAATGAGTTTTTCTTTACCTGCAAAACATTCTGCCCCCAAAGTTGAGCGTACTCGCAATGAGTTAATCCTAACTTTCTCCGATTTGCCTTTGGCTGCCAATGCACAAAGAAGTTATGATGTTTCCGAGTTTGGTACCCCTGTTCGCAATGTGTCATTGCAACGCATGGGTAATGACACTAAAATCGTCATTGCCAATGGTGTGGCTTGGGATTATTCTGCGAAAGACAATGGTACACAATATGTGGTTACCGTGAGCAATCAGGCAGCCTTATTCAATGCTTTGGATGAGCGTCCCAAACCTAAGTCATTCAAAGGTGGTCGTGTTACTTTGGACTTCCAAGATGTCGATGTACGCACTATTTTGCAAATTATTGCCAAGGAATCAGGTCAAAACATTGTGGCCAGTGATTCTGTTCAAGGCAAAATGACCTTGAACTTAAAAGATGTGCCCTGGGATCAAGCTTTGGATTTGGTTATGCAAGCACGCGACTTGGATATGCGTCAGCATGGTAATGTGTGGAATATTGCACCGCGTCGTGAATTGCTCAATCAGGAACGCGAACAGATGCGTGGTCGTCGTGAACTGGCGGAGTTGGGTGTGTTACTGTCTCGTACTTATCAACTGAAATACAAGAGCGTTGAAGAGTTTAAGACAATGTTGGAGAACACTGCCAAAGGTGGTGGTGGTAGCAACTCTAACAATAACAGTATTTTGACCTCTCGTGGTAGTGCAATGTTTGATACCACTACCAACACGATGATTGTTACTGATACGCAAGAGGTCATCAATAAGTTTGATCGTTTGGTTGCACAGTTGGATGTGCCTGTGCGTCAAGTGATGATTGAAGCACGCATTGTGGAAGCCAATGAGGGTTTCGGTCGTGAGTTGGGTGTGAAGTGGAGTGCCAATGTTATTGGAAACGGTAATCATGCCACTACTGGTGTTGGAGGGGGGCATTCTTTGGCTGGTTTTAATAATAATGGTACTGATGTAAGTTGGACCCCAACTTATGGAACGGCTACTGGTCCAAACGGTACTCAAATGACGACTGTTAATTACGGTCAGCCGAATATTAACTTACCTGCTTCCGCTGCAACTTCTGCCATTACTTTATTCCGACAAACTGCACACGGTTTCTTGGGTTTAGAGTTGTCCGCAATGCAAGAAAACAATAAAGGTAAGATTGTTTCCAGCCCACGCGTTTTAACTCAAGACCGTAAAGAAGCGTCTTTGTCAGAAGGTTTGGAAGTTCCTTACCAAGTGGCAACTTCTTCGGGTGCAACTGCGATTCAATTCAGAGATGCGGTTACAGGTTTGAAAGTAACACCACAAATCACACCTGATGGTAATGTGATTATGACCTTGAAAGTCAGCAAAAATACCGTTGATCGTTATTTGAACAGCGGTGATGCTGTGTTAAGCAAAAAAGAAGTGGAAACTTCTGCTATGGTTGAAAATGGTGGCACCATGGTTGTGGGTGGTATTTATGTAGAAGAAAATACCGATAATGCAGGTAAAGTGCCTTTGTTGGGTGATATTCCTGTATTGGGCAATTTGTTCAAACACACTACGAAGAGAAAAGCACGTCGTGAGTTGTTAATCTTCGTTACCCCACGCATTATTGATACTATGAATACCAGTAATTTGAATTATTGATATTGAGGTTAAATATGTTAAACTGCCTGCTATGAAAAATACAGGCAGTTTTTTTTTGGTGGGCTTACCAGGTGCGGGCAAAAGCACTTTGGGCAAGGCTTGGGCTCGCCATTTGGGGTATGCTTTTGTCGATGCCGATCAGTTTTTGGTGGATCGCACAGGGGTGGATATTCCCACGATTTTCGCTTTGGAAGGTGAAATGGGTTTTCGTTGTCGCGAAAGGGCGGTGATTGATGAACTTACCCAGCGTCAAAGCGTTGTATTAGCCACAGGTGGCGGTGCGGTGTTGAATGAACAAAATCGCACGGCTTTGCGTGAGCGTGGGCGTGTGGTTTATTTGTATGCAACGCCTGATGAGTTGTATCATCGTTTGCGTTATGATAAAGGACGCCCCCTGTTGCAAGTGGAAAATCCGTTGGCAAAATTAAACGATTTATACGCACAACGCGACCCCTTGTATCGTGAAATTGCTGATGATATTGTGGATATTAACGGCAAAACCTGCATGCAAGCCATTGATACTTTATTGAAAGAATTGAAAAAATAATGTTCAGGCTGCCTGAAAACCGAACAAACCTTATTGATTTACTTGGAATAAATATGATTTTAACCGTCAATACTCCGTCTAACAGTTATCCGATTTATATCGGTGCGAATTTATGTGATTTATTGCAACAATATGCGGCACAGCATACGGCACGCAGTTGTATGATTGTTACCAACGAAACCATTGCTCCTTTGTATTTGCAACAGGTGGCACAAGTTTTTCAGGCAGCCTGTAACACTGTGCATAGCGTGATTTTGCCTGACGGTGAAGAATACAAAAACTTAACCACGCTCAATTTAATTTATGACGCACTGATGCAAAAGAGAATGGAACGCAAATCTACACTGATTGCGTTAGGCGGCGGTGTTGTGGGCGATATGGCAGGTTTTGCGGCGGCAACTTATCAACGCGGTATGCCGTTTATTCAAATTCCGACCACACTGTTAAGCCAAGTGGATTCATCGGTTGGCGGCAAAACGGCGGTGAATCACCCAATGGGCAAGAATATGATAGGGGCGTTTTATCAGCCGCAGGCCGTGTTTGCCGCCCACAATGTATTGCAAACATTGCCCGAACGCGAATTTAGTGCGGGTTTGGCAGAAGTGATTAAATATGCTTTGTTGGGTGATAAAGACTTTTTGGCGTGGTTAGAGCAGAATATCACGGCGTTAATGCAGCACGATGCAGATGCGTGGAGCAAGACAGTAGAAAAATGCTGTGCGAAGAAAGCCGAGATTGTGTCGGCGGACGAGAAAGAAAGCGGTGTGCGTGCTTTGCTTAATTTAGGGCATACTTTTGGGCATGCGATTGAAACCGAAATGGGCTATGGCAACTGGTTACACGGCGAAGCGGTTGCTGCAGGCATGGTTGCCGCTTGCCGTTTATCGGAAAAAATGGGCTATATAACGCCTGATGATACACGCCGCGTACAAACGCTATTAGCGGCAGCAAAATTGCCCACGCAACCGCCACGCTTTGCGTTTGAAAAATGGTTGTCGCATATGCAGCACGATAAAAAAGTGCAGGGCGGCAAAATGCGTTTTGTGGTGCTGCACGAGTTAGGCAAGGCGGCGGTTGAAGAATGTAATGACACGGAATTATTGCGTTCGGCTTTACAAGAATGGCTGCCTGAAAGGGTATAAAAGGGTTTCAGGCAGCCTGAAACCTTTTAACAGCAACGCCTTGCGGCGTTGTTGATGGGTTAGCAAACCCACCTTACGGCGTTTCTGTATTTTTTCAGGCAGCCTGAAACGGAGTAGGGCAAACGCTGTGAAGTTAAAACCTAAATCCCACAAAAAAAGACATTCCCAAAAAGAATGTCTTTTTTAATCAAATTAAATAGTTATTTACTTCGCCAATCCCACCAAGCCACTTTTTTCGGGTTTTTCCAGCCTGTTTGCAAGTATTTGCTGTTGGGGTAATTGTGTTCCAACACACGGCGTGCGTCTTGTGCGAGTGTGGGTTGTTGCATTTTGTCATACGCACTCATCATCATTGCCAACGCTTCTTCCACGAAAGGCGTGTTTTGAAAGCCTGTAACAATATTTTTCGCCCGATTTGCCGCCGCTAAATACGCTCCGCGTTCCATATAATATCGTGCCACAGCCATTTCGTGTCCGCCCAAAGCATGTACAATTTTCACCATGCGTTCTTTGGCATCATTTGCGTAGCGACTGTTGGGGTAGCGTTTCACTAATTCGGCAAAGGTTAAATAGGCTTCACGGTTGGCGGTTGGGTCGCGGTCTGACCAGTCTTGGGCAGCCACTTTGTTCATAAACGAGCGATCTTCGTTAAAATGCACCGTGCCTTTCAGATATAAAATATAATCCATATCTTTGTGGTTGGGGTAATCGCGTTGAAATTGCTCGATTTCTGCCAAAGCCTTGTCTTTTTCTTCGTCTAAATAAAGTGCGTATGCACTATCCATTTGGGCTTGCTGGGCAAAGCGACCGTAGGGAAAACGCGATTTTAATAAGCCATATAACTTGACGGCACGCGTATAATTACCCTTTTGCAACTCATCATGGGCTTCGGTGTACAGTTTTTCCACTGGCCAGTCTTGGGTAATTTGTGCGTCCGTGTCGGTTGTGCTTGTGGCACAAGCAGTCAGCAACACGGCGGATACGATAACAGGTAAAACAAATTTTTTCATATGATGAATGTGTCTGATTTTGAAAGTGAAGATTATAGCGAAGTTTCGAGCCTTGCGGACGAAATTGAACTGACTATTGATAATCAATATGCGGGAATGCGTTTAGACGCATGTTTGGCAAATATGCTGCCTGAATACTCCCGTTCTCGCATAACCGATTGTATTAAAAAGGGTTTTGTTTCTATTGATCATCGTGTTGCATCGCCCAAAATGAAAGTTGTGGGCGGCGAAAAGATTATTTTCAGGCTGCCTGAAAAGGTAGAAACCGCTAACTTTGCCCCTGAAAATATCCCTTTAAATATTATTTACGAAGATGATGCGATTTTGGTGATTGATAAACCTGCACATTTAGTGGTTCACCCTGCGGCGGGCAACTGGACGGGCACGCTTTTGAATGGCTTATTGCATTACTGCCCTGCCTTGCAAACCGTGCCACGAGCAGGCATTGTGCATCGCTTGGATAAAGACACCACAGGTTTAATGGTTGTTGCCAAAACCGTGCCTGCTCAAACCGATTTAATTCGCCAGTTGCAAGAGCGAAGCGTCAAACGCATTTACCGAGCGATTGCCAACGGCGTTGTGCCGTATGACGGCAAAATTGAAACGCAAATCGGACGCAATCCGCACAATCGCCTGAAAATGGCAGTGGTGCAATTCGGCGGCAAGCCAGCGATTACGCATGTAACCGTTTTAGAACGCTTTGAAACCCATTCTTACATTGAATGTGCATTAGAAACAGGTAGAACGCACCAAATTCGCGTGCATTTAAGAGAAGCCCGTCACCCATTAGCAGGCGATCCACTATACGGCAACCCACGCCACGCCTGCAATGAACCCGTTAAAGCCGCCATACACAATTTAGGCAGACAGGCTCTGCACGCTTGCAAATTAAGTTTGATACACCCCATATCGGGCGAAGCAGTGTCGTTCAAAAGCGAATTACCCGCCGATTTCAAAGCCGTACTCGCCGTCCTGCGTGGCGAATATGTGATGGCTACCCCATTTTCAGGCAGCCTGAAAGACGATTTTGACGATGACACTTTTGACGATGATGACGACAACGGCGTGGAAGTGGTTTATGTGAGAGAGTAGTTTGAGATAGTGAGCAGTGAGTAGTGAGCAGTTGTTTCGTCAAGCCTTACGGCTTGATGGTTTTCAGATAATGCTTCGATTTTCAGGCAGCCTGAAAACCTAACTCGTCATTGCGAGAAAGCACGAAGTGCTGACGAAGCAATCTTCAAATAATTGTCGCAAGACAACTATTTGGGTAGCGTATTAAGATACAACGGCAATGCAAAAAAGTTTTCAGGCAGCCTGAAACCATTTAACAACGCCCTGCGGCTTGTAACAATGCGTTGCAATTCGGATTATTTTGTTTTTTGGCATGATTACCGTTTGACGCACCTAATTTTGTGCAAATAGCGTCCGAAGTAACCGCCACAACCGAAGTAAAGTAGCATTTGTATTCATTGCCACGAGTATCTTTGACACGGTAATTAACTGCGTCCATTGAACTCGTTACCGAACCAAGTATAACACTTAATTCAGACGCACGCACACCAGTGGCGGTTTCGGCTTTGTCTATCATTGTGGCTTCCGAAGTGGTTTTTGATGAGATTGTGCCACAAGCGGTAAGCGTAGCAAGAATGGCAATCAATGCCAAAGATTGTTTGATTTTCATTGCGTTTTTTCCTTATAAAAAGCGTTCAGGTAGCCTGAACGCATTGATTTATCGATTATTTAATGCTTTTTGAATTTTCTTATCCGTTTTATACGAACTTAACGAGAAAATTGCCCATAAAGCGGCTGGTATCCAACCAATTAAGGTAAATTGCAAAATCAGGCAAATAATGCCTGCAATCGGTCTGCCAATGGTGAAAAACAACACAAACGGCAAGAAAATTGCCAATAAAAGTCTCATAATGATTTCCTTTTTGAAAAACAGTTAGTTAGAAGATTTTTGTTGCTGATGAATTTCATCTAAATAATCGTTCAAACGATTGCGAAAACTCATCGGAGCGTGAATTAAAGGAATAGGCGTTCTTGAACCTGCACCAATAACCCTAATCGTTCCATAATTCAAAATACGACCTAAAACACCTTGTTCTACATTCACACTTTCAACTTTTTCTAAACGCAATTCAGCGGTATCTCGTTTAATCCAGCCAAACTTGCCAATCACTCGTTTATTTGTAAAAGCCAATTCTGTGGTTAAAACTTCAATAACTGCCCACAAAATAATCAACAATCCCAAACCATAAAACAATAACAGCAATATACCAATAATTAGTTTAGGTAATTCTGCCCACCAAGACACTTTGGCACGATGAATGACTTGCTCATCTCGTCCAAGATTTTGTTCGATATAACTTACCATAAAGATAAGTTCTCCGTTAATTTAACAAAAATAAGTGCATTTTCTGCACCTAAAACAGGTGCATTATACATTGCACCTAAAATCGGTGCAATGAAAAATCTTCGTTTATCTATTCATTCATCGGAACACTTGTGGCTACGCACGCTTTTGACGGAACGCCGCAAGGCGTTAGGCTATTCGCAACGCGATTTAGCAGAAAAAATGGGCGTGATTTATTCATTTATCGGTAAAGTAGAAACAGGCGACAGACGCTTGGATATATTTGAATTTATTGAATATTGTCAGTGCCTGGAACTCAATCCTACGGATATTCTGCAAGAAATACAACAGCAATTCGCTTAAAAATAGATTTTAACTTCGCCTAAATTCAGGCTGCCTGAAAAACTACTCTCCAAAGCGAGAGCCGTATGCCATAACGAAATCGGTTGTTCCATGCAAAACCCCATATCATCATCACAAACTTCATTATTTCTTCCCAAAAAGCAGACTTCTTTTTCCAAAGATGAAAACAATTTGCATTTGCGTTCAATATTGTGGATAATAACCATTCTTAAATAAGAATGAATATCGAAATAATATGCAACACTTTTTAATTGCTTTATTGATTATGCTGCGTGAGGGTTTGGAAGCGGCTTTGATTGTGGGGATTGTGGCAGGGTTTTTGCGGCAGTCGGGTAAGGGTTATTTAATGCCCAAAGTGTGGGGCGGTGTGGCTTTGGCTGTGGCTTTGTGCTTTGGCGTGGGCTTTGTTCTGTTAAAAACAGTCGGCGAAATTCCGCAGAAACAACAGGAGTTAGTCGGCGGCATAATCGGGCTGATTGCAGTGGCGATGCTCTCTTATATGATTTTGTGGATGAATAAAGCGGCAAAATCTATGAAACAAGAATTGCACGGCTCTATGCGGCAGGCTTTGTCTAAAAGTGCGTCTGGCTGGTTTTTGGTGTCGATGGCGTTTTTGGCGGTGTTGCGTGAGGGCTTGGAGAGTGTGTTTTTCTTATTTGCGGTTTTTACGCAAAAACCTGCGGCCGCGAGCAGCATATTATGGGATGGGACAATCGCAGGTTTGGTGGTATCAAATATGTCGCTCGGTGCGGTTACAGGATTACTTGTGGCGGTTGTCATCGGCTTTTTGATTTATCAAGGCAGTGTGCGTATCAATTTGGCAAAGTTTTTTCGCATAACCAGCATATTTTTGATTTTTGTTGCCGCAGGCTTGTTTGCAGGTTCGTTCCGAGCCTTACACGAAGGCGGGGTGTGGAATTTGTGGCAACAACGCTTGTATGAATATTCGTCCGCTTTTGACTGGTCAAAAGTGTTGGACGAAGACAGTCCGTTAGGCGTGCTATTGGGCGGCTTTTTCGGCTATGTTCATCAGCCGACTGTCAGCGATGCGGTGCTGTATTTCGCCTACCTTGTGCCTGTTTTGGCGTGGTTTTTGTTGGGCAGTCGAAAGAAAGTTCAGGCTGCCTGAAAAATAGTTAAATTTTATTCCTTTCTTGTTACGGAGACTTTTATGTTAAAAATCAAACCATTAGCGTTATCAATCGCGATGATTTTGGGTGTAGCGGCGTGTCAGCCGCCTGCGGCAGACAGTTCTTCTGCTCAAAACAACAACGCTGCCGCTCCTGCGGTAAATGCGGACGGCACGGTGAATATTGCCGTGAATGATACGCAATGTGAGCCTATGGAACTCACCGTGCCCAGCGGCAAAACTACTTTTAATATTCTGAATAATTCCGCTCGCAAATTAGAGTGGGAAATTTTGGAAGGCGTGATGGTGGTTGATGAACGCGAAAATATTGCACCAGGTTTAACCGACAAAATGACGGTTACGCTGTTACCTGGTGAATATGCGATGACTTGCGGCTTGCTGACTAATCCACGCGGCAAGTTGATTGTTACCGACAGCGGTTTCAAAGCCCCTGAAAACTTGGCGGATATGTCCAAACTGGCTCAACCTTTGGCAGATTACAAAGTATATGTGCAAGGCGAAGCCAAAGTTTTGGTTGAAAAAACAGACGCTTTTGTGGCAGCAGTCAAAGCAGGCGAAATTGATAAAGCCAAAGCGATGTTTGCCGATACGCGTGTGCATTACGAACGCATTGAGCCGATTGCGGAATTGTTTGGCGAACTTGACCCTGCGATTGACGCACGCGAAGACGATTTCAAAACCGTTACCGACCCTGAATTTACAGGCTTTCACCGCATTGAATATGCTTTGTGGGAAGAAAAATCTGTTGATGGTGTGAAAGACATTGCGGATAAATTGTCTGCCGATGTGAAAGCATTAGCCGCCGAAATTGACGCTTTGAACTTTCCGCCACATAAAGTGGTAGGCGGTGCGGCTGTGCTGATTGAAGAAGTGGCAGGTTCTAAAATTTCGGGCGAAGAAGACCGTTACAGCAAAACCGATTTGTCGGACTTCAAGGCAAATGTGGAAGGGGCTGAAAAAATTGTCGAACTTTTCCGCCCTGTGATTAACGAAAAAGACCCTGCTTTGTTGCAAACAGTGGATAGCAACCTAAAAACGGTGAATGATATTTTGGCGAAATACAAAACCGCTGACGGCTTTTTGCCGTATGACAAACTCACCGAAGAAGACCGCAAAAATCTTGCTACGCCGATTAACACGCTGGCAGAAGAGTTGGCGAAGTTTCGCGGCACTTTGGGATTGAATTAAGGCGTTTGTTTTACTTTTCAGGCTGCCTGAAATCTCACCTGTCATTGCGAGCCTTAAACGAAGTTTAAGGCGTGGCAATCTCCTAAATACGGAGAACAAAACGCTTTCAGGCAGCCTGAAAACATACACGCCTAACGGTGTTGTAGGGTGATTGAAAACTCACCCTACAATAAAATAACTCCTTAATGAAACAAGTGTTTTGCCTGAATGGCATTTGGTTATTCAGGCAGTTTTTTCCTATGTACCTATTGTTATTTTTTATCTAACGAATAAGGAAACATTATTATGGATACACAAACCAACACTTCACGGCGGCATTTAATGAAAACCGCTGTGGCCATGGCAGGCGGTGCGGTTTTATTGACCGCTTGCGGCAAAAAATCAGCCGAACAAACTGCCACAAGCACGCCCCAAACCGTAAAAAACGAAAACCCAAACGCCGAGCGTTACGACTGCTTTGGCACTCATCAAGCAGGCATTACCACGCCGCACCAGTTGTTTGGCAACTTAACCACATTTGATTTAACCATTACCGACCGTAATCGCCTGATTGACTATTTTCGCATTTTGACGGCACGCATAGAATTTTTAACGCAAGGCGGCGAAATTAAAGACACCGACCCACGCTTACCGCCAGAAGCCAGCGGTTTATTAGGAAAAACCTTGCGTTCAGACGGCTTAACCATTACCGTATCAGTCGGCGATACGCTGTTTGACAGCCGTTTTGGTTTGGCGGATAAAAAACCTTTGCGGCTCAAAGAAATGAAACGCTTTCCAAATGACAAATTGAATATCAACTGGTGCGATGGCGACATCAGCATACAATTTTGTGCGCACTCGCCCGAAACCTGCCAAAACGCCTTACGCGATATTATCAAAAACACCGCCAAATTTGCCGTGCCGCGTTGGTCATTAGACGGCTGGTTGCCCAAAGCCGAACCTGGTGCTATGGCGGCACGCAATCTATTTGGCTATCGAGACGGTTCAGGAAACCCCGATATATCCAACCCCAAAATTGCCGATGAAGTGTTATGGACAGGCGTGGCTGCCAACAGTTTAGACGAACCTGCATGGGCGAAAAACGGCAGTTATCAAGCGGTTCGCTTAATCCGCCAGTTTGTTGAATTTTGGGACAGAACGCCCTTGCAAGAACAAAACACCATTTTCGGACGCGAAAAATACAGCGGAGCCCCTTTGGGACAAGAAAAAGAAAGCGACACGCCCAACTACACAGGCGATTGTCGCAGTGATGAAGGCAACTGCGATGGCAAATCCATTCCCATAGACAGCCACATGCGGCTTGGCAATCCACGCAATGCAGGCTGGGAAAAACACCGCATTTTACGCCGTCCGTTTAATTATTCATTAGGCTTGGCGAAAAACAAACAGTTAGATGTGGGCTTGTTGATGATTATCTACCAAGCAAATTTAGATGACGGCTTTATTTTCGTGCAGAACGCCATGAACGGCGAGCCTTTGGAAGAGTACATTCAACCATTCGGCGGCGGCTATTTCTTTACGCTACCTGGTTTTCAAAAAGGCGAATTTTTAGGGCAGGGAATGTTTGATATATAAAAAAGTTTCAGGCTGCCTGAAAACCGTTAAAATATAGTCAAACAAATTCAAAAGTAAAACAGGCGGCGAGTCGCAGACAGTATGAATAATACGGCAAGGCGAGCCAACGAATTTTAATTTTGAAGTTGTTTGACTATATACCTTTTTCAGGCAGCCTGAAAATGAAATCAAGAGAAATCGTTATGCCCAAAATTCACAAATTGCCCGACCATTTAATCAATCAAATTGCCGCAGGCGAAGTGGTTGAACGCCCTGCCGCCGCTTTGAAAGAGATGATAGAAAACAGCATTGACGCTCATGCTACGCAGATTGACATTGCCTTAACCGCAGGCGGCGTGAAGCAAATGCGTATTAAAGACAATGGCGTAGGCATTGAGCAGGACGATTTAATCAACGCTTTATCACGGCATGCGACCAGCAAAATTCACTCACTTTCCGATTTAGAACGCGTGGCGACTATGGGTTTTCGCGGTGAAGGTTTGGCGAGTATTGCATCTGTAACCCGTCTGTCGCTCACTTCCAAAACCCAAGACGCACCGCACGCTTTTAAGATTGAAGCCGCAGACGGCGTTTTGGGCGAGATTGCCCCTGCCGCAGGCGATAATGGCACAACGATTGAAGCGAATGAAATTTATTTTAACACCCCTGCTCGGCGGAAATTTTTGAAGTCGGACGCAACCGAATATGCCCATTGTTTAAGCGTGGTCGAACGACTGGCATTAGTCAATCCGCAGATTGCGTTTTCGCTTATTCACAATGGCAAAAATATTTTGAAATTACCCATTCAATCACTGGACGAACGCATGGGCGAAATTATGGGTAAAAATTTTCAGGCAGCCGCTTTGCCTGTGAATGAACAAAATAACCATTTGAAATTAAACGGATTTATTGCCAAACCGTCATTTGACGGCGGCAAGTCGTCCGAGCAATTTTGCTTTGTCAATCGCCGTTTTGTGCGTGATAAAACGCTCACGCATGCCGTGAAACAGGCGTATCGTGATGTGCTGCACAATCAAATTACGCCGTCTTTTGTGCTGTTTTTGACGCTCCCAGTCGATGAAGTTGATGTCAATGTTTCGCCCACAAAAACCGAAGTGCGGTTTAGAAATGCGTCTGCCGTTCATCAATTTATTGTGCATGCTCTGCACAAAGTTTTGTCGAAAACACATGCGGGCGAAACCGCTTCGATTAGTTCGCCGTCTGCGGTTTTTGGTGAAGTATTCAAAACGCAAGGCATTGAAAATACATATAAAAAATCGCCTGTATCGTATCATATTTCATCACCCAAACAAGGCAGCCTGAAACTGCGTGAAAGCGGCGATATTCTGCAAAAATATGTCCCATTTTATGGTAATAACAACGCATTCGATGAAGACATTTTCAGGCAGCCTGAAAATTTGCAAGATATTGAAAATCAACAAGATATTCCGCCATTAGGTTTTGCATTAGCCCAACTGCACCACATTTATATTTTGGCACAAAACACAAACGGCTTGGTTTTGGTCGATATGCACGCCGCCGCCGAACGCATTACATATGAACGCCTAAAAACGCACAAACAAACAGGCAAAATTCCTGCCCAAGCCTTGTTGATACCGCTGAAATTTCAAGCCACAAACGAAGAAATCGCCACGCTCACAGAAAACCGCGAATTGCTGTTAGAATACGGTTTTTCGCTGAAAAATCAAGGTGATGAAATTGCCATTTACAGCATTCCCAAAGATTTGCCACATATTGAACCTGTGGCGTTGGTGCAAAAATTATTAGCAGAAATCGCACAATTTGGGAGCAGCAACGAAGTCGCCGCATTAGAAAACCACATACTCGCCACAACCGCCTGCCATTCGTCCGCCCGTGCAGGCAAAAACTTGACCCTGCCTGAAATGAACGCTTTACTGCGACAAATGGAAACCATCGAACGCAGCAACCAGTGCAATCACGGCAGACCAACTTGGATTGAATTAGGCTTGGCAGACTTGGATAAATTGTTTTTGCGTGGCAAATAAGCGTTTTCAGGCAGGTTGGTTACAAATTGTAACCAACTGAAAAAAGCAAACGACTGATTAAAAAATAAGATAAAAACCTTTCAGGCAGCCTGCAAGCATTTCGTTTATCAATGCAATAAACGATAAAACATAAAATAAAAAAGATAAATAACCATCAAAGAGATAATTGAATAAATTATATTTTGATATTCTTTATCTGTATCTAAAATATATAAAACAAATAATACAATACTCAAAACAAGAAAAGATATAATGGCAAAATCAGTAGAAAAAATAAAACCACACAATTCTTGATTACGCCGACAAAAACGAAAACGAGCCATTGTTTAATTTACTCAATAAAATGCACATTATATCATCATTCAAAAATTTTCAGGCAGCCTGAAAGCCTTAATGTATGCTAAAATCAACAGCTTTTCAAATTTTAACGGATATTTCAAAATGAGTACCATTTTACAAAGCGTCCCAGTGGGACAAAAAGTGGGCATTGCCTTTTCGGGCGGTTTGGATACTTCTGCGGCTTTGTTGTGGATGAAGCAAAAAGGGGCGTTGCCTTATGCTTACACCGCCAACTTGGGGCAGCCTGATGAGTCCGATTATGACGCAATTCCCAAAAAAGCGATGAATTACGGTGCAGAAAATGCCCGTTTGATTGACTGTCGCCGTCAATTAGCGTTTGAGGGCGTGGCTGCTATTCAATGTGGGGCGTTTCACATTGCCACAGGCGGCGTGCCGTATTTTAACACCACGCCTTTGGGGCGTGCGGTTACAGGCACAATGTTAGTTGCCGCAATGAAAGAAGACGGCGTGCATATTTGGGGCGATGGTTCCACTTTCAAAGGCAATGATATTGAACGCTTTTATCGCTATGGCTTGCTCACCAATCCGCAGTTGCAAATTTACAAACCTTGGCTTGACCAAAAATTTATCGATGAATTAGGCGGCAGAACGGAAATGTCGGCGTTTTTAACTGCCAACGGTTTTGACTACAAAATGTCGGCAGAAAAAGCCTATTCAACCGACTCGAATATGCTCGGAGCAACGCACGAAGCCAAAGATTTAGAATTTTTAAATAGCGGCATTAAAATCGTGCAACCGATTATGGGCGTGGCATTCTGGAAAGACGAAGTTGCCATTCAAAAGGAAGAAGTTACCGTGCGTTTTGAAGAGGGCGTGCCTGTTGCCATTAACGGCAAATCGTACAGCGACTTGGTTGAATTGATTATGGACGCCAACCAAATCGGCGGACGGCACGGTTTGGGTATGTCGGATCAAATTGAAAACCGCATTATTGAAGCCAAATCGCGTGGCATTTACGAAGCTCCCGCAATGGCGTTGCTGCACGCCACATACGAACGCTTGCTCACAGGCATTCACAACGAAGACACCATTGAGCAATACCGCATTAACGGCTTGCGTTTGGGCAGATTGCTGTATCAAGGTCGCTGGTTCGACAGCCAAGCCTTAATGTTACGCGAAACCGCCCAACGCTGGGTCGCCAAAGCGATTACTGGCGAAGTAACGCTTGAACTGCGTCGTGGCAACGATTATTCCATTTTAAACACCGAATCACCCAACTTAACCTACGCCCCCGAACGGCTGTCCATGGAAAAAGTCGAAAACGCCGCATTCAGCCCTGCCGACCGTATCGGACAACTCACCATGCGAAATCTCGACATTACCGATACGCGTGCCAAACTCGGCATTTACAGCCAAAGCGGTTTGTTAGTCGGCGACAAAAATTCCGTGTTGCCGATGTTGGAGAATAAATAATTTTTCAGGCAGCCTGAAAAGATAAAAACGGTGTATTTTCAATAATATACCGTTTTATTTTTTATAGTCGATTCACAGCAAAATCATGCAGCGTAACGATAGCCTTGCCGTATTATTTATACTGTCGCAGGCAAAGTTCCTTGCCTGCTTTTGCTGTGAACCGACTATACTTTTCAGGCAGCCTGAAAAAGTGATATTGAAACCTTATGCCTATCCGTTAATCACGCATTAAGCATTGTTTAAGGAAACGGCGTTTATAATTCGTGCCATCATCGTAGTTGCCGTTTATGTAGCCCTTCTCATTAACACGGCGATTATTATGGTTTCCCTGTTTTTTTTTGAACGCACATAATTACTGTGCGTTTTTTTTAAGGTAAAATGTATAGTTGTTACACTTCAAAACACTAATTCGTGGGCTCGTTTTGCCGTCTTTTATTGTTTTGAATTTTAACGACTACACTCAATATAACCTATTTTCAGGCAGGTGCAAAGGAAAGCATTATGCGTATTTTGTTGATTGAAGATGACCCTTTAATTGGGGACGGTTTGGCGAATGGTTTGAAGAAGTCGGGTATGGCGACTGATTGGTTTCGCTCGGGGCGGCAAGGTCAGGCGGCGTTGGAAACCGCTCCGTATGACGCGGTCATATTAGATTTGGGGCTGCCTGAAATTGACGGTATGGATATTCTTCAATACTGGCGGAAGAAAAATATTCAAACGCCTGTGCTGATTTTAACCGCACGAGACGCAGTGGAAAATCGTGTTGAAGGCTTAAACGCTGGGGCGGACGATTATTTACCCAAGCCGTTTGCGTTAGATGAAGTGATTGCACGCTTAAATGCTTTGATTCGCCGCAAACAGGGTTATTCGCAGGCTTTGTTGCAATATGGTAATTTATCGTTAGACACGGCTGCCAAAGTGGCAACTTTGCACGGCAAGCCTTTGGATTTAACGGCACGCGAATATACGCTGTTAGAATTGCTTTTGCTGCATAAGGGGCGACTGCTCACGCGTGCGGTGATTGAAGAAAAATTATACAACTGGGACCAAGAAATCGACAGCAATGCTGTGGAAGTGTATATTCACCATTTGCGTAAGAAAATCGGCACGAAGTTTATTTTAACCAAACGCGGTTTGGGTTATACGATAGGTGAAGAGCCTTGATGAAAAATCAGCCATAGGTTTCAGGCTGCCTGAAATCAATGGATTTTTATAAAGGTTTCCGAATGAAAAAAAAGCGGCAATCGTCAATCAGGGCAAGGTTGTTATGGGCAATGTTCATCAACCTGCCTTTGGTTTGGTTGCTTGCAATTTTGACTTCTTCTTATTCTTTATACAATAATATCAATAATATCAGCGATGTACAGATGAGCCAACTGGCGCGCCGCTTACTTTCTGTGCCGTATTTTTATGACGGTAACTGGCGTGTGCCGCAATTAGATGAGTTGTTTGAAGGCGATTATTTAGCCAGCGATGAATATATGACTTTTGCGGTGTGGGATAAGGACGAACGCTTGTTGCTTGCCGACCGTGGCAGTTATTTTTTACGCTTTATTCCCCCCGAAGACGGTTTTCACGATGTGGAGTTTTTTTATTCGGATAATCAAAATAAAAAACGCCGCCGTTTGTTTAATCGTCAAAACACCACAACAGAAAACACAGCAAACACTGAAAGTGCCGAAAACACTGATTTTAGGCTGCCTGAAAACCAAGACAACGCCAACCAAAACACACAACGAAGTATATCGGTAGAAGTGAATAAAACGCACCGCACCGATGTCTTGTTTCCTGAACCGACAGAAAACGATGATGAGTATCGTCCGCCGATTGATGAACGAGAAAATGGACATCAATGGCGTGTGTTGCGGCTCACTTCGCCTGACGGCAATACAGTAGTGGCTGTGGGGCAGAACAAAAGCGTTCGTTATCAAACTGTTCATCGCAGTATTCGTGCCCAGTTAATTCCGTGGATTTTGGCGTTGCCGATTTTGCTTTTGGCTCTGTCGCTTGCCATGAGGCGTGCTTTAAAACCGTTGAATAAATTAGCCAACCATTTACAAAGCCGAGAAGTCAATGACGATACGCCGATTGATGAGAGCGTGCCACGCGAAATGAAACCTTTGGTGTTGTCTTTGAATCGCTTATTTTTGCGTGTGAAAGAAACCCTAAAACGCGAACAACGCTTTACATCAGACGCAGCCCACGAATTACGCAGTCCTTTGGCGGCGTTAAAAGTGCAGTCAGAAGTTTTGGCAATGAGTGATACCGAAGAAGAACAAACGCACGCTATGGTGAATATTTTGGATAGCATTGATAGAGCCGAACGCTTAATCGGGCAACTTTTAGCGATGTCGCGTTTGGACAATGCAAGCGATATGCCGCAGGAAGAAATTAACTGGGAAGATATTTCTGAAAGAGTGCTGAAAAACGCCGCACGAAACGCTCGCGAAAAACGCATTGTTTTGAAACGCGAAATTGTTTCAGGCAGCCTGAAAGAAGTACTGCCCTTAACAGGCAATCCTACGCTGATTGAGTTAATGCTCCGCAACCTGTTAGACAACGCCATTCGCTATACGCCGATTCACGGCGAAGTGATATTAGAAATGGCAGACACCTTTGTGCGTGTGTTAGACAACGGCAAGGGAATTGACCCAGAATATCTGCCCCGCATACGAGAACGCTTCTTCCGCCCGCCAGGACAAAAAGAAAGCGGCAGCGGATTAGGCTTATCGATTATCGACCGAATCGCCACACTACACGGCTTGGTGTTTATCCTACAAAACCGCGAAACAGGCGGCTTAAACGCCGAAGTGCGGCGGTTAGAAAGCGTGGGATAGGCTTTCAGGCAGCCTGAAAGCCTACACAGCACAAGCCTTTGGAAACCCCTGCAAAACTGGCATATATGGCACATTTCTTCGTTGTGTGTTGCTCGCAAACTCGCCTAACTACTTGTTATGTCTTCGTTTGCTGTGCTACTACGCCTTGAACTGTGCCATATCTACCAGTTTTGCAGGGGTTTCTTATGGTATGATAAGCACGCTTATGCTTTTGAAAGCACCGCTATGGAATACTTACTCACCATTACGCCGTCTATTGCTTCTGGGTTAAAAATTACGCTGTCGGTTTTTATACTCACTTTAATTTTATCCTTGCCATTAGGGGTTATGTTGTCTTTGGCAAGGCTGTCTAAATTTTTGCCACTTAACAAAACAGTTGGTGCTTATATTTATTTAATGCGTGGCACGCCTTTGATGTTGCAGATTTTGTTTATCTATTATGGCTTGCCGTTTATTCCTGTTATTGGCGTGGAATTGCCTGCGTTTCCTGCGGCGATTACTGCTTTTGTGCTGAATTATGCGGCTTATTTTGCGGAGATTTTTCGTGGCGGCATTCAATCCGTGCCGCGTGGGCAGTATGAAGCCGCTCAAATTTTAGGCTTTTCGTATGCAGGGACAATGCGGCATATTGTTCTGCCGCAAGTGGTCAAACGGGTTCTGCCGCCGATTGCAAACGAAACCATTACGCTTTTGAAAGACACTTCGTTAGTGTATATTTTGGCAATGAACGATGTGTTGCGACTGGCTCGTTCTGCGGTGCAACGCGATTTTAATACCACAGCGTTTATTGTCGCCGCCGTGTTTTATTTGGCAATGACTTGGATTTTAACGCAAGCGTTTATGAAATTAGAAAAATATTATGCTCGGTATGATGAATAATATATGTTTTCAGGCAGCCTGAAAGACAGTTAGCAGTGAGTAGTTAGCAGTTAGCAGTTAGCAGTGAGCAGTGAGCAGTGGTTATGTTTTGCCTGACGGCAAAACGGATTATTTTTAGATAATTTCTAAAAATTAAAATTTCAGGCAACCTGAAACAAAAACCAGTGTCATTGCGAGATTTGACGAAGTCAAATCGTGGCAATCCAGTTTTGCCGTTAGGCAAAACAAACGCCGTAAGGCGTTTTAACGACATTGCATTAAGTTTTTCAGGTTGCCTAAATAGTATAAGAAACAGCGTATGACACAGAATTAAATTCAGGCAGCCTGAAAGATTGATTTTTATTAAGGTAAGCATGATGAAAATTATAAAAGGAATTATATCAAATTTGCATTCGCAAATTTATAATGACGCGACTGGGGAAATTGTTGAAGATGATATTGATGAAAATCAGGATAATGATGATTTAGTCATAGATTATGAGTTTGATATTGATGATAAAAAATTTTATGGTTACGCATACGGATATGAATTGCTTTTGAAAAATGGCGATGAAGTTATTATCGGCGTTCAAAAAAATAATTATATAGAATATATCATCAATATAAGCCAAAATGGGGAACACATACAGTTAAAAGACTGCACGGGAACTTATACGACTCTTAAAGAAGTATTATTTTATTTTTTTGGATTTATTGTTTTTTCTTATCTTGTTATTCACGGTAATAAAAGTACTTGGTGGTTAATTGTTCCTTCTTTATGTGCTGTTTTGGCTTGTGTGGGCTACCACGATTATCGAAAACACACTGCGGTTATTCGCAAAATGAACAAAATGGCTGATTTATAGTCAATTCATACCAAAATCATACAGCGTTGGCTCGCCTTGCCGTATTATTTA
Source organism: Neisseriaceae bacterium (assembly GCA_017458185.1). GTDB lineage: Bacteria > Pseudomonadota > Gammaproteobacteria > Burkholderiales > Neisseriaceae > RGIG9985. Next base: position 38,494 of record JAFTFY010000021.1, read on the forward strand.
TACTGTCTTCGGCTCACCGCCTTGTCTGCTTTTGCTCTGAATTGACTATAAGCAAACAAAAGTAATTTTATAAGGGAAACGCTATGTCATTCATTCAAATGAAAAATATTGAAAAATCTTTTGGCACGCATACGGTGTTAAAAGATGTTTCCTTTGCATTAGACAAGGGCGAAGTGGTGTCGCTGATAGGTCCGTCAGGTTCGGGCAAATCCACGCTGTTGCGGTGTTTGTCGCGTTTGGAAATCATCGACAAAGGCGAAATTTGGGTTGATGATGAAATCATGGTCAAAAGCGAACAGGGGCAAGCCGTTTATGCGCCCAAAGCCACGCTACAACGCATTGCGGGCAAAATGGGTATGGTTTTTCAGCAATTTAACCTATTCCCACACTTAACCGTGATGGACAATCTGACCTACGCTCCGTGCATTGTCAAAGGCGTGCCAAAAGATAAGGCAAAGGATACAGCAGAAAAATTGCTGAAAAAAGTGGGCTTAATCGATAAGCAAAATATGTATCCGTCCAGGTTGTCAGGCGGACAGCAACAACGCGTGGCGATTGCACGGGCTTTGGCTATGGAGCCTTTGATTATGCTGTTTGACGAACCCACTTCGGCATTAGACCCTGAACTGACAGGCGAAGTCTTACGCACCATTCGCTCTTTGGCAGAAGAACATATGACCATGCTGATTGTAACGCACGAAATGGCTTTCGCCCGCGAAGTGTCCGACAGCGTGGTGTTTATGAGCGATGGCGTGATTGTGGAACAAGATAATCCCGAAAATATTTTCACCGCCCCAAAACACAAACGCACACAAGCGTTTTTGCAGTCGATGTTGTAATTGTTCATCACGGCAAAAATGCGTTCAGGCAGCCTGAAAAACAAATAACGCTATATAATGCCTTACCTTTAAAATCTTTCAGGCAGCCCTATGTACATTAACGATTTCAATTTCGACTTACCGTCCGATTTAATTGCCCAATATCCGCCCGCCGTGCGGGGCAGCAGTCGTTTGTTGGTATCTCCCCAAAACCAGCCCTTGCAAGATAAGCAATTTACTGATTTTATTGATTATTTTGAAAAAGACGATGTTTTGGTGATAAACAACACCCAAGTCATCAAAGCCCGACTGTTCGGTCAAAAAGTCACAGGCGGCAAAATTGAAGCCCTGATTGAACGCATTTTGGACGAAAACACGGCGTTGGCTCATGTCCGCTCGTCCAAATCCCCAAAAGCAGGCAGTCGCTTGATTTTTAACGATAAAATTGAAGCCGAATGTTTGGGGCGACAAGGTGAATTGTTTGTTTTAGAGTTTTCAGGCAGCCTGAATGTTTATGAAATATTAGAACAATATGGGCAAATGCCTTTGCCGCCTTATATCGAACGCAAACCGAATGACGATGATGACAGCCGTTATCAAACCGTGTATTGCAAACAACAAGGAGCGGTTGCTGCCCCCACTGCGGGCTTACATTTTACGCCCGAAATGCTGCACGCATTAAAACAAAAAGGCGTCATATTACAAGAAGTTACCCTGCATGTTGGAGCAGGCACTTTTCAGCCTGTGCGTGTTGAAAATATCAAAGACCACAAAATGCACCATGAACGCTACACCGTGTCGCAAAGTGTGGTTAATGCCATTCAAACCGCTCAAAAAAACGGCAAAAAAATATGTGCAGTCGGCACTACTTCTTTGCGAGCATTAGAAGCGGCAAGCCTGTCAGGCACTCTGACAGCAGGCAGTGGCGACACCGATATTTTTATCACACCAGGTTTTCAATTTCGCACAGCCAATATGTTGCTCACCAATTTTCACCTACCCAAATCCACGCTGTTAATGTTGGTTTCGGCATTCGCAGGCTACGATAAAATCCGCCATATTTATCAGCACGCGATTGATGAGAAATATCGCTTTTTTAGTTATGGGGACGCAATGTTGTTGTATCGGCAGTAGCGTTCAGGCTGCCTGAAAATATTGCATTGATTAGTCAATATTGTGCTGGGCAATATAAAAAGTTATTTTATTTTTTAGTTTCAGCAAAAACGCTTTCTATTTGAATTTATTGAATATTATTTTCGCACAAAAGGGGGGTTGATGATTTGTTGTGCTTTGATAATTTCAATCTATCTTGACTAATAAATATATTTTTTTTATAGTGAATTGAAGCGATGGGTCAAACCACCGCTCATTTTTTCAATAACTACTTATAAGGAGTATCCTATGTCAGAAGTCAAACAATATATGGCTAATCCTGCTCCATTGGGGCTGTGCGGTTTCGCTGCAACAACTTGGCTGTTGAGTTTAATCAATAGCGGTTTTTTTGAAAGTGGCAATATCGGATTGGTATTGGCTATTGGTCTTGCATTCGGTGGCACGGCACAAATGATTGCGGGTATGTTTGAATATAAAAAAGGCAACACCTTTGGTTTTACCGCATTTATCAGTTATGGTGCTTTTTGGTGGTCGTTTGCTTTGTTCAAAATCTTTTTTGCACAAGGTGTGGCGGCACAATTTATCGCTTGGTATTTGTTGGTGTGGGGCACTTTTACCCTGATGATGTTTGTTGCCACTTTGCCTAAAAATCGTGCTTTACAAGCGGTGTTTTTGGCTTTAACCATTACTTTTTATTTGTTAGCCATAGGTGATTTTATGGGTAGTGCCACAATCACCCATATTGGCGGATATTTCGGCTTACTCACTGCACTGTGTGCCTTTTACTTGGCATCTGCCGAAATTTTGAATGACAGTTATGGTCGCGTTATCTTGCCGATTGGCGAATAATCATGGTGTGCAGAGTGTTTTATTCATTCACTCTGCACATTTTTTTCAGGTAGCCTGAAACCCTTAAAGAGACCCCTGCAAAACTGGTAGATATGGATACAGTTCAAGGCGTAGTAGCACAGAAAAACGAAGACATAACAAATAGTTAGGCGAGTTTTTCGAGCAACGCACAACGAAGAAATGTGCCATATATGCCAGTTTTGCAGGGGGCTCTTAAATTTTTTCCAAAACCCTATCCCAATCGGCAATTAAATCATCAATATGTTCCAAACCGACTGAAATACGCAGTAAATTTGGCGTAATATTGGCGGCGATTTTTTCCGCGTCAGGCACGCGAGCGTGGGTTGTGGTGTAGGGGTGCGTAATCATCGAACGCACATCACCTAAATTGCCTGTGCGTGAAAAAAGTTGTAAATGATCAATCACTTGCCACGCTTGTTGTTTTTCACCTTGAACATACACGGCAATCAGTGTTCCGCCTGATTTTTGTTGTTTTTGAGCTAAATCGTATTGTGGGTGCGTTGTCAAAAACGGATAATTAACCTGTTGAATTTTCGGGTGATTTTGTAAATATTGGGCTAATTTTAAAGCGTTATCGGCTTGTTTTTCACAGCGAACAAACAGCGTTTCCAAACCAGAACTCAACACCCACGCATTAAAGGGTGATAAGGTTTGCCCTGCGGTACGCGTATGCACAAAAACTTGTTCTATCAACGCTTTCGAGCCACAAATCACGCCCCCTAACACCCTACCCTGTCCGTCTATGCCTTTGGTTGCGGACGACACCGACAAATCCGCCCCCAAAGCCACAGGGCGTTGAATAGCAGGCGTGAGAAAAGAATTATCAACCGCTAACAAGGCATTGTTTTGATGAGCAATTTCTGACAATACGGCAATATCAAACAACGCCAAAGTCGGATTAGACGGCGTTTCCACAAACAACATTTTGGTGTTGGGGCGAATGGCGGCTTGCCAGTCTTCCGCCTTGTGTGAAGCCACATACGACACTTCAATGCCAAAATTTGGCAAGTTGTTAATTAGCCCAATATTTGAGCCGAATAAGGCGGAACTCGCTAACAAATGGTCGCCTGCTTTTAAGAAACTCAAAAATGTGGCTTGCACCGCCGCCATACCTGTGGCAGTGGCAATGCCGTTTTCGGCGTTTTCTAACTGTGCCATACGGCGAGCAAACGCATCAACCGTTGGATTGGCGGTACGAGAATAGGTGTAACCGTCTTTTTCGCCCAAAAACAAGGCTTGTGCGTCTTCTGCGGTATCAAAAGTAAAACTGCCTGTTAAAAACAAGGCTTGGGCGTGTTCATGGTAAGCCGTTTGCGTTCTTGCCCCACGAATGGCAAGGGTTTCGGGTTTTAATTGCGATTGCATTTTTTAAAGTTTCTCTTGTGTGATTGAATAACCTTATTTTTACGCCTTTTACAATGATTATGCAAATGCGAACAGTAAAAAAATGGTGATTAAAATTGATTTAATATGAATGTTATTCATATTAAAATGGGTTGTATATGTATGATTTTAATTTTCAGGCTGCCTGAAAAATATTCAAATTATAAAAATTTGCAATAGCATATAAAATTAGTATAGAATTTATCAACTTTCAACACCACAAAAGGAAAACATTATGGAACATAAACTGCCCGAATTGCCGTATGCGTTAGACGCTTTGCAACCTGTTTTTTCAAAAGAAACAATGGAATACCATTACGGCAAACACCATCAAACTTATATCACCAACTTAAACAAACTGATTGTTGGCACCGAGTTTGAAAATCTGCCTTTGGAAGAAATTATCCAAAAAGCCACTGGCGGCATTTTTAATAATGCGGCACAAACATGGAATCACACATTCTACTGGTTAGGCTTTACGCCCAAAGGACAAGGCAAGCCAGAAGGTGCGTTGTTGGACGCAATTAACCGTGATTTTGGCTCGTTTGCAGACTTTCAGGCAGCCTTTGAAGCGTGTGCTGCCAATACTTTCGGTTCAGGCTGGGCGTGGTTGGTGAAAACCGCTGACGGCAAACTTGCCTTGCGTTCCACTTCTAACGCCGCAACACCTTTGATAGAAGACGGCACAACGCCACTTTTAACCTGCGATGTGTGGGAACACGCCTATTACATTGACTACCGCAACAGCCGCCCCAATTACCTAAAAGGCTTTTGGCAAATTGTTGATTGGTCTGTTGTCGCTCAACGCTTTGCGGCTTAATTTGTTGATGTTTTTTGATAAACCAAGCGTTCAGGCAGCCTGAACGCTTATTTTTCTATACTATCCAATAAGTTAGCTAAAAATCGAACACTTTTGGCAAAGCGTTTGCCGTCTCTGCCCATTAAATAAGGGCTATGTAAAAATCGCATCCATTTGAATTTTTTAATGGTTTGATGAAAGAGTGCGACTGTTTCAGGGCGGGCGGTGTTGCGTTGTTCGGCACAATAATTGAGAGCGTCATCAATATCGTCTTCGTCCCAAAAATAATGCACACTCGAAAAGAGATAGCACAAAATATCCCGTACTTGACATTCGGTAAGCGTCAATTTATGTGCGGGGTCTTCTTCAAAGTCTAAAAACGCCACGCGTTTGTCGGGCAATTCAAGCATATTGCGGACAAAGGCTTGGGATAGGTATTGTTCTTTGTTGTGTAAGGCAATCAGTGCGTCTATACCCATTTTCCATACGGGAAAAATTGCCATTTTGCAGTCGGCTCGATTGTCCATTAAATCATCTAATGTTTTTAAGATTTGTCCTTTGCCTAAATCGCTCATCATCAAACCCATATCGTTTTGGGCTAATAAGCGTGGGGCAGATATATGGGCTTTTTCTAATGCGGTTAAGCGTGTTGCTTCGTCTATAATGGCTTGTTTTTTGCCACGATAGGTGGGACGAAAAATAGGCAGCCTGAAAATATAAACTGTTAATATTTCTAACAAGTTATAGTAAATCATCGGATTGCCGCCGCCTGCTTTGCGAACCCAAACCCATTCTTCATTGGGCAGAAAATAGCGTTGCAAGGGGCGTGTTTGTTGTGGCAGTAAAGACTGCAATTCTTCATCGTAATTCATTGTGTTTTCCCTGTTTTTGGTTTTTCAGGCTGCCTGAACGATTTTTTGCATTGTCGTTTTTTGGATAGGCTACCCTAAAATCGGCTATGCCGATTTTAGGAGATTGCTTCGCGTTCTCTCGCAATGACGAATACGGCTGCCTGAAATCGTGTTTTAGCTTTCAAAAATTTAATTTCCTGCCGCAATCGTTCCCATTCTTTGTTTCAGGCTGCCTGAATTGTTGTTATTAAACAATGCGTTATAATACATTGTATTGGTCATCACTTTTTTCACATAATCGCGGGTTTCGTTAAAGGGTATGGTTTCGGCGTAAATGGCTCCTTCTAATGGCACATTGGCTTGCCATTTTCTTGCCCGTGCGGGACCTGCGTTGTAGCCTGAGGTGGCTAATACTTCGTGTCCTAATTTGTTGCGTCCGTCTGCCAAATACCAAGTGCCCATCATAATATTGGTGTTGATGTCGTTAATGTCGTAATCGGACACGCCGATTTGTTTGGCAATCAGCCGTGCGGTGGCAGGCATAATTTGCATTAAGCCGTTTGCCCCCACGCCGCTTTGGGCGGTCATCATAAAACGGCTTTCTTGGCGGATTATGCCATATACCCATGCGGGGTCTATGCCGTTTTGTTGGGCGTAATAGCTTGTGGTGTCGCGATACGGCGATAGATAACGCAAATCGAAATTTAAAAGTTCATTGGTTTTGTCTGCACTGTAAATCGCCATTTCGTAAAAGCCGATGTCGTTGGCTAATTGGGCAGACGCAATGAGATTGGCTTCGTCAAAATCGGCAACGGCGTATCGCCATTGTAAGCCTGCGGCAACCCGCATATCGCGTCCGCCGCCGTTGTTGGATTCTTCAAATAAAGCCAAAGCCTGATTGATATTTTTGTCTTGTAATATATTGTTTATCAAGGGAATTTGTGCTTCTGCGTTATTTGTGCTATTCAACGGCATGCCTAATTCTTCTTGTGATAGGACGGCGTAAAAATTGCGTCCGCTGGCTGCGGCTGATTGATATAACGCTGTTGCGTCTTTGCCGTTTGCGGTTAAGGCTCTGCCACGCCAGTATTGCCACGCAGGGTTGTTTTGCAATTCTGTGGGCATTTTGTCAGTGATGTGTTCGACTAAATCCCAGCGTTGCAAACGCAGGGCGGCACGGGCGTACCATTCCCATTGTTCGTGGGTGAAAAATTGTTCATTGCCTGCCTGAAAATGGCGTAAGGCGGCGTGCATATTCAAATCTTTGGCAGAAGATAAGCCCAAAATACCGTGTGCAAAGGCTTTTTCGTCTGCTTTCAGGCTGCCTGAAAGGGTGTTAAATTGTGTGGCAACATTGCTTTGATTGCGTCCTGTGGGCGAAACAATGCTGTATAAAGCGGCGGCATTGCTGGCACGCGAACCGTTTGGCAACTGAATGCTGGTGCTTTTGGTTTTAATTTTTTTCTTGCCTTTTTTCTTCACGCTTGTTGTGGTTGTTGTTTGAATGCCTAATTTGTTGGGCAAGGGTTCATTCAAAGCGTCTGCTAATGCTCTGGCTTCACTTGTTTTGTTGTAAGCAAGCGACACCCACACACGCCGCCACACATCGTCCTTATTCAGGCTGCCTGAATAGGCAGCGGCGGTAATCAATTTCACGCAACCTGCGGGCAGATTGTCATTTGATTTGGCTTGTATGGCGGCTTCAACCGAAATGGTTTTGGTTTGGGTGATATTCATTAACTCGTTGTAACAGTTAATGTTTTTGTTGCGAGACGCGTCTGGCAATAAGGCGTATTGTGTGGCAAAGGTGTCCCAGTCGGCGTTGTCGCCTAATTTAACCAGCCATGCTTGCCGTAAATTGTTTTTTAGGGCTTCAGGTGAAGTGTTATCGGCTAAATATTCGGCTGCCTGAAAATTATCGCCTGATTTAACGGCATTTATCGCATTGCGATAGCGATAAAAATTGTCGATTAACGCTTGACGGTCGCTACTTTTGACAAAATAGGGTAGGTGATAGTGATAATTTTTAGGCGCTTCCACTTTGGTTTCTGCCACAGGAGCAACTTCGTCTTTGGCAGGCGGAGCAGAACACGCCGCCAAAATAAGCGACAAGGCAAGAAGTGAAATTTTATTTAAGTTTTTGTTTTTCATAGTTAATCTCTTTTGTCTGTTCGTCAATTTCAGGCAGCCTGAAATAATCACGGCGTTGTCCAATCTTCAATAGATAAGTTCGGTATTTTGAAAAACGCTTTATCATTGCTAATTATAGTCAATTCATACCAAAACCATACAGCGTTGGTTCGCCTTGCTGTATTATTCATACTATCTGCGGCTTCACCGCCTTGCCTGCTTTTGGTCTGAATTGACTATAAAACAGCGTTTTCGGCTTTGGCGTGAGCGGCAATCATCATATCTAATGCCGATAACGACAAACCTTGTTGTTCTAATTGTGCTCGAAATTTGCCGTAAGTTATTGCCGTTTTATTTGTCCAATTTAACACACTTACCCGCAACAAAAATTCTTGAACTGTGCGGTGTAAGTTGTGTGCATGCGGTTTTTTCGATAAACCATAATGAATTTCAGCCAATGTAACCGCAGAAATGAATAAATCAGCAGTATTGACTGCGGTTAATTTAATTCATTAAATTCGTATTCAGTTTAATCGCTAATCCGACAATGTTGGTATCTAATAAGTATTTCATTCTACCCAATCTGAAAATCACTGGCGTTTGCAAGGTGTTTCACGGGACATTTGCGGCAATTCATCGTGATTGTTTTTTGCTGCAATAATAAAACTTTGCCAATCCGTTGGTTTATGATTTAATTTATTGCGTACAAAAAGTTCCATTAGTAAAAAAATGGTTTGTTGTTCATCAAAAGACAACTGTCCATACAACGAGGTTAATTCTTGCGGTGAATGAAAAACGGCTGTCGGCATAAGATATTCCTTTTTTCGCTAAAAAGACAATCAATCTTTAAGATTATATTCAAAAATCATTGTCTGATAAACTTTTTTTCAGGCAGCCTGAAAAATTTTTGCCCAACTATCTTCGCCAGTAAGCAGGTGTAAATAAGATAAACACCGTAACCACTTCTAACCGTCCCACAAGCATAATAATGCTGCACACAATTTTTTGAAAATTATTTAACGCAAGCCAAGATGAATGTGATGGGTCGGTTATGCCTAATGCAGGACCTGTGTTGGTAATGCAACTCACAGTTGTGCTTACTGCCGAAACAAAGTCAAAACCGCTTGCCATTAAGATAAACGAAAACAGCACCACAGACGCAAAATACACAAAGATAAACGCCAAAACGGTTAAGGCGGTGCGTTCGGGAATGTTTAAGTCGTTGATTTTTACCGTGCGAACGGCTTTGGGGTGCAAAAGAAGCGTCATTTCGCGTAACATAAATTTAATTAACACCAGCAAGCGAATCATCTTAATGCCGCCGCCCGTAGAACCTGCGTTTGCTAATACATTTGCCAAGAAAAACAACCACATAGAAGCGGCTAATGGCCACGCACCAAAGTTTTCGGTGCTGTATCCGCACGCCGCTCCGATGGAAACAATCGCAAACGCTGTATGCCGCACGGCGTTGGCGAAATCGTAAAAATCTTTTGCCCATAAATACAAAGACATCACAATCACGCTGATGAGTACCAAAAACACTGTGGAACGCACTTCTAAATCACGCCAGTAAATTTTCAGGCTGCGTTGTTGCAAAGCCGCCAAGTGGTTGGTAAAACTTACCGCACCTAATAGCATGCCGACAATCAGAATGCTTTCAATTAAAGGCGAATTAAAATAAGCAATGCTTTCACTGTGCGTGGAAAATCCGCCCAAAGCAATGCACGACATGGCGTGGCACACTGCGTCAAACCAACTCATACCTGCCCAACGCAGGGCGAGTAAGACAATCAGCGTAAAGACAATGTAAATCACCCACATGCTTTTTGCCATTTGCCGCACGCGTGGCATAAAGCGACTGCCTTTGTTTAAGCCCGACACTTCGGAACGAAATAACTGCATACCGCCCACGCCCAACATCGGCAAAATGGCAACCGCTAAAATAATAATGCCCAAGCCGCCTAACCAGTTGAGCAAGTGCCGCCAAAAATTCAAAGACGGTGCCAGTGTATCCAAACTGGCAATCATGGTTGCCCCTGTTGTGGTTAAGCCTGAAACCGCTTCAAAATAGGCTTCAATCGGCGACATTTGCGGCACGGAAAAATAAAACGGCACGGCAGCCATTACCGAAAAGCCAACCCACAAACCAGCGGCTAACAAAAAGCCGTCTCGTGTTCGCAATTCTTTTTTGAATGGACGGGTGATTGCCCATGATACGCCTGACGACACAAACGCAAACGCCGCCGCGCCCAAATGCACCCACATTAAGCCGTCCATATACAACCACGACACGAGTGCAGGCACAAGCAATATCGGCGAAAACAGCCAACTGAGTTTGCTTAAAATATGTAAAACAGGCAATAAGCGGTACATTTGTGCGTCCTATTATTTCAGGCAGCCTGAATGGATTTTAATTTATCCAACAACTTTCCGTGTATGCCTTGAAAGCCGCCGTTACTCATCACCACAATATCATCACCGTTTTGGGCGGTTGAAACAATGGCTTGCAACATTTCGTCGAAGTTGTCAAAAACTTGTGCTTTCTCACCCAAAGGGTGTAGGGCGTCTGCCACATTCCAGTCTATGCCGCCAGCGTAACAAAAAACCTTATCTGCCAAAACTAATGACGGTGCGATTTGGTCTTTCAGGGTGCCTATTTTCATTGTATTAGAACGCGGCTCCAACACGGCGATAATGCGTCCCGATTGTTTCGTGCGTTTGACACCGTCCAAAACCGTGGCAATCGCCGTGGGGTGATGTGCAAAGTCGTCATATACCGCCACACCGCCAACTTCGCCTTTTAATTCCATTCTGCGTTTCACGCTTTTAAATTGCGATAGGGCTTCGCAGGATTTCTCAATCGACACGCCCACAAATTGTGCGGCAGCCATCGCCGCTAATGCGTTTGCCTGATTGTGTCGTCCTGTTAAATCCCATTTAATTTCGCCCACTTTCAGGCTGCCTGAAAAAATATCAAAACCGCCGTCAGCGTTATCAACACAATGCAGGGCGTTTGTATCATTAAAATATTGAACAGGTGTCCAGCAACCTTTATCCAACACCGTTTTCAGGCTGCCTGAAAGATTGTTTGCCACAACTTGCCCATTTGCAGGCACAGTGCGAATGAGATGATGAAACTGCGTTTCAATTGCAGATAAATCAGGAAAAATATCGGCGTGGTCAAATTCCAAATTATTCAACACCGCCACAGTGGGGTGATAATGCACAAACTTGGAGCGTTTATCGAAAAAGGCGGTGTCGTATTCATCGGCTTCAATCACAAACAATTTTTTATCGCCTTTGGGTAGTCTTGCCGAAAGCGTAAAATTTTGCGGCACACCGCCGATGAGAAAACCAGGTTTGAGTCCAGCATATTCCAAAATCCACGCCAACATAGACGCAGTCGTAGTTTTGCCGTGCGTACCTGCCACAGCCAAAACCGTGCATTGTTGCAAAATATTTTCCGCAAGCCACTGCGGCCCCGAAATGTAAGGCAGTTTGCGATTTAAAATTTCTTCAACCACAGGCATACCGCGTTTGGCGACATTGCCGATGACAAAAATATCCGCAGGGTTTTCGTCTAACTGCTCTGCATCAAATCCTTCGTGGGCGTGTATGCCTAAATTTTCTAACTGCGTGCTCATCGGCGGATACATTTTATTGTCGCAACCCGTAACTTTGAACCCCGCTTCTTTTGCCAAAGCCGCCAACGACCCCATAAAAGTGCCGCCAATGCCGATAATGTGAATGTGTTTCATTTTGTATGATTTGAAATATCAGAATGGTGCATTGTAACAAACAATGAGCAATTAGTAGTGAGCAATGATTATGTCAAGCCTGTGGCTTGACGGATATATTTAAGATAACGCTTCGATTATTCTTTCAGGCAGCCTGAAACAAAAACCCGTGTCAAAAGCGAGCCTGACCAAAGTCAGGCGTGGCAATCCAGTTTTGCCAACAGGCAAAACAAATGCCGCAGGCGTTTTAACAGCGTTGCATTAAGCCTTTCAGGTAGCCTGAAACAAAAACCCATGTCATTGCGAGATTTTTTCGCAGAAAAAATCGTGGCAATCCAGTTTTGCCGCAGGCAAAACAAACGCCGTTAGGCGTTTTAATGGCATTGCATTAAGCCTTTCAGGCAGCCTGAAACAAAAACCCGTGTCATTGCGAGATTTTTTCGCAGAAAAAATCGTGGCAATCCAGTTTTGCCGATAGGCAAAACAAACGCCGCAGGCGTTTTAGGCGTATTGCATTCAGCCATTCAGACTGCCTGAAAACATTTTTGCGGTACGCCATTGCAAAGCCTTGCGGCTTTGTGTTAATGACTGCGTCATTAACTGGATTGCCACGATTTGAACTTTCGTTCAAATCTCGCAATGACACTGTTTTTTTATTTTCAGGCAGCCTGAAAGAAAAATCGAAGCGTTATCTAAAAAATATAAGTCAAGCCTGACAAGGCTTGACTTAATCACTGCTCACTGCTAATTACGCACTGCTCACTGTTTTACACCGCCGACTCATCGGTTTCACCCGTGCGAATGCGTACCACATGTTCCAAGTTGGTAACAAAAATTTTGCCGTCTCCTGTTTTGCCTGTGTGGGCGGTTTGCACGATGGTGTCGATGATTTTTTCCACTTCATCGTCTTGAACGGCAATGTCCATACGGATTTTGGGCAGAAAATCCACAGCGTATTCTGCCCCGCGATAAATTTCGGTGTGTCCTTTTTGTCTGCCAAAGCCTTTCACTTCGGTAACGGTCATACCTTGCACGCCCACTTCCGACAAGGCTTCGCGTACATCGTCTAATTTAAACGGCTTGATAATGGCACTAATCATTTTCATATTTTTTACTCCTAACAACCTTTCAGGCTGCCTGAAACAAACCTGCCCAAAGCAGGTGAAGTTAAAATCGTAGATTTAAAAAATGAACTATTGTAAGCGATTTTGGCTTATTCAATCAAACTTAAACCAGGCAATTCGGCAAAACTTCGGTTGCGGACAATGTGGCAAAATTGCGATAAATAAGAAGTGCCGCTGTCGTCCGCACGAATGGCGGCGTATAAATCGCTTCGCAAGCCTTTTTCTATGCGGTGTGCCGAGATATAACCTTTTTGCAAATATGGCAAAACTGCCCAGTAGGGCAGGGCGGCAACGCCCCTTTTGCTGGCGACTAATTGCACCATCGCAATGGTTAATTCAGTGGTGCGGCGTTTAGGTGAAATACCTTTGGGTATCAATACCTTACGCAGTAAATCTAACATATCATCAGGCACAGGATAAGTAATCAGCGTTTCATCGGCAAAATCTTCTGCCTGCCAAATATTTTTGGCGGCTAATGGGTGCGTTTTGGCCGCAATGCCCACCATTTCGTAGGAAAAAAGTGGCAGAAAGGCAATATTCGCCGTTTCTTCTGCGTGCGAAACAATCGCCAAATCCGCACGCCGCATCATCAACAGCGATACGGGGTCTGCCTGAAAACCCGACACAATATCCAACTCAATCGCAGGCCAAGCGGTGCGAAAATCGTCCATAGCGGGAATCAGCCAGTCAAAGCAGGTGTGGCATTCCACCGCAATGCGTAATTCGCCTGCCGCCCCTTCGACTAACTGCGCAATATCTCGCCCGCAGGCTTGTGTGGCAGGCAAAATTTCTTCTGCCAAACGCAAAAGCCGCTCGCCCACTGCGGTAAATCGCAAAGGTTGCGTTTTGCGTTCAAACAAAGGAGCATTATAAAAATCTTCTAACAATTTGATTTGATGAGACAAAGCCGACTGCGTTAAAAACAGACGCTTCGCCGCCGCCGACACCCCACCACACTCACGCAAAGCCAGTAATGACCGCAAATGGCGTAACTCTAATGGACTGTTGTTCATCATTTTTTATGGTTTCCTTATATAAATAAAATTTATTCTGTAATAATTTTAGTATAAAAACAATTCATTCTCACGAAAAAATTCATCTTTTTATCAACTTTATATGAAAAAAATTCATTTTTATTGCTTTCAGGCAGCCTGAAACACTCTGTTTGTGAAAAATGTTTTAAATCGACTATACTTAAAGACATTTTTAAAAGTGTCAAACCAAATGAACTCCATTTCTTTTTCCTTAAATGGCAATGAAAACATTGCCTTATGCGATTTATTGAAACTCGTTTCTTTATGCAACAGCGGCGGGCAAGCCAAAATGATGATTGCAGACGGGCAGGTTTTGCGTAATGGCGTTGTGGAAACCCGCAAAACCGCCAAAATCCGTGCAGGTGAAAAAATTGAATTTAATCAGCAAATAATCGTTGTTTCTATTTAAAAATTAACAAACGGAAACTTCTAAAAATTCAGTTGCAATAATTTTTTATATTTTTTTAAATTTCTCACGGAGGCACGGAGAATACGGAGAATATAAAAATATTAATAAATACAATTAGTTAATATAATCTCCGCATTCTCCGTGTCGAAGGTGAGAGATAATAAAAAACAAAATCATATCTTTTCAGGCAGCCTGAACAATTATAGTCGATTCACAGCAAAATCATGCAGCGTTACTTCGCCTTGCCGTATTATTTATACTGTCGCAGGCAAAGTTGCCTTGCCTGTTTTTGCTGTGAACCGACTATATTTTTAGGAATTTTTATGAATATCGACCTACATTGCCATTCTGCCATTTCAGACGGCAAATTGCCGCCTAATGAAGTGGTCAGAACCGCCTTTAACAACGGTGCCCAACTTTTGGCACTGACCGACCACGACCATATCGGCGGCTTATCTATGGCACGGCAAACCGCACAACAAATCGGCTTATCGTTTATCCATGGCGTGGAAATTTCCGTGTCGTGGCGTGGCAGAAGCATTCACATTGTGGGCTTAAATTTTACGCCGTCAGATGAATTAGAAAAATCGTTGAAAATCAATCGACAAGGGCGATTTTTGCGTTTAGAAAAAATCGCCGCACGATTAGAAAAAAAATTATCCGCTAAACATATTGTTCAGGGAGCGTTAGATTTAGCCAATTCGCCCGACAGCGTTTCACGCACGCATATTGCACAATATTTGGTTAATCAGGGCGTGGTTGAAAATCTGTCGCAAGCGTTCAAAAAGTGGTTAGGAGACGGTAAAATCGGCGATATAAAACATCAATGGATTTCGCTTGAAGAAGCGGTTTTGGCTATTAAAAACGCAGGCGGTATCGCCGTGATTGCACACCCTGCACGATACAAAATCAGTGCCACTGCCATGCGAAGTTTGGTTGAAGAATTTATGGCGTACGGCGGAAATGCGATTGAAGTGTCATCAAGCGTACATTCTTTGAACGAACGCTTAAATTTAGCCTTGCTTGCCAACCGCTACGGCTTATACGCGTCAGCAGGCAGCGACTTTCATGGCAACGGCGAGTTCGGCAGAATGGCAGGACTTTCCCCCGATTTACCCGTAACTTGCAAACCCGTTTGGGAATTGTTTTAGTAAGCAAACATTTTCATCATTTGCGTTTTAGGCTGCCTGAAACAATTTTATTGATTAGCCAATTCAACCATTTTATCCGTAAAATTTTTGGCTTCTTTTTCGCATTCGGTTTGGTTTGATGAAATTAAAGGAATAAGAAATAAAGTGCTTGCGTGTTTGTACTTTAAATAACTACTTAATCCTATGTAATCTCTTTCTGGTTTCATTTTTTCTTGTAATTGTTGAAATATTTTTTGACTTTCTATATTATTTTCTTCGGCATTTTTACGAGACAAGTATTTATCATAACATAATCTTAAAGCCAAATGATATTCGGCAACAATATTGTATTTTGTCGTATTTCCTTTTATATTACTTTGTTGAGTACTGTTAATAAAACGATTCCAATAACCTGTATAACCTTTTTCATAATTAGCAACAAAATAATAAAACCACATATACTCTAATTCAGATTGCATACCTTTTGGAATACTGGTTTCAAAAAAATGTTTCAACGATAGGTCAATTCTTTTTATATCACCTAATAGACGGTTAATCATACCAAATCTATGAGATAGGATATTTGTTCTTAATTTATCAGATATTTTATTTTCATTTTTATTATAATAAGAAGAAATAAAATCATAATTCTCTTCTAAACTTTTTATCATTTCTTCTTTATTGTGATTAACTGTTAAATAGTCAATATATAACTGCGAAATCTTTAATGCTCTTTCTGCGTCTTTTTCTCTATTAAAAGCAGGCGTGATTTGCCAAATGGCTTTGGCAATATTTAATGTGGTGATTGATTTCTGTTTTTTGCTAAAAAATTGGCTTTCAATTTTTTGATTATCAATCCAATCCATTGCCCAAGCACAGGATAATATATAGACGAAAATAACAAAAATAAAAGACAAAATAATTTTTTTTAACATCATTACTCCTAAAAATAATTTTAACTTCACGCACGACTTGCGCTATGCTGTTTCAGGCTGCCTGAAAAATAATAAAAACGCGTGGGCAATAACGCCCACCCTACGCGTCAATAGCGTATTTTTCTTTTCAACAAAACCAGCACTGCACCGTCATTATTGCCTTTTTCGGTATAAGCCAAAACCTGTGGGTGAGCCATCAGCCAGCGGCGGACTAAATTTTTGAGTGTCGGGCGAAAGCCTTTTGAACCCAAACCACTGCCATGCACAATTTCGCCGATTGTGCCTTTTTTCTGAACAAAATCAATAAATTCGTTGAGTACGATTTGGGCTTCTTCCTGATTGTAACCGTGCAAATCCAATACGGCGACAATGTCGTCATCTCTTGCTGCAAGGAGTTTTTTAATATCATTTTTACCGCCGCCGCCATGTGCGTATTGTGTTGGCGGCGTGTCGTTTTCGATTGTGCTGGTGCCAATAAATATATCGTTGTCAGTATCTCGTTCAATTTCTTTTTGGCGTGGAATAATTGGCGTGCGTGTTTGTTCTCGCTTCACACGATTGCTGTTTTTCAGCGGTTTAACGCCGCCCATTTCATGGGCAAAAACTGCATTTTCGGCTTGCATTTCTTTTGCCTTTTGTTCTTCTTCGCGGCGTTGTTCTGCCTGTTTGACAGCCGCTTTGCCTGCTATTTTCAGTTGCTGTTGCCAATCGTTTGTACTCATTTTCAGGCTGCCTGAAAAATTATTCTGCGTCAAATCCAGCGTTTTCAATCGCTTGTTTGAGTGTGGCAACATTGGTTTGTTGTGGGTCAAACGACACGGTCGCACAATTTTCTGCCCAATTAACATCGGCATGTGCCACACCTGCGACTTTTTCCAACACTTGTTTTACCGTAGCGGCACAACCGCCACACGACATACCGCCGACTGATAAAGTAATGTTTTCCATAATTTTTTCCTTATTTTTCATTCAGTTAAATGGTCCCACCGACAGGAATCGAACCTGTATTTCACGCTTAGGAGGCGCGCGTTCTATCCGTTGAACTACGGCGGGGTTTTAGTTGGTTCACAGCAAAAGCAGGCAAGGCGGTTCTTCGCAGACAGTATATATAATACGGCAAGAAGAACCAACACTGCATGATTTTGCTGTGAATCGACTATATTTTTCAGGCAGCCTGAAAACTTATTTGCCACTGCTACCAATATTAAACAGCGTACCGCCCATTCCGTCTGGTTTCATTGAAACATAATATTTATTTTTTTGTCCGCAGGCGGTTACTGTCCATAATTCTTCGTATTGTTGTTTTTCAGGATTGGAAGAATAAGGCTCACGATGAACGGCTTGAATTTTATTACAATTTTGCGATAATTCAAACAGTTTGATATATTTCATAATATCGCTCGTTACCGTTCTACTGGCAACCGAATTTCCTGAATAAGAAACGCAAGAAGAAAGTAATAAAATTAAGGGTAAATATTTATTCATTTTTTGTCCTTTTTTTTATTTCAGGCAGCCTGAAATTGTTTTTGCCGTGCTGTTACAAAGCCTTACGGCTTTGTGTTAATGACTGCGTCATTAACTGGATTGCCACGCTTTGAACTTTCGTTCAAATCTCGCAATGACACGGTTTTCTTACTTTCAGGCTGCCTGAAACAAGCATTTAACCCTGTGTGTCATTGCGAGATTTTTTCGCAGAAAAAATCGTGGCAATCCAGTTTTGCCAACAGGCAAAACAAACGCCGTTAGGCGTTTTAGGTGCGTTGCATTAAGCCATTCAGGCTGCCTGAAATTGTTTTTGCAGTGTTGTTACAAATTGTGTTAATGACTGCGTCATTCACTGGATTGCCACGCCGTGATTTCATCACGGCTCGCAATGACACACGGTTTTTTAATACTGCCTAATCACCGACTGTTTCACCACTTCTGACAAAGTTTGTCGATAAAGATTATCGGGCAGAACCGACAGGCACGCCACGGCGTTATCTGCCATTTTTTCGGTTACACTGCGGCAGTAATCCAAAGCGTCCGAGTTCAGCACAAAATCACGAATTTCCGCAAATTTTTCTCGTCTGCCATTTGTCAAAGCGTCTTTCACAGCGGCGGCGGCGGCAGGTGTGCCTTGTCGCATTAAATAAATTAACGGCAGCGTGGCTTTGCCTTCGGCTAAATCATCGCCCAAGTTTTTGCCGATGGTGTCCGCGTCGCCCACATAATCCAAAATATCATCAACAATTTGAAACACCGTGCCCAACAGCATACCGTAGTTTTTCAACGCCGTTTCCTGTTCATCAGGGGCGTTTGCCAACACCACACCGATTTGAGCCGCTGCTTCAAACAGTTTGGCAGTTTTGCTTTTAATCACTTCCAAATAAGCGGCTTCACTCAAATCAACATTGCCGATATTCATCAGTTGCATTACTTCGCCTGCGGCAATGACATTTGTTGCGTCTGCCATAATTTTCATCAATTTCATACTGTTCGCACCGACCATTAACTGAAAGGCACGCGTATAGAGAAAATCGCCCACAAGCACGGCGGCAGCATTGCCGAATAAATTGTTTGCGGTGTCGCGACCACGCCGTTTATCGCTTTCATCGACCACATCGTCATGTAAGAGCGTGGAAGTGTGAATAAACTCAACCATTGCCGCTTGGCGGTAGAGTTCGGGTTGGGTATAGCCCAAAACTTTGCCTGATAAAACAGCAATTAACGGACGCATTCGTTTGCCGCCCGAATGAATAATATAATTGCCCACTTGCTCAATTAAAACCACGCCAGACTTGACTTGCTGGGCAATAACTTGATTGATTTCTTCTAAATCTTGCTGAAATTCGTTTTTAAAATAGGGAGTATTTGGTAACATAATGCTTTAATAATGGGTTAGGCTGGTGCAAAGGTGCATATTATAGCGTATAATAAACCGTTTTATTTATCTTTCAGGCTGCCTGAAATGTCTTCTTTACCTATTGCCGTTATTCAAACCTGCTCATCAACTTCGCCTGATGACAATATCGCTTGCGTGGAAAATTTAATTCAACAAGCGGTAGCACAAGGGGCGAAGTGGCTTGTTTTGCCTGAATACTGGGCAATAATGGGGCAGAATGAAACGGATAAGGTTGAAATTGCCGAAGATTTTGGCAATGGGCGTTTGCAAAGCGTTATGGCAAACTGGGCAAAACGCTTTAATATTGTGTTATTTGGCGGCACCATTCCCTTAAAAAGCCCACAAAAAGGCAAGATTTTCAACAGTTTATTAACTTTTAACCCCGCAGGCGAATGTATTTATCGTTATGATAAAGTGCATTTATTTGGCTTTTCGGGCGTGGGCGAAAAATACAGCGAAGCCGATACCATAGCAGCAGGCGAATTTTTGCCACAATTTCAATATAATGGCATAAAAATCGCACAAGGAATATGCTTTGATTTGCGTTTTCCCGAATTTTTTCGCCGTCAAGGCGTGTTTGATATTTTCATTTTGCCAGCGGCATTTACCTACACCACAGGCAAGGCACACTGGACAACGCTTTTGAAAGCCCGAGCGATTGAAAACCAGTGTTTTGTCGTAGCCGCAGGACAAGGCGGACAACACGAGAGCGGCAGACGCACCTTTGGACACAGCATCATCATTGACCCATGGGGCGAAGTATTAGCCGAATTAGACGACAACACAGGCATTGCCGTAGCAAACATAGACCTGAACCAAATAAAAACCGTCCGCCGCCATTTACCGTCCGTATTCAACCAAAGAACAGGCTGCCTGAAAATGAAAGGAGTGGAAAATAATGGATAATCAAAAACCTGTTTTGCAAATAGAACAACAAGAACCACATAAACATTTTATTGCTATTTATTTATGTATATGGATTATTCTTGTGTCTGCTGGGGTAGGTGTGTTTCATTACTTTTATGCAACTTTGTGTGTATTGAGTTTTGTATCACTAATATTATTTGTTAATTATAATGATATAAAAAGAATGAATAAAAAAACAAATATAATGAACTTTTATGCTAATGGAAAAATAGAATACAATCACAAAATATTTAATGCCGAAGATTATTTAGGAATAATAACTATAAATTGTGATGTAACATACCCAATATACCATATATGTCGTTTGGATTTCATTGTGTTAATAAACAAAAATAAATGTAAGGATAATTTATATGTTTTTAGGCTACCTGTATATTCTGGAAATGATGATGACGATATTGAATTTAATGAAATTATTCAATTAAAGAAAAACATTTCTAATGTAATTCATAAGCCCATATTTCAATCTTGCGAAAATGTTGTATTGAGAGATAATTTAAAACTTTGGCAGGAAAATGATATTAATCATTTGATTTTATATAATCAAAATATATTTAATCAAATGGAAGTCATTTTATATTGTTTTCTTGTTGGTTTATTTGTTTTTAGTATGTTCTCAAATTATAATTTATATTTCACTTATATCCTAACAATTTTATCAGTAATTTCTTTGTATTTTCTATTTAAAAACCATAGTTTTCATACATTATATAATATATCAAATATATTTAAGATTTCGCAAATAGAAATTAACAATGAAGAATTATTATACAATAATAAAGAAATAGCATTAAGTGATATAAAACAAATTAAAATTAAGGATATATATTCACAAAAATATTATATATACAGTCGCTTAAATATTGAATTAAATAATGGCGAAATAATAAAATTATTTGTTTCCACGCCACAAGTGCGAAATCCTGAAAAATTACGCCAATTTTTAAGCGAAAAACTGCCGAATAAGTTAATTGATGAAGATAAAATATTTTAATCAACACCTTTCAGGCAGCCTGAAACAATAGATTTTAAATGCCACATGGATTCGAGATTGCTCACGCAATCTCTTTAAAATTAAAAGGAAAACCGTTAGGTTTTCCGAATCCGTGTGGCAATATAAAATAAGTTCATTTCAGGTAGCCTGAAAACACAACACAACAATGAATATACCCATATTATCCTTAAAAAACAATCACTTCCCCGATATTGATGAAGCCGTTAAAGAACGAGACGGTTTGGTAGCCATCGGCGGAGATTTATCGCCTGAACGCCTGCTTACCGCTTACCGTTTGGGCGTTTTTCCGTGGTTTAGCGACAATCAGCCGATTGCGTGGTGGTGTTTGTCGCCACGCACGGTGTTGTTTCCTGAAAAACTGCATATTGCCAAATCTTTGAGCAAAACCATTCGCAATACGGCGTATGTGGTTACGATGAACACTGCTTTCGAG
This sequence comes from Neisseriaceae bacterium, assembly GCA_017458185.1. Classification (GTDB taxonomy): domain Bacteria; phylum Pseudomonadota; class Gammaproteobacteria; order Burkholderiales; family Neisseriaceae; genus RGIG9985. Next base: position 60,086 of record JAFTFY010000021.1, read on the forward strand.
CAAGTGATTGCCGCCTGTGCTAACATACAACGCCCCGAACAAGACGGCACTTGGATTACGCCCGATATGCAACAGGCTTACACGCATTTGCACCAAATAGGCGTTGCCCATTCGTTTGAATACTGGCACCAAGATCATTCAGGCAGCCTGAAACTTGGCGGCGGCTTATATGGTGTGCAAATAGGTCGTATATTTTTTGGCGAATCAATGTTTGCCGTAACACCCAACGCGTCCAAAGTCGCCTTTGCGTGGGCAGTAGATTTTCTTAAAAAATCAGGTATTTACTTAATAGATTGCCAAATGAAAACCGCACATTTAATGCGTTTTGGTGCGGAACAAATGGCGTTAAAAGACTTTCAGGCTGCTTTGAACTCGTATTGCGATTTAGAACCTTTGTTATCGTTTAATCAAAAAATATTAAAAAATAATGGCTTAGATAATATTGAAAATTTATTTCAGGCTGCCTGAAACTTTATTTACAGCCGTTTATCCGCTGCAATGCCCATAAGCATACCGAAAATCACCATAATCGACAGTGTTGCCGTGCCGCCGTAACTGACTAATGGCAGGGGTACGCCGACTACTGGGAGAATGCCGCTTACCATGCCCATATTGATAAAGGCATAAAAGAAAATAGTCATCGTTAAAGAGGCGGCAAGCAGTCTGCCGTAAATCGTGCGAGAACGCAGGGCAATGGTTAAGCCGCGTGCGACAATTAAGCCGTACATCAGCACCAAAAGCGAGTTGCCGATAAAGCCAAATTCTTCGCCATATACGGCAAAGATAAAGTCTGTGGTGCGTTCGGGGATATAGTCCAAGCGGTTTTGTGTGCCGCCTAACCAGCCTTTGCCCCATACGCCGCCTGAACCGATTGCCGTCATCGACTGCAAAATATGGTAGCCTGCACCGAGTTTGTCTTCTTCGGGGTTGAACATGGTTAAAATGCGTTGGCGTTGATAGTCGTGCAAGCCATACGCCCAAATCGCAGGCAGAGAAACAATCGCACCGATTAGGGCGACAAAAATCGCTTTCCACGGCAAACCTGCGAAAAATACCACTAATAAGCCTGACGCTAAAATCAATATTGCCGTGCCTAAATCGGGTTGTTTGAGTATCAGTGCCACAGGTAAGGCGATGATGATGAATGCCACAATCCAGTGATACCAACGCACTTGATTATCCAAGCGGTGAAAATACCACGCTAAAATCATCGGTAGGGCGATTTTCATCAGTTCAGACGGTTGAATGCGTGTTACGCCTAAATCCAACCAACGCGTTGCCCCATTCACGGTAACGCCTGCTACTTGCACGCCGATTAACAACAGCAAGGATACGCCATACAAGGGTAGGGCGAAACGGCTGACAAACACGGGGCGAAAGCGAGCAATAAACCACATAGCGAAAAACGCCAACACGGTATAGATGGTTTTGCGTTCCAACTGCCCCCAAGTTTGTCCGTCTGCCGAATACAGCACAAACATACTGGTAATGTAAATAATCACCAAGGAAATCAGCAACCAAGCGTCCAATGGGTCAAAAATAAAATCCGCAAGCCGCCCACGCCAAGCGGCAGAGCGAAAAGATGAAGTGTAGTTGTTGTTGTTCATACTGTTGTCTCTGTATTATGTTTCAGGCTGCCTGAAAGGTTTTTTGTTATTGCAAGCCGAGAAATGATATATCATGTCTAAATTTTGTATCTAAAAAAATAGAAATAAGTAATAAAAATAAAAATATATTAAGTAATAAAAAAACAATTCTACGAAATAAAATCATTATATTGTAGTCATCTTCACTTCCCAAAAAAACAATACCATCAAGAGTGTTATCAAAAGTATCTTGCAAAGATATATTATATTTTTTACGACTTATATATTCTGTGATTATTTTATATCTTTTATTAAAATCAATTCTTATTCCAGCAGTATAAGTGCAATCTAAACCAGAAGCCATAACAATTTGAAGAACCAATAACATAAATAAGAACACGACACTATAACTTCCGATATTATATAAATTAAAGTGAATTATATTTAACAATCCCACCAATCCAAATAAAGAACCCACAATCGCAAAAATACCATTCAATAAAGAAAACTTTGCTAAAAAAGGAATAATTTTTTGTAATTTTTTCACCAATTTTTCTGCTTCCGCATAATTATCTTGATTGTATAAATGCGATTGCCGTTCAATTTCTGCCCATTGAGCATTATTTTCTTTTAATTTGCGTAAATCATTGCAACTAATCCACACCAAAATTGCACCAAATACAATTAAAAAATAATAAACAATATTTTCCATAATAAAATCCTTTACAAAAAAACTTTTCAGGCAGCCTGAAACAAATATTTCAACCGCCGTAGGGTGGGCATTCCTGCCCACCGCAAAGCCGCAAGGCTTTGATAAACCATTTGTTAATGCAAACCTATCGGTTTGCTGGTGGGTAACATGCCCACTCTATAAACGCGTGGGCAACGAGTTGCCCACCCTACGGCGTTTTCGTAATGACAACAAGGGTTTCAGGCTGCCTGAAAGTATATTGCCTTGTTTTTTACATTCCGTCCGCAGTGCGGACGCAATATTCTCACCAGTGGTGAGATTTTTAAATTGCGAACACAGTGCGTTCGCTTTTATATTTTCAGGCAGCCTAAAAAATATTTCTGCCGTTATGGTGGGTTGGAAACCCACCCTACAACAAAACCTTGCGGTTTTGTGGTGGGCAGGAATGCCCACCCTATAATCCAAGCCTACGGCTTGGCGGTGGGTCGAAGACCCACCCTACAACTTAACTCGTCATTGCGAGCCGTGCCGAAAGCACGGCGTGGCAATCTCCTGAAACAGTTTTTAAACGAGCGACAAGCGAGTTTAAAAACTGTTTCAGGGTAGCCTATCCTAAAAACGGCAATGCAAAAAGTCTTTTCAGGCTGCCTGAAAATATATTGTCTTGTTATTCTCTCACCACTGGTGAGATTTTTAAATTGCGAATGTGGTGTGTTCGTTTTTATATTTTCAGGCAGCCTGAAAATGATTTCTGCCGTTATGGTGGGTGGGAAACATCCTACTTTTCTTCCCCTTTCGCCTTTTCAAATGCAGTTTGAATGGCTGTGGGTTTGGGGGGTGTTTCAGGCTGCCTGAAAATCGGTTTTTCTTCTGTTGCTGGTTTTTCTACTGCCACTATTTTTGTTTCTACTTTTTTGCCTTTACCTTTTTTGGATTCCACTTTTTTAAATTCTAAATTCTTGATTTCTAATAGATAATAGTCAATTAACTGGCGTGCGAGTGGGGCGGACGCGGCTCCCCAGCCGCCGTTTTCTTGTAATACCGCAACCGCAATTTGTGGGTCGTCAGACGGGGCAAAGGCGATAAACCATGAGTGGTCGCGGTAGCGTTCTTCGAGTGCCGCGGCGTTGTATTTTGCCCCTTGTTTAATTTGCACCACTTGGGCTGTGCCTGTTTTGCCTGACATAGGATAGGGTAAATCCACGCCCACACGCCACGCTGTGCCGCCTGCTTGCAACACTTTTCGCATGCCGCCTTTGACATAATCAAAATGCTCTTGGGTGTAATCAATTTTGCGTGTGGGTTGCGTGCCGATTTGCGTAACCACGCCTGTTTCATGGTCGATGATTTCGGAAACCAAATGCGGCGGATACACCACACCGTCATTTGCCAAAATCGCTGTGGCAAACGCCATTTGCAAAGGCGTGTAGGAATTAAAACCTTGTCCAATGCTGACACTCACCATATCGCCGCCTTGCCATTTTTGGGCGGCTTTGCCTTGTTTTTCAAAGCGGCGTGCTTTCCATTCGCGGCTGGGCAGAACGCCCATATATTCATTCGGTAAGTCTATGCCTGTTTTCTGCCCAAAACCAAACGGTGCCATATACTGTGCAAATTTATCAGGCCCCATTTTATAGCCCATTTGATAAAAGAAAGTGTCGGACGAAACTTGTATGGCAGTGGATAAATTCACGCGTCCATGCCCCGACTTGACGGAATCTCGGAAGACATGCGAAGTGCCAGGAATGCTCCACGCACCAGGTGCGGGCACAAGGGTGTTTTCTTTCAGGGTGCCACTTTCTAATAATGCCATAGCCATAAACGGCTTGAATGTTGAACCTGGCGGATATAAGGCTTGGGTGACACGATTGATGAGTGGGCGTTGCCAGTCTTCGTTGAGCGTTTTCCAAGTTTCCGAATCAATGCCGTTAATAAATAAATTGGGGTTAAAAGACGGCTTGGAAACATAGGCTAAAACCGCACCGTTTTTGGGATTTAAGGCGATAATCGCCCCACGATTATTGCCCAAGATTTCATCGGCTTTTTTCTGTACACGAAAATCCATAGCCAAGCGTAAAGTTTTGCCTGATTTGGGCGGTTCGACACGCAAAATGCGAGAAATATTGCCTTGTGCAAATTTTTCCGCTTCACGGTAACCTGGCTCACCCCGCAACTCGTTTTCATAGGTAAATTCCAAACCGCTTTTGCCGATGTGCGTTGCCCCACGATAATGTTCGCTTAAATTATTTTCGTTGATATTATCTTGTTCTTTTTGGTTAATGCGTCCGATATAGCCGATAAAATGGGCAGTTAATTCGCCGTGCGGATATTCACGAAAAGTGCGGGCGTTAATTTCCACGCCTTTGAAACGAAATAATTCCCCTGCTAATTTTTGGGCTTCGTCTTGGGTTAATTGCATTTTCAAAGGAATATTGCCCAAACCACGATATTCTCTTTTAAATTTATTAAACTGCCGCATATCGGACGGTCGCAGGGTAACATATTCTTGCAAGGCGGCAACCATTTCGTCCAGCGGTCGGTCTAATTGGTCAGGCACAATTTCCAAAGAAAACGCAGGATAATTGCGGGCTAAAACCATGCCGTTGGTATCAACAATATCGCCACGCACAGGAGCAATCGGTAAGAGCGTGGTGCTGTTGGCGTTCGCTTGTTGGATAAATTCATCGTATTTTTTAATTTGCAGCCAATAAAAGCGTGCCATCAAAATCGCACACAACAGCAAAACAAAACTCGACATCACACCCACACGCAAACCAAAGCGTTGCCGATGATAGCGTTCAGTCGGCAATGCCTGATTGTCGTTTTTGGAAGATTTGCGTTTTGCCATTTAGTACATCTCGGAGCGTATATTGTCGAACAGCAGTCTATCCATGACCAGCCACAGTAGGGCGGCAATCACGGGCGGCAGGAAAAATAACAGGCTAACGGTTGATTGCGACACCACCAACCACGCTCCCAACATCGCCACACGAGCCGTCATCAGCATACCAAATACCAAGAACGGCTGAATGAAATTGGACTGGTCTAAAAATTCATTTCGCCAGCGAATGGCAGGGAATAAGCCACATAAATAAGCAAAAGGGTGCAAGCCCAAAGGGGCACCCATTAACAAATCGCAACACACACCCATTAGGAAAATGGCTAAAAATCGCACCGTGTCGGGCTTTTGTAAAATCCAAAAAATCAGCACCAAGCCTACCCAGTCGGGCATAAAAAAGTACAAGGGAAAAGGTAAGGGAATGGCGGTTAAAAGCAACGCCACGATACAACTGATAATAAGCCAAAGTGTGGTAGGATTCATTCGCGAGTAACCTTTTTGGTAGATTTTTTCTTGGGAGCGGCTTTTTTGCTTTTGATTTCTGCCGTAGGTTGTTTTTCTTCTGTGATTGCCGTAACTTCGGGCGGAATATGATTGCGTGGCAAAATCATCACAAAGCGAGCAGATAAAATGCGTCCGATAAACTCGGTTCGCACACGCAAATAGGGCGAGCCGTCGCGTGCAGGGTCGATATACGACACATTTGCCACAGGAATACCCGCGGGGTAAGAGTCATCAACGCCCGAAGTTAAAAGCACATCGCCTTCAACAATATCTTGGTCGGCAGGAAAATAACGCAAATCCAAATATTCCGAAGTGCCGTAAATCAGCGTACGATAGCCCGTGCGAGCCACCATTACAGGAATCACGCTGTTACGATAATTGGACGGCGTAATTTGAGCATAATTTTTGCCAACCGCCGTAACCTGACCGATTAAGCCGTGTCCATCAATCACCGCTTGCCCTGCTTCAATGCCGTCTGCCGAACCTTTGTCGATAATAAATCGAGCCGCAGGCGTGCCACCTGCTGTGGCTAAAATATTCGCCGTAGTAACAGGCGTAATGCCGTGATGCGTTAAATTCAGCAAGCGTTTGAGTTCGATATTGTCTTGTTGAACCGATTGCAACATCATCAGTTGAGCGGAAAGGCGTTGATTTTCTTCGGTTAAGCGTTGAAATTCATCAGTTGATGGGCGTGGTGCAGAGAGTTTTTGCATAGCGGTTATAGGCAAGCCTGTTGCCTGCCGAACAGGTGCGGCAATATCCACCATTTTATCTTGGGTTTTCTGCGTCCAGCGAGAATACACATCAACCCCCATTAAAATTAAGGCGGCAGTTGCCCACAGCACAAATTGAGTAAATTGATGAGTTTCGTTTTGCGACATTGTTGTTTAACCTATGTTTTAAACTTTTCAGGCAGCCTGAAAGCATAAAAATTTAAATTGTAGGGTGGGCAATTTATTATCCACGCAGTTTAATCCAATCGTTCAGGTTGCCTGAAAATATTATAAATAAAATGCGTGGGGGCGAGTTGCCCAGCCTACGCTTGCTTACACGGTTTGTAATTTTTCTAAAAACGAAGCGTCTTTTTCTAACAGACGCAAAATTTTTAACGCAGCCCCTGACGGAAAACGGCGTTTGGCTTCCCAAGATTGCACCAAAGCCGTACTCACGCCCACTGCTTTGGAGAGTTCTTCTTGTGTTAAATGCAAATCCGAACGCAAATGTTTGACATTGGGGACTTCATACACACGCACCGCCGCCAGTGGCATTTCGCCCTTGCGAATAGCAACCGCTTGGCGTGCGGATTCTAACAAGTCTTCAAAAAGTTGCTTTTCCATTATGCCAATCCTTTCACAATTTCTTTGAGTAGGGCTTTTTCTTGATTGTTCAACGAATCTTTTTTACTTTTCGGATAAATCAAAAGCAACAAAATAAATTTATCTATGTGATGATAGTAATAAATCACACGCACGCCACTTGATTTACCCGTGTTTTCTCGTTGTCAACGAATTTTACGACAACCGCCTGTACCGACCACTATATCGCCTGCTTCGGGGTTGTTTGATAGATATTCTTCAAATTCTTGAAAAATATCATCAGGCATATATTCTTTACGATATTTGGCAAATATGGGCGTTTCAATAAACATTATGTTCATTACACTATCCATTATACAACCCTGACACTGTCATAGTAAAATTTAGGGCAGATAAAATTTCAGGCTGCCTGAAAATAGGATAAATAAAATGTGTGGGCAACTCGTTGCTCACTCTATGGTTTGTTATAGGCGATTCAGAGCAAAAGCATGCAAGGCAACTTGCCTGCGACAGTATAAATAATACGGCAAGGCGAAATAACGATGCAGGATTTTGGTATGAATCGACTATATTACCCCTTTCAGGCAGCCTGAAAGCCGATTTATTCAGGCAAAAACACCGAATCGTCTTCTTCCATCATATCCAAAGCCATGCCCGCACCACGCACCACGCAAGTGAGTGGGTCATTGGCAACGGTAATCATCAAGCCTGTTTTTTCTGCCAGCAGTTTGGGCAAATCTCGCAATAATGCGCCACCGCCTGTCAGCACCAAACCTTGTGCGGCAATGTCTTCGCCTAATTCAGGGGGGATTTGTTCAATAGCAATTTTAATCGCTTGCACAATTTGTCGTAAGGGAATTTCCAAGGCTTCCAAAATATCTTGCGAAGTAACCATAAACGCTTTGGGTATGCCTTCGGCTAAATAACGCCCTGTTACTTTCATTTGTTTCACATCGTCATGCGGATAAGCACAGCCAATAGTTTCTTTTAAGTTTTCTGCGGTAATTTCGCCAATGAGCATACCGTATTTACGGCGAATAAAATTGATAATGGCTTCGTTAAATGCGTCCCCTGCCACACGCAGAGAATGCGAATACACCAAGCCCGACAAAGAAATGACGGCGACTTCGGTTGTGCCACCGCCAATATCCACAATCATCGAGCCGCGTGGTTCAGTAATCGGTAAACCTGCACCAATCGCCGCCGCCATAGGTTCGGTGATTAACTCAACTTCGGCAGCTCCTGCGGCAAAAGCCGCATCACGAATGGCTTTTTGTTCCACTTGGGTAGCCCCACAAGGCACGCAAATCACAATGCGTGGAGCGGAAGATAGTCGATTGGGCAAGGCTTTGCGGATAAATTCTCGCAACATTTTTTCTGTGGTATCCAAATCGGCAATCACGCCGTCTTGCATTGGACGCACGGCACGAATGCCTTCGGGCGTTTTGCCCAACATATCTTTGGCTTCATGCCCAATCGCACGAACCGTTTGTTTGCCTGAATTATCATGGCTCATCGCCACCACGGACGGCTCGTTCAAAACAATGTCTTTACCTTTAACATAAATCAGCGTATTGGCTGTGCCTAAATCAATCGCCAAATCATTGCGTTGTCTAAAAAAACCAAACATTACGGATTGTCCCCATTGTTGAAAATGTCGCAAATGGATTTTAAGTATGTAATAATAACCGACAACCTTTTATTTCAACAATATTTTTAAGGATTTTTGTATGAGTTTAACGATAACTGATGTGGAAAAAGTCGCAAAACTGTCGCGATTGGCGTTAAATGACGAGCAAAAACAGAAGACGCTAACCGAATTAAACGGCATTTTCGATATGATCGCCAAAATGCAAGCAGTGAATACGGACGGCGTTGAACCATTAAGCCACCCCATCGAATTTGCCCAACGCTTGCGAGAAGACAAGGTGAGCGAACCCGAACGGCGAGACGACTACCAAAAAGTTGCCCCACTGGTTGAACAAAACTTATATATTGTGCCGAAAGTGATTGAATAATGGCTACTGTCATTGCGAGCCGTGATGAAATCACGGCGTGGCAATCTCCTAACCACGCAATTAAAACCCATTTTCGTAATGAATAAAATAACTTTCAGGCAGCCTGAAACAACATTTGGAAAACAAAATGACCGATTACACCTTAAAACAATGCACTGACTTATTGCAAAGCAAACAAATTTCCGCTTGTGAATTAGCCAGCGAATACTTAAATGCGATTGACGCAAAAAACGCCCAAATCAACGGCTTTATTACGATAGATAAAGACATCACGCTAAAAGAAGCCAAAGCCGCCGATGAACGCATTGCACAAGGCAAAGCCACTCAACTCACAGGCGTGCCGATTGCTTATAAAGACATTTTCTGCCAACAAGGCTGGCGTTCTGCGTGTTCGTCCAAAATGTTGGATAACTTCGTCTCGCCTTACACCGCAACGGTTGTACAAAATTTATTGAACGAAAACACCGTATCATTAGGCAGAACCAATATGGACGAATTTGCGATGGGTTCGACCACTGAATCGTCCTACTACGGCAAAACCCACAATCCGTGGGATTTAAGCCGCATACCAGGTGGCTCGTCAGGCGGTTCAGCCGCAGTCGTGGCGGCTCGCTTGGCTCCTGCGGCGTTAGGTAGCGACACAGGCGGTTCAATCCGCCAGCCTGCGTCCCACTGTGGCATTACAGGCTTAAAACCCACTTATGGCATTGTTTCTCGCTTTGGTATGGTTGCCTATGCGTCCAGTTTCGACCAAGCAGGACCTATGGCACAAACCGCCGAAGACTGTGCGATTTTGCTCAATACAATGGCAAGTTTTGACGCACACGACTCCACTTCATTAGACTGCCCCAAAGAAGACTACACCGCACAATTAAATAAATCATTACAAGGGGTTAAAATCGGTTTGCCCAAAGAATATTTTGGCGAAGGTTGCGATAGTGCCGTGCAGAAAAACATTCAGGCAGCCATAGACGAACTGACAAAACAAGGCGTTGAATTTGTTGATATATCATTGCCCAACACCGAATTATGTATTCCTGCCTATTATGTATTAGCCTGTGCCGAAGCCAGCACCAACTTATCTCGCTTTGACGGCGTGCGATATGGCTACCGCACACCAAACTATGACGGCTTGGAAGAAATGTACAGCAAAACACGCAGTGAAGGCTTTGGCGAAGAAGTCAAACGCCGCATTTTAATCGGCACCTATGTACTCTCGCACGGCTATTATGACGCATACTATGTAAAAGCCCAAAAACTTCGCCGAATGATTGCGAACGACTTTCAGGCAGCCTTTCAAAAATGCGATGCCATTCTATCGCCAGTCGCCCCCACCGCCGCACCAAAATTAGACAGCATAGCCACCGACCCCGTGCAAATGTATCTATCGGATATATACACACTGTCGCTCAATTTAGCAGGCTTACCAGGCTTATCCGCACCCGCAGGCTTCACCGAAAACGGCTTACCCGTGGGCGTACAATTAGTCGGCAACCATTTTAGCGAAACCCGCTTGTTGAATATCGCTCATCAACTACAACAAGCCACCGACTGGCACAAACAAAAACCCAAAGGGTTTTAAATGCCATTTATATAAAAAGCCGTGCAAATGACGCACGGCTTTTGTTTTATATATTTTCAGGCAGCCTGAAATATTATTGTTTGCTATTGCTTGGCAAAATGATTGTTTTGTTATTCAAGTCCAAATCATTTGCCACATTGACCGTTATTTCCGTATTCTTACCGCCTGTGTTTTTGCTTGACTGTTGAGCCATTTTGTCGGCGGCTTGAATATTTGTTACTTCTTTCTTTGCCGTAGGTTCAAATATATCATTTGAACTATTTGATATATCTATTTCTGCAATATCATCATCAACCCAACGGGGAATTGCTTCAAAATATCCAAGAAAAAAGAATATTTCAGTTAATAGGGTATAAATTAAAGTATGCAATATATTATTGTTAAAGTGATAAATAATAAAAAAAGTTTCAAAAAAAACAATAAAAACAACTAAATAATGAATGTAATCTAATTGTTTTTTGTTTTTAATTTTATATATACCCAAAAACAGCAAGTAATGAACGAATATAATCATTCCGACAAAAGCCATAATCCCCCGATATTTAGAGAGATTATGTCTATCAAATTTAACCATTATTGACCATTTCCATTGTTATTGTCAGCAAGTACAGAGAGAACAACTTTGTTGCCCACTCATTTTATTAGATATTTCAGGCAACCTGAAAAATATTTAACCTACTGTAATTATTATATTTTTATTGCCACACGGATTGGGAATTGCTAACGCAATTCCTATTTATTAAAGAGATTGCGTTAGCAATCTCGAATCCGTGTGATAATAAAAAACAGAATAATTACAGTGGATTAAATAGTTTCAGGCAGCCTGAAACCCCTACACCAACGCCCCCACCAACTCATCAAACGAACACACAGCCGTACCCACTTTGCCCACCACCACACCAGCGGCGGCGTTGGCGATTTTCATCGCTTCTGTTTCAGGCAGCCCTGCGGCAATGCTCAATGCCATAGTGGCAATCACCGTATCGCCTGCACCTGAAACATCATACACTTCGCGAGCCGTTGTTGGGTGATGAACCACGCTGTTGTGTCCAAACAGGCTCAAACCCTCTTCACTGCGAGTAAGCAACACCGATTGCAATCGCAAATTTTCACGCAACTGTTGCGTTTTGGCTGTTAATTCCGTCTCATCACGCCACGCACCCACCACTTCACGCAATTCCGCACGATTAGGCGTAATCATCGTTGCCCCTTTGTATCGCAAATAATCACTGCCTTTGGGGTCAATCAGCACAGGTTTTTTATATTCTCGTGCTAAATCAATCATTTCCGAAACATGCGTTAAACCGCCTTTACCATAATCGGACAGCACCACCGCATCACATTCAGGCAGCCTTTGCGTAAATTCATTCATCGCCATTTTCAAAATTTCGTGGTTGGGGCGATTTTCAAAATCCAAGCGAATTAACTGCTGATTGCGGGCAATCACTCGCAACTTAATGGTTGTACTGATTGTATTATCACGAAACAGCCGTGCGGTAATATTTTCCGCCTGCATTAAATCACGCAAACTATCCGCCGCCTCATCATCGCCCGTAACCGACAACAGCACCGCCTGACCGCCCAAAGACGCAATATTGCGAGCCACATTTGCCGCCCCACCCGCACGATTTTCCGTGCGTTCAATTTTCGCCACAGGCACAGGGGCTTCGGGCGAAATACGGTGCGTATCGCCAAACCAGTAGCGATCCAGCATCACATCGCCCACCACCAACACGCGAGCGGCATTAAATTGTTGTAATAAATCAGCAGTCATTGTTTGATACTCTGTTATATAAAAAAGTGGCTTTATTCTACCTTATATTGAATGGCGGTGATAATTTTCAGGCAGCCTGAAAATAAAAACAGAAACGCCGTAGGGTGGGTTTCCAACCCACCAACAACGCCACAGGCGTTGCTTTACGCCATTTAACAGCCACTACTCGTCATTGCGAGCCGTGCAAAACACAGCGTGGCAATCACTTCGCACAACTTGGGTCTCGGGCTCGCAATGACGATTTAGGTTTCAGACAACCTGAAAGGCTTAAAATCAACGCCTATCGGCGTTGTTGGTGGGTCGAAGACCCACCCTACGGCGTTTCTTATATTTTTCAGGCAGCCTGAAAATCCGTTCCACCCCCCCACCCAATCCTAACTGTTGCAAAAATGCCACAAAAACTGTTGTATTTTATGTCTCAAACGCAACAAACCCACAAAAAATAATAACGCATTGAAATATAAATAAAAAACATAACAAAATCCCATAAAAAAAGCCAAAAACCCCCATAAAAGGCAAAAAAAATTGTAAATAGTATTTGCCTTTTCGTTCAATTTTTTCTATATTGACAACAAGGACTGCCGCAGGGCAGTTTAATCCCGAAACTGGTTTAATATGTTTTTTACAGTTTTCGGACATCCGTTTTAGACTATGAAAAAGGAATTGACAATGAAAAAAACACTGATTGCTTTGACATTGGCAGCATTACCTGTTGCGTCTATGGCAGAAGTTACTTTGTTCGGCACCATCAAAGGTGGTGCGGAATTCACCAAAGTTAAAGGTGTAAAAAATACCGTTACCAATTTGAACGACTGGGATTCTTCCATTGGTTTCAAAGGTGAGGAAGATTTGGGCAATGGCTTGAAAGCTATTTGGCAATTACAAAGCAAAGCGTCTATTGACAGCAAAAGTGGTCGCAATGGTCAACGCAACAGCCTGACTTCGTTCATTGGTTTAGACGCTGGCACATTCGGTAAAGTGCGTGCTGGTAACTTGCCTGATGCCATCAAAGATATGGGCGACCTGAATTTAGACGACAGTGGTCACGGTGTTCGTGCATTGGATCATCACTGGGAACGCACTGGTTCTCGCCACACCGCAGTTCGTTACGACACTGCTAACTTCGGCGGTTTTTCTGCTAATGTGTTGTATAGCCCAGAAGACAACCAACGCTATGATCAGGCTCGTGCCGCAGGTGTTGTAGGTGATTTAGATGGTTTTGAACAAGTTGCAGGTGTTGTGGATACTGTTACTCGTAACACTGCTTTAGCGTCTGTTGGTTTGAACTACTCAATCGCAGGTTTCTTTGTGAAATACGGTTTGGTTCATCAAATCGACAAACGCGGCGTTTATAACAGCAATGTTCAACGCATTATCGGTGGTTACGATGCCAACAACTTGTTCGTAGGTTTGGGTTATCAATACACCCGTGGCTTTGATGCAGCAGCATACAAAACCAGCGAATTGGCATTGTCTGCTGCATACCGCATTGGCAATGTGGTACCTCGCTTAATGTATGTTCATGGCTTCAAAGAAAAAGCTCAAGGTGGTACCGTGCCTAATTCCAAATACGATCAAGTGGTATTGGGTGCTGATTACGATTTGAGCAAACGCACCACTGTGATTGCTTCTTTGGGTTGGATGAAAGAAGGTGCAAACAAAGCTAACAAGTTTGTTGTTGGTGACGGTAGCAAAAACACCGACCAAGCATACTCTTTCGGTTTAGGCTTACGCCACAAATTCTAATCGAAAGCGTATTCGCTTAATCATAAAAACGGACTTCCAAACGGAAGTCCGTTTTTTATTTTTCTGTAACGCCGTAGGGTGGGTCTTCGACCCACCGCAACGCTGATAAGCGTTGATAACAAAAAAACATTTTGTAAAGTCAAATCATTTGTTGCCCCTACGGGGCAATGGTGGGTCGAAGAGCCACCCTACGGCGTTTCTTATATTTTTCAGGCAGCCTGAAAATCCGTTCCAACCCCCCCACCCAATCCTAACTGTTGCAAAAAAGCTACAAAAACTGTTGTATTTTGTGTCTCAAACGCAACAAACCCACAAAAAATAACAACTCATTGAAATATAAATAAAAAACATAACAAAATCCCATAAAAAAACAAATATTTAAGCCTGCCGTAGGGTGGTTTTTCAACCCACCAAAGCACCGTAGGTGCTTATAGGGTTGGCATGTTACCCACCAACTGCCCGATAGGGCGGAATTTTCTTAAATATCAATAAATAATCAACGTCTTCGGCATTGTGGTGGGCAAGAATGCCCACCCTATAACGCATGCTTTTTTTTGTTTCAGATTGAGTTTTTGCAAAGGTTTCTTTCAGGCAGCCTGAAAGATATTTTCATTCACATTTCTTCATATTTTTTCATTTTGGCGAAATTTTTTCGTTTTCATCATTTTTCACCAAATTAAATTTTCTTACAAATCAAGGGTAAAGTAAAAATTTGGTATTTTTTTACAAATTTTAGTAAAAAAGCATTTGACAAGTTTTAGCA
>JAFTFY010000022.1 GCA_017458185.1 Neisseriaceae bacterium
GGCAGTCATCGGGGTATGAATAGGTGTAATAAGATTTTGTTTATTAAGGATTATTTGTCTATTAAACAGGGAGAATAGCACCCATTTTGTCTTTTAAATGGGTGCTACTCAAAAATAGCACCCATTTTGTCCTTTACGCCGAAAATTTTTAAGTAAGTTTGTGAGAAAATCTTTCAGGCAGCCTGAAATACCCATACAAAAAAATACTGTCATGACGAGCCGTGCCAATGCACGGCGTATGCAATCTCCTGACCACGAAGAATAAACCTTTCAAAAAAAACAACAAGACAAAAATATTTTAACTTCACGCACAACCCATTAAATGCTTTTTTCAGGCTGCCTGAAAGCCTACACCTAACAGCATTTGCCCCCAGTACTTGCTTATAGAGTACTCTATAAGGGCAGGCTTGACAAAGCCTGCCCGTACGAAAATTTTTTAGGCATTTTCTTGACAATGAAAGGATTGAAACATGAATAAATCTCTTGTTTTCTCTGTTGGTGTTGTACTGTTGTTGTCTGCTTGTGGAAACAAATTACCAAAATGTAATTCTGAAGAAGCAGAGAATACTATCGCTGAAATTATAAATGGCAAACGATATTACTTTGGAGATTTCGTTACCATGAAAGATATTAAACAAGATGCTTTTAATAAAAAACGCCAAATTCGTACTTGCACGGCAACATTAAAAACAACAAAAGATGAAGGTGATATTAAATTTTCAATTAAATGGGAAGATCAAGAGAAAGGAGAGTATTGGATTGAAATACACGAACAAAATTAACTTATAGTAGATTAAGTCAATATTCTACTACCCACTTATTTATTTACTCATAGTGAAAGGTACAATCATGAAAGGTCAAATATTAGATTTTTCGGTACAGGAAAATAAAGGCGTCATCTCTGGCGAAGATGGAAAAAGATACCATTTTGAAGGAAAAGAATGGAAAGAAAGCGGTTATTGTACTCGTGGATTAGCCGTTGATTTCGATTTAGATGAAAATGGTAATGCTGTTGGCGTTTATCAGGCTTTAAAAGGAAATAACAATAGTGTTAGTTTCCAAAATTTTCAAAATCTTGGTTCAGGCAAGCCAAAAAACAAAGTGGTAGCAGCATTGTTGGCATTTTTTCTTGGTGGGTTTGGGATACACAAATTTTATCTCGGTACTCCTATACCTGGAATAGTATATCTTATGGCAAGTTTATTTTCACTTGTATTGGCTGCTGTTGCAGATGAGGGATTTATATTTATAAATTTCATCATTTGTCTATTGGCTTTTATTGATATGATAATATATCTCACTAAATCTGATGAAGATTTTCAACGGATTTATGTTGAAGAGAAAAAACAATGGTTTTAAAAATTCAGACAATCTGAAATTCAAGCACAAAAAACGCCCTTTGTTGGGCGTTTTTTGCTTTTCAGGCAGCCTGAAACGCCGTTTTTCTCCCCCATATTCAATCATTACTCGGTAAAATAATGCCTAATTTATTTCAGGCAGCCTGAAACAACTATGGACGCTCAAAAAGGTTTTATTTTATCGCTTGCCACTTTTATTATGTGGGGCGTTTTTCCTATTTATTTCAAATGGATAGACGGTGTGGGTGCGGTGCAGATTTTGGCTCATCGCATTGTGTGGTCGTTTGTGTTGTTGTTTGCCTACTTGTGGTTTTCTCGCCGTCTGCGGAGTGTACAATTATTATTACGCAATAAAAAAACGCTGTTGGCTTTAATGACCACAGGCGTTTTGATTAGTACTAACTGGGGCGTTTTTATTTATGCTGTGGGCAAAAATCAGATATTAGAAACTTCTTTGGGTTATTTTATCAATCCGTTTTTTTCAATATTATTAGGGGCGTTGTTATTAGGTGAAAAATTAAATACAACCGCTAAAATAGCGTCAGGTTTAGTGCTTGTTTCTATTGCCATTCAGATTTATGCTTTGGGAAAATTGCCGTTCATTTCTTTAATTTTGCCTGCGTCTTTTGCCTTATATGGTTTTATTCGTAAAAAAATTGATGTACCGTCTTTTGCTGGATTATTGATTGAAACAGCGGTGATTATGCCTTTTGCCTTAATGTTTTTAATTTGGTCAGCCCAAACAGGGCAAAGCGGTTTGGCTTTGAATAAAAACGGTGTTTTATTGGTTTTAAGCGGTT
This sequence comes from Neisseriaceae bacterium, assembly GCA_017458185.1. Lineage (GTDB taxonomy): Bacteria > Pseudomonadota > Gammaproteobacteria > Burkholderiales > Neisseriaceae > RGIG9985. The sequence goes on from JAFTFY010000022.1 coordinate 2,159, forward strand.
TGGTTACCATTTTGCCGCTTTTAACTTACACCGCTGCCACGCATTTTCTGCCGCTCTCCACATTAGGCTTTATGCAATACATTAGCCCCACAATCAGCATGTTGGTTGCGGTATTTCTATACAATGAACCTTTGTCCTTATCTAAACTATTCGGCTTCGCTCTGATTTGGTTGGGCTTAATGATTATGGCATTGGAACATTTGAAAATGCGTCATCGGGCGTAACTTTCAGGCAGCCTGAAATAATTTCATACAAAATAATAATGCGTTAGCGTTATAATGGAACATTTTTAACAACGAGTGTAAGCAGACCATGAATCTCACCCTACCCCGCCACGAGAAAATCGTTGGGCTTATTCGTGAAAACGGCTTTATGTCGATTGAAGAATTGGCAAAACAATTAGATGTAACGCCACAAACCATTCGCCGCGATATTAACCAGTTGAGCGAAGAAAAAATTTTGCGGCGTTATCATGGCGGTGCGACTTTGGGTAGTTCGGTTGAACACGAAGATTATTTCTATCGCAAAAGCAAGTTGCAAAGCGAAAAAGCCCATATTGCGGAAATGATTGCCGAACACATTCCTGATGATTCATCGCTGTTTTTAAGCATTGGCACCAGTGTGGAAGCGGTTGCCAAAGCACTCACGCAATGTCGCAAAAATTTAACCATTATCACCAATAATATTCATGTGGCATCCATTGTGAGCGTGCGTCCCGATTACACCATTATGATAACATCAGGCGTGGTTCGCCCCGCAGACGGCGGCATTACAGGCGTGGCAACGCTGGATTTTATCAATCAGTTCAAAGCCGATTATGCGATTATCAGCGTGGCGGCAGTGGAAACAGACGGTTCGCTGTTGGATTTTGACTATAAAGAAGTGTGCGTTGCCCAAGCAATGATGGAAAACGCACGCTTAAAATACTTAATCGCCGACCACAGTAAATTTGGCAGAAATGCTTTGGTGCGTTTGGGGCATATCAGCGATTTTAACTCTGTTTTCACCGACCAAAAACCCACAGATTCTCTGACCAATCGAATGAACGCCGCAGGCGTTCGGTGCTATTTGGCGGAAAATGGGGGGGTGAAAATAGTGAGCAGTGAGCAGTTAGAAGTGAGCAGTTATTTTGTCCTGCCTTTTGGCAGGACAGATTTATTTTAGATAACGCTTCGAGTTTTCTTTTCAGGCAGCCTAAAAACACAATCGAAGTGTTATAGTCAATTCAGACCAAAAGCAGGCAAGGCGGTGAAGCCGCAGATAGTATGAATAATACAGCAAGGCGAACCAACGCTGTATGGTTTTGGTATGAATTGACTATATCTAAAATAAAACTGTCAAGCCTGATAAGGCTTGACATAATAACTGCACACTTCTCACTGCTCACTGCTCACTGTCTCGCCGACTCCTGAAACACTTCTAATGTATCCAAGTTAATGGCGGTTAATTCGCCGCCCCATACGGCTCCTGTGTCCAAGCCGATGACATTTTTGTCGATATGTAAGCCCAATGCCGACCAGTGTCCGAAAATAATCGTATCGTTGCTGTGGCGGCGGTTGGGTGCGTCAAACCACGCTTGGCGATTATCGGGAATGTCGCCATATACCGATTTAAAATCGAAGTCTAACTTATTGTTTTTACTGATAACTCTCATTCTGGTCATCACATTAGTAATCAGCCGCAATCTGTCCATACCTTTGAGCGATTTATGCCAGCGGTTTGGGCTGTTGCCGTACATTTGGGCAAAAAACTTGCGACAATCATTGCTTTGCAAAACGCTTTCCACTTCGCTGGCTAACGACAGTGCTTGTTTGCCTGTCCATTGTGGCAGCAAGCCCGCATGCACCATTAAATGCTTGTGCCGACACCGCATTAAAGGCTGACGGCGTAGCCAATCTGCCAAAACACGACAATCGGGGGCATTTAAAATATCGTCTATCGTATCGCCTTTTTTGGGTTTATTTTTTCCGTAAATAATTGATAATAAATGTAAATCGTGATTACCCAAAATGGTATGTATGCAATCGGTATTATCTTTCACAAAACGCAGTGTTTGCAAAGACGCATCGCCACGATTGACAATATCGCCCGTCAGCCACAGCGTATCGGTGCTGCGGTTAAAGTCGATTTTGTGCAACAAGCGTGTAAAGGTGTGAAAACAACCTTGTATGTCTCCGATGGCATAGTGTGCCATTGCATTCTGCTCCGTTTGCTGTGTGTTGATTTGAACTTGGTATTATAACCCTTTCAGGCTGCCTGAAAGAAACATTCAACATAAAAAAACATTACATTATTTATAATTTATTCCTTTCTATGAACAGGAGGTTGAAGAACTTGTTTGATAAAATCATTATTAAAACTATGATTACATACAATATTAGAAGTACCATATGCTTTTGATAATGACTGTATCAATTTTCCGTAGTTATAAACAATAACTTTTTTTTCTGCTAAAAGATTATTGCCAATCATTTCTCTAATTTCTGTATGATATATGCTTATATCTTTCGTAAAAGTAATACCGCCAAAAAATTTTTTTTCTTTTTCTAATACAATATATTCACTTTTAGGAAATATATTTTTTTCTTCTATAATATTGCCATTTTCTAAATATTGTCGATTTATTTGGTCTTGATATAAATAACTATAATTCTCAACGAAATCATAACCATCATTAAACATATTTGGTAAATTAACATTTTTAGTTAAAAAACCACGAACATTATTTGCTTTCTGGTAAATTTTAATTCCAGATTGTTTTTTACAAATATAATTAAATTCAATCCTTGCAACTATTTCGTCTGCAATTAGAACAACAAGCATTATTATAATAAGTAATATACTTTTGCGAATAACATATTTTTTATACTCTTTTTCTTTTCCTTTTAATTTTCCAATTTTTCCAGCAATCCAAACAATACCGCTACATAAAAGAGCAATGAAGAATAAAAACAAAAACAATCCAATAATGAACATAATTTAATTCCTTAAAAACACTTTCAGGTAGCCTGAAATGGCTCACTGCTCACTTCTAACTGCTCACTGTATTCAGGCTGCCTGAAAGAATAAATTTTTTCTTCGCACACAAAAGCGTCTAATGCCCTATCGTGTTGTTCTGTAATAATTTTATCAACCATTTGGCAAGCAAAGCCCACGCCCACTGTGTGCGGTTTGCCGTGTTGGGCGTAAGACAAGGAAGTGTCATAAAATCCGCCGCCTTGCCCCAAGCGAAAGCCGTTTTTATCTATGCCAATCAAAGGAATAAACGCCACAGCCATATCTTCAATACGGTATTTCTTGGCGTGGCGTTGATTTTTTCTGCCCCATTCAATAAACCACAGGCGGCGGCTGTTTTTATCTATAAGTGGTTCAAATATTTGTATTTTTTTCTTTAAGGCAGCCTGAATAAACGCCGACAAATCCACTTCACTACCCGCTGCTCGATACACCGCAATTTTGCGATGTCGGTGCAAATACGCTTTTAATCGACCACAAATTTGACCACTTGCCTGTTTTCTAAAAGACAAGGGCAAGTTTTTGCGTTGATTGCGTAATTGTTGGCGTTGCTGTTGTTTTGTTGTGTTCATATTAAAAACCTGCCGTAGGGTAGGCAACTTGTTGCCCACGCGTTAAAACCGTGCTTTTATAGTTGCTTTTCATCTTTTCAGGCTGCCTGAAAAATAGTTTCATGGCATAACACATTCTTTTGGGGTAGGTGTCATACGGCGAAAATATTCACGATTATTTCGACTAAATAACTTTGGATTACCTATTCTTACCCACAAAAGATTAGGATTTTCAAAGAAATAGGTCATAAATCGATATTCTTGTTTTTCTTCATCGTAACTACGAGTTAAAAGAAAATTTTTACCTGATTGAATAATTTTATATTTTCCACTTTTTCTTTGCCATTCAGGAGGATTAGATGACATATAACTATGACCTGTTCCATCAGGATTAAAAGTCCATTCCATATCACCAAATATATTAAAAATGGCTTGTCGGCGTTCTGGTGTAATTTCATATTCAAAAACATGTTCCCAAGCCCATTGCCACGCAGGTAAATTATATTCAACAGTTTTTTCTTTATCCGATTTCCATGAACCATAAATACATTGTTCAGGTAGCCTGAAATTAGTATCAGCAAAACTTACGGATATTGATAAAAGTAATAATGTTAGAAAAAATTTGTGCATTATTTATTTCACCTTTTTTATTTTCAGGCTGCCTGAAAACCGATATTAAACCGCTACTTCTCCACACTCACGCCTAAACCTGCAAACGACTGGCTATAATCCTTGCCCATTTGGGCAATCGCAAAGGCGATTTGGGCGGCGGTGTTGTGAAACATTGTGCGTATTTTTTCATCAATATTTTGCGGCTCGCCCTTGTCCATAGCCGTGCAAATTTCAGCATGGATAGGCAGTTGCCCCAATAGCGGCAAATCAAACTGCTGTGCTAATTCATTGCCGCCATTTTTGCCGAATATATGCGACACTTCGCCGCAACACGGGCAGATATAAAGCGACATATTTTCTACCACACCCAACACAGGTATGGCGGTTTTGGCAAACATATCAACCGCACGGCGTGCGTCTGCCAGAGCCATTTCTTGCGGCGTGCTTACCACAATCGCCGCCGTCAAAGGAATTTTTTGCGTGAGTGTGAGTTGCACATCACCTGTGCCAGGCGGCAAGTCAATCAGTAAATAATCCAAATTATCCCACGCCGTTTGAAAAAACATTTGTTGCAACGCCTGATTGACCAACGCCCCACGCCACACCAAAGAACGATTTTTCTCCATTAAAAAGCCAATCGACATTAACTGAATATCGCTCACCACAGGCGGCACAAACTGCTCCCCCTGCGGCGTTAGGCGAGTTTCACTTACCCCAAACATAGTCGGCACGGAAGGACCGTATAAATCCGCGTCCATAATGCCCACTTTTGCCCCAGCGTTCGCCAAAGCCACAGCCAAATTCGCCGTAACCGTGCTTTTACCCACACCGCCCTTGCCGCTGGCCACCGCAATCACATTTTTAATTTCAGGGTGCGTTTGAATACCGTGTTTCACCTTATGCGTGATAATTTGTTGATTTAACACAACTTTTTTATCGCTTAAAGCGGCAATTTGTGCGGTTAAATCATCAGCAAAACCGATGGGATACGGCAAATCAATGTGTATGCACTCATTCACAATCGCTATTTTAGCGTGCAATTCGTGTAAAGTTTTCAGGCTGCCTGAAACTTTCAGGCTGCCTATTTTTTTAATTAAGTCGTTCATTTTATTGTTTTTCCTATTGTGTTTGTATTTTTCATAACTACACGGATTGTATTTTCCTAACGGAAAATCTTTAAATATTAACAAACGGATTTGTTCGCATCTAACGATGCTCACGATATTTTTATAAATAAGCGAAAACCGTTAGGTTTTCCGCAAATCCGTTTGTTCATTTTAAAATGAAAAATAAGTTTCAGGCTGCCTGAAAATATAAAATATCCATTTATTTATAATATATACTCAAAAATAAAGTCCCTAAAATTGATATTACTAATACAAACAATGCAGGCAATATTAACATTTTTGATAAATTAACAAATCTTTCATCATCACGCAATGACCATAAACCTATATTACGAGATTTTTTTGTGCCAATCAGTTGTTCTGAACCGTCAGGCATTATTTGATATATAAATGGTTTTTCGTATGCAAGTTGATTAAATACTTTAATCGCATAAAACAAATAAAAAAATGGACAAAATGCCATATACCACATAAAACCGCCGAATAAAAATGACCAGTTTGGAAATTGAAATATACCTAAAATATCCCCTTTGGCTATCATTACAAAAGGACGAATGATTAAAGCAATAATAACTGGAAAAAAAGTAAAAATCACTAAATTATATAAAAAATCTCTAATCCGTTTTAATGGAAAAATTTTAATTCTTACTGGAATTGTTTGTTTTGAATATTGTTCATTAAAAAATACAGTATCTTTAATATTTGTTGTTTTTAATTTAGTTTCAAAATATTCTTCATAAAAAACCAATGTATGATAATTTTTTACATTTTCATTTTCTTCTATTTCTAATTTTTTATCTTTACGATAACTTTTTGTATTACTTCCTTGTTGTGTTTTTCTGCGATAAAGTATAAATCGTTTTTGATTTTCAGCAAATAAACTAAAAATAAGAATAGTAAAAAACAACCACATTCCAGCAAATATACTTGAAATTTCTATGACTTCTTTCCAAGTCAAAGATTTTTCACCAATACTAAACAAAAATATTAGACATAATAAATACGAAATTACAGAAACAAGAGCAGAATGAATAATCCACGAACTTAAAAATCTTTTTTCTTTACCACAACTGGCAGAAATTCTGCCTGTTTGTCCATTCATAAAAGCACTAAAATGACCGTCTTTAATAAAATAAATCGGTAATAGTGCATTTTTATTCAGTAAATGATTATCCGCAGTAAATTGAATATCCACACCACGAGAATGGAAAGTTTTTTGTATTTCAGGTAAAAATTCATCTTGTGCTTCATCTAAAACACGCCGATGAATTTGATTTTCAGAAATATCAGTTAATTTAGCACGATGACCTGCAATATAAGCATATTCAAAATCTTGTGCTTTTGACCAGTCAAAAGGTTCAATTTCATTCAATAATAAATTATCTAATTGTTTAGAAGTATTGACTGCCATATTTCTAATATGGGCTTTACAATGAAAAATGCGTTCAATACCGTCTTTTTGAACCAAACCATTTAATTCACCGTTAATCA
>JAFTFY010000023.1 GCA_017458185.1 Neisseriaceae bacterium
CATTGACCGCAAATCTTTCCCACTTTTTCTGAAAGAATGTGAGTTTAGATTTAATTATGGAACACCAAAACAGCAACTCAAAACCTTGCGAAAATGGTGTGAAATTTAGCAATTTTTTGGGCTAATCTAATACAGCCCCTAACAAATTAAAGGAACAAACAATGGCACTTTTAATCAGCGATGAATGTATTAACTGCGATGTGTGCGAACCCGAATGCCCCAACAACGCCATTTCGCAGGGCGATGAAATTTATGTGATTAACCCCGACCTATGCACACAATGCGTGGGTCATCATGACGAACCGCAATGCCAAATGGTCTGCCCAGTCGATTGCATTGCCGAAGACCCTAATCACAAAGAAACGCCAGAAGAACTGCAAGCCAAATTCGACCGCTTGCAACAAAGTAAATAAAATCAAATAAATAAAGCGGAAATTATTTTCCGCTTTTGTTTTTCAGGCAGCCTGAAAACCCTGTACAATATCGCCTTATTATTATCAACCTACCAACGCAATGAATTTACTCAAAACCCTTGCCAAGATTAGTGGTATGACCACGATTTCGCGTATTTTAGGCTTTGTGCGGGATACGGTTACCGCACAATTATTTGGCTCGAGTGCGGCGACTGACGCTTTTTTTGTGGCGTTTAAATTGCCTAATTTACTGCGGCGGATTTTTGCCGAAGGAGCGTTTTCGCAGGCGTTTGTGCCGATTTTGGCAGAATACAAAAACACGCAGGGGCAGCCTGAAACCGTGAATTTTGCCCGCTATGTCGCAGGCTTATTAGCGTTTGTGTTGTTTTGGATAACCATTTTGGGCATTTTAGCCGCCCCGTTGATTATTCGCATCACCGCACCAGGTTTTGCCGCCGAACCCGATAAATTTGCTTTGTCTGCCAAATTATTACGCATTACTTTTCCGTATATCTTTTTGATTTCATTATCATCTTTTGTTAGCAGTTTATTAAATACTTACAACCGTTTTGCCATTCCTGCTTTTACGCCTGTTTTTTTGAACTTATCCATGATTGCCTGTGCGGTTTTGCTTTCGCCGTATTTTGCCGAACCCATAACCGCATTAGCCATCGGCGTGTTAATCGGCGGCGTTTTGCAACTGTCGTTTCAACTGCCGTTTTTACGCAAAATCGGCTTTTTCAGGCTGCCTAAATTAGATTTTAAGCACGCAGGGGCAAGGCGGGTTTTAAAGCAAATGTTGCCTGCCATTTTGGGCGTATCTGTGGCACAAATTTCTTTGGTTATCAATAATATATTTGCGTCTTTTTTGCCTACTGGCAGCGTCTCTTGGCTGTATTATGCCGACCGCTTAATGGAATTGCCCACAGGCATTTTGGGTGCGGCATTAGGCACCATGTTGTTGCCCACTTTATCTCGCCATGCCGCCGACAAAAACAGCGACAGTTTTTCATCGCTGTTAGACTGGGGGGTTAAATTAACGCTATTGCTTGCCTTGCCTGCGGCTGTGGGTTTGGCGGCGGTGTCCTTGCCTTTAATTTCAACACTTTTTGCCTATCGCGAATTTACCGCCCACGACGCAATCATGACGCAAAAAGCCCTAATGGCGTATTCCGCAGGCTTAATTGGCTTGATTATGGTGAAAGTATTAGCACCTGGTTTTTACGCCCGCCAAGACATTAAAACGCCCGTAAAAGTGGCTATTTGTACGCTGATTTTTACGCAATGTATGAACTTGGCGTTGGTGTGGCACTTCAAACACGCAGGATTAGCCGCCGCGATTGCGTCAGGTGCGTGCCTGAATGCTCTTGTTTTATATATATTATTACGCAAAAAAGGCATTTACCAACCCGACCCTGCGATGAAAAAATTTTTCTTGCGTTTGTGCGTGGCGTTAATCGTGATGTTCGCCGTGTTAATCGGCTTACAAAAACAAACCCTAATGCCATTAGCATGGGACGGACGAGCCGCCGTGCGGGTGCTGCAACTTTTGGCGTTGGTGTGTGCAGGCATTGTTGCCTATTTCGCCACACTGTTTGCTTTGGGCTTTAAGTTGCGAGATATTCGGCGGATTGAGAAGTAGTGAGCAGTGAGCAGTGAGCAGTTGTTAAGTCAAGCCTTGTCAGGCTTGACGATTGTTTTTTAGATAACGCTTCGATTATTCTTTCAGGCTGCCTGAAAAAAACTCGAAGCGTTATCTAAAACAATCCGTTTTGCCGTTAGGCAAAACATAATAATTGCTCACTGCTCATTGCTCACTGCCTTTCTAAATCGGATTATCTTCATCAAAAAACACGCATTCCACGCCCCATTGTTGTTGAATTTTTTGGGCGAGTGCTTGTATGCCATAGCGTTCTGTGGCATGGTGTCCTGCGGATATAAAGGCGGTTTGGCTCTCGCGTGCCAAGTGAAATTGTGCTTCGGACGCTTCGCCTGTGATAAATGCGTCCGCACCTGCGTTACAGGCTGCCTGAAAAAAGCCTTGTCCGCCGCCTGTGCAAATAGCCAGTTTTTGAATGATTTTATTTGGCTCGCCTATGCAAAGTGGTGTGCGGTTTAATTTTTTGGCAATGGTTTGGCATAATTCGCCAAGCGTTTGTTTTTTTCGGAAAAACATATTGCTAACAAGCCTTGTTCTTCGGTAAATTGCTGTACGGTAAAACCTAATTTTTGGGCAAGTTGTGCGTTGTTGCCGATGTCTTCGTGTGCGTCCAAAGGCAGATGATAGGCAAGCAGATTGATATTATGCTGTAATAACAGCAAGATGCGTTGTTTTTTCCAGCCTGTTATGGTGAGCGGTTCGCTCTTCCAAAACATTCCGTGATGAACAAGCAAGGTATCTGCTTGAATTTCCACTGCTTTTTCAATCGCCGCACGGCTGGCGGTTACGGCACACAGAATTTTATTCACTTCCATACCGCCTTCAACTTGCAAACCATTCGGAGCGTAGTCTTTAAATTGTTGCGTGTTGAGTAATGTGTCAATATACGAGATGAGTTCGTTTCGTAACATTTTGTTTTTCCTTTTGTTTTTAGTTTTCAGGCTGCCTGAAAGATTTAAGGCAAAGAATAAGTACATATTTCGCCGAATTTAATATGTTTGGCACAATCTTTTTTAGTAGATTTTGGTTTTAATTGATAAGCCGTTTTTAATAATTGTTGTGTGTATTTGGGCATATCACGACCTAAAATCAAAGCCTGTCGTTTGGTATCTCGATTTTCTTTCAATTTTGTTTCTTGACGAGATAATTCTATTTCATCTTCTAATGTGGGTGAAAATATCCAGTTTGTATTATCTTTATAATAAAATACCTTTCCTGAATAAAAAATATATTCAAGTTGATGATGTATATCACGATTATAAGAATAATTATCTTTTTTGAAAATATAACTACTTTCGCCAGAAATTAAATCACCATTTTTGAAATAAAAGTTATTACTGTATTGTAAAAAACCGTCATTATAAGGAATATCATAACCATAAAATAAAGTTACGGGTTTATTGTTTTTATCAAATGATACCGATAAAGAATTTTCTTTCGCATTTTTGGGCATTATTTCTTTTATATTTTGCCATTGATAGCGTTGTATGTCATTTCTACCAAAAATGCTCATTGTATATTTTGTAACATTATCAGGAGATAATCCTTTGTATTTATGGTAAGTTTCTGCAAATTCTTTATATTGATTTGCTTGGTCGATGTAATCTTTACATTTTTGATGAGAACTTCGTTTGCCAAATATTTGTACTTGATTGTTTTTATTTGTATAACAACCAATCGCACTTGCCATTAAACTTTCTGTTTCTGATGGGTGTGTGAAAACAGAAAACGGTGTGTTATCAATAAATGTATAACGAATAAATTCTGTTGGTTTGTTGTTTTTTTCTGCTTTTACAAAAGAGATATTATTTTTATAAACGCTATAATAAATGGAATAAACTTCGTCATTAACTTTTCGATAGACAACAGGAATATGTGGTTCGTTAATTTTGTTAATTAACGACAGATGAATAGCATTTAATTGTAATTCTTGCATATTTTGCCAATATGGATTTAATGATAATTCTTCGCCACGCGAATATTTAACATTCTCTTCTTCTATTTTATTTAATGCTTGTTCTAATTCTTGAACTTTGAGATTGTTGTTGCCTTGCAATTTTACAGCGTTAATTGCTGTTCTTTGAATAGACATATTTGTTGGACTTGTGGTTTCAATATAAAACAAAACATTGCTGTCATCAGCATAAACATTAAAAATGCTTGTTAATGCAAACCAAGAAAATAATATTTTTTTCATTTTTTAATACTCCATATTTTTGTTTTCAGGCAGCCTGAAACTTTTGCAAACCATTAAATCCGCCACTTGCCACATTCGCATTGTGGGTCTTCGTCTTGGGCTGTTTGGTTGTAGTGTTGGCAGACAATTTCTACAACTTTATCTATATTATCAACAACTTGCAATAAGTCGGTATCGCCCGCAGAAATCAGTCTTTCAGGCAGCATACTGTTTTCTAACCATTGTTTTAAGCCTGTCCAAAATTGTTCGCCAAACAGAATAATCGGGGCTGGGGGCATTTTTTGGGTTTGGATTAAGGTCAGCACTTCGGAGACTTCGTCCAAAGTGCCAAAGCCGCCTGGCATGGTAACAAAGGCAATCGAATGGCGGATAAACATATATTTTCTTGAAAAAAAGTGCTTAAAATTCAAGGAAATATCTTGGTATGGGTTGGCAAATTGCTCATGCGGCAATTCTATATTTAAGCCCACTGAACGGCTTACTCCCGCTTTTGCTCCCTTGTTGGCGGCTTCCATAATGCCCGGCCCGCCGCCTGAAATAATGTTAAAACCTGTGTCGGATAATTTTTGTGCTAATGTTACGCATTGTTGATATACTGGACTATCCGATGATATTCTGGCACTGCCAAAAATGCTTACCGCAGGACGAATATTGCGTAATTCGTCTTCGGCGGCGGTAAATTCGCTAATGGTTTCGGTAAAATAGGCGGGTTGTTCTTCTTTTGTCATAAAAAGGCTTCCTCAAATGAAAAAATTATTGTTGGTTGATGGTTCTTCGTATTTATATCGTGCGTATCACGCCGCACCGCCCTTGACTTCGCCTTATGGCGAGCCGACTGGGGCGTTGTTTGCTATGCTCAATATGTTACGAAAATTAAGCACGCAAATGGCTGATTATACCCATTGTGCGGTTGTTTTTGATGAAAAAGGTAAAAATTTTCGCCACGATTTGTATCCTGAATATAAGGCGAACCGTCCGCCTATGCCTGATGATTTGCGACCGCAAGCCGAGCAAATTCGTGTTTTGGCGGATTTATCGGGCTGGAATGTGTTGGCGATTGCGGGCGTGGAAGCCGATGATGTGCTGGCGACTTTGGCAAAACAGGCGGCACAAAACGGTTTTCAGGTTGCCATATCTTCGGGCGATAAGGATTTAATGCAGTTGGTCAATGACCAAATCACGGTGATTGATACCATGAAAGACGCGGTTTATAACCGAGACGGCGTGTTTGCGAAATTTGCGGTGTATCCCGAACAAATTGTGGATTATTTAACGCTGATGGGCGATAAGGTTGATAATGTTCGCGGTGTGGATAAATGCGGGGCAAAAACGGCGGCAAAGTGGTTAGCAGAGTTTGCTTCTTTGGATAATTTGTTAGCAAATGCGGATAAAATCGGCGGCAAGATTGGGGACAATTTGCGTTCTGCGATGTCTTATTTGCCTTTATCTCGTCAGTTAATTCTATTAAAAGATAATATGGATTTGCCGTGCGGCTTGGACGACTTAAAACGCAAAGCAGCGGATTACGCCGCCTTATTGCCGCATTTTCAGCATTTGGGTTTTAGAAGTTTGGTGAAAGCGGCAGAAGACGCATTACAGCAAGAAAAAAGGCTGCCTGAAAATCGACAGTTAGCCGTTAGCGATTTATCGCAGACGGTATTGTCGTTGCGAGACGAGCAGAATGCTCGGCGTGACAATCTTTCTGAAAATAATCAAATAGATGATTTATTTAATGATAATGCTTTCAGGCAGCCTGAAAATAATCAAACAGATGATTTATTCAGGCAGCCTGAAAACATAAAAACGCATTATATTTGCGTGAAAAATCAACAAGATTTAGACGCATTGTGTCTTCGTTTAGCCAACGCCCAAAAAATTGCTGTGGATACCGAAACCACTTCCCTAAATCCGCAAGACGCACGGCTCATTGGTATCAGTTTCGCCTTTGCTGCGGGCGATGCGGTGTATGTGCCGATTGCCCATACCTTTGTTTCTCATCCGCAACAAATGGACGAAAATCTGATTTTAGCCAAACTCAAACCGTTTTTAGAAAATCCCAACCTGCACAAAGTGGGGCAGAACTTAAAATACGACCGCCATATTTTGGCTAATCACGGCATTGATTTACAAGGCGTTGTGGGCGATTCTATGTTGGCGTCTTATCTCATCGAGAGCCATTTATTGCACAATTTAGATGATTTATGCCTGCGGCATTTTCATCACGAAACCATTAAATTTGAAGATTTGTGCGGCAAGGGCAAAAAACAAATTTCCTTTGCCGAAGTGGCGATTGACACCGCCACAGAATATGCCTGCCAAGACGCAGACTGGGCGTGGCGTTTGGAAGAGTTTTTGCGTGGCAAAATGGATTCAGGCAGCCTGAAATTATATGAAGAATTAGAATTGCCGATTGCACAAATTTTGTGGCAAATGGAACGCTACGGCGTTTTGATTGACCGCGAAGAATTGCAACGCCAAAGCCATGAATTAGGTCAGCAAATGCTTGATTTAGAAGAAAAAGCATACAAATTAGCAGGGCAACCGTTTAACCTAAACTCGCCCAAACAACTGCAAGAAATTTTGTTTAATAAATTAGGTATTCCCACAAAAGGTGTGAAAAAAACACCCACAGGCGAATTTTCCACAAATGAAGCGGTGTTAGAAAAATTAGCCTTGGATTATCCACTGCCTAAAATTATCTTGGAAAACAGGGGCTTGGCAAAACTGAAATCCACTTACAGCGATAAACTGCCACAATTATTAGACGCAAATGGCAGAGTGCATACCACTTACGCCCAAGCGGTTGCGGTTACAGGGCGATTAGCCAGCAACAACCCGAATTTGCAAAATATTCCCATACGCACAGAGCAAGGCAGAAAAATCCGCCAAGCCTTTATTGCACCGCAAAATAGCGTCATCATTTCTGCCGACTATTCGCAAATCGAACTGCGGATTATGGCACATTTATCAGGCGACACGGGCTTAATCAGTGCATTTAATCAGGGCGAAGACATACACCGCCGAACCGCCGCCGAGATTTTTAATATTGCACCAAGTGTGGTGTCCGCCGAACAACGCCGCTACGCCAAAACCATTAACTTTGGCTTGATTTACGGCATGGGGCGGTTTGGCTTGGCACAAAATTTAGGCATTAGCAATGAAGATGCACAGCACTTTATCGAACGCTATTTCGCCCGCTATCCTGCGGTTGTCGAATATATCGAACGCACCAAGCAACAAGCCCACACGGCAGGTTTCGTAGAAACCCTGTTTGGCAGACGGCTTTACTTGCCCGAAATTAACGCCACAAACAAACTCAAACAAGCGGCAGCAGAGCGTGCCGCAGTGAATGCCCCCATGCAAGGCACCGCGTCCGATATTATTAAAAAAGCGATGATTGCGGTTGATGACTGGTTAATTTCAGGCAGCCTGAATGCCCACTTAATCATGCAAGTGCATGACGAACTGATTTTAGAAGTGCCTGAAAATGAAAAAGAAATTGTCTGCGAAAACCTGCCCAAGTTAATGGCAAGCGTTGCCAAATTATCCGTGCCATTGTTAGCAGAAGTCGGCGTGGGACGAAATTGGGAAGAAGCACATTGACAGTGAGCAGTTAGCAGTGAGCAATGAGTAGTGAGCAGTTAGCAGTGAGTAGTGAGCAGTGAGCAGTTAGCAGTGAGTAGTGAGCAGTTGTTAAGTCAAGCCTTGTCAGGCTTGACGGATATGTTTTTAATAACGCTTCGATTTTTTTTCAGGCAGCCTAAAAGAATAGTCGAAGCGTTATCTAAATACAAATTGTTTTGCCGCAAGGCAAAACGAAACAACTACTCACGATTCACTGCTCACTGATTTTCAGGTAGCCTGAAAAAAGGCTACCTGAAACTTTCAGGCAGCCTTTATTTTTAACTATATCAAACAATTAACGCAAAACTTCGGCAAAAGCGTTGGCGATATAGTCGATGTTTTTGCTGTTCAAACCAGCCACGCACATTCTGCCTGATTTCACCAAATAAACCGCAAATTCGTTGCGAAGTCTATCCACTTGTTCAGGGTTTAAGCCTGTGAAACTGAACATACCGCGTTGTTTGGTAAAGTAGGAAAAGTCGCGTCCTGGCACTTTTTCGTTTAATACGGCAACCAGTTGCGTTCTCATTAAAGCAATGCGTTGTCGCATGCTTTCCACTTCTTGTGTCCATTGTTTGTACAATTCAGGCGTGTTCATTACTTTATCAACCACATTGCCGCCGTGTGATGGGGGGCTGGAATAAATGCGGCGGACGGTGAATTTGAGTTGTCCATAAACTAATTCGGCTTGCTCTTTATCTGGGCAAACGGCAGACAAACCGCCTACGCGTTCGCCGTATAAAGACAAGTTTTTGGAAAATGAATTGCTAACAAAGAACGATAAACCGATTTCTTCGGCACGGCGAATGGCGTATGCGTCTTGTTCCAAACCATCGCCCAAGCCTTGATAGGCAATGTCCATAAAGGCAATCAGTTTGCGGTTTTTGATGATGTCCAACACTTCGTCCCATTGTGCAGGCGATAAATCCACGCCTGTGGGGTTGTGGCAGCAGGGGTGCAACAGCACGATGTCGTGTTCAGGCAGCCCTTTTAAAAATTCGGTCATTTTTTCAAAACGCACGCCGCCGTGATTTTTGCTGTAATAAGGGTATGCACACACTTCAAAGCCTGCCCCTTCAAAAATGCCAATGTGGTTGCCCCAAGTGGGATCGGAAACATAAACTTTGGCTTTGGGAAAATATTTGCGTAAAAAGTCTGCACCCACTTTCAACGCACCCGAACCGCCCAAAGTTTGAATGGTTGCTACTCGTCCAGCGGCAACCGCTTCGGAATTTTCGCCGAACAGCAAGTTTTGGCAGGCTTTGCGGTATCCTGCCAAGCCTTCCATAGGCAAGTAAGCACGCGGCGTGTGGGCGGCGGCAATTTCGTCTTCTACGGTTTTCACGCAGTCTAACAAGGGCAATTTGCCTTCATCGGTGTAATAAACGCCAATGCCCAAATTCACTTTGTTGGGGCGTTCGTCTTGTTTGAATGTTTCGACCAAACTTAAAATCGGGTCGCCTGCATAATAATCGACATGTTTAAACATTGCGGATTTCCTTGTCTGTGATTTGTTGAGACAGTAAAAGTTGAGATTTTACGCCGAATAATACGGTTTTGCTATATGGTTTTTAAAGGTTTCAGGCTGCCTGAAAGATGATTTATGCCACTAAAAACGCCTGCACTTTGTGCCACACTTCGCTTTTGCGTTGTGGTGTTTCGCGTAAGCGTTCGGGGTGTGGTAGGGTGAGTTTGGGCGTATCTGTTTGAATATATTGTGCTAATTCTTCGCTCAATACAATTATTTTATCGGCACTATCAGGCAGTTTCAGGCTGCCTGAAACAACAGCATTATCAGGCAAATGATGCCAGATGATATTTTGCGTGCGACTTGCCGCATAAATTAACTGCCGCAATAATTTGCCGACTGTGCTTTTTTCAGTGAGTTCGGCAGCGGAAATATTCAGTTGCGAACGCAAGGTGAGCCATAATACAGAAACGCCGTTGGCGGCAACCGTTTTTGTCCAGACGCAACGCACGGCAAGTAAGGCGGCAGGGTCGATTGTGGGCGTGGCAATCGGGGCAGGTGCAGGCTTTTGTTTGGCTTCAATTTTGGGCAGATGAATGCGTTTGGCATTCGGCGTATGCGTTAAAGTCGGACGCGTTTGGGGCGTAATCACTTTCGCCCCGCGTTTTAACCACAACGCTCCCAAGCCCAACGCGTCTGCCAAATGTATGTATCTTGCACTTAACATATTTTTTCCATAATCAAGGCATTTTCAATCGGAAACATATAATAATCTTTGCGTTCAGAAATTGCCCTAAATCCTTGTTTTTCATATAAATTGATTGCCGCCTTATTGCTTTTTCGCACTTCCAGAACAATTCGCTTAATGTGCGGATTGTTTGCCACAAACGATTGTATCAGTTTTTCGCCATAACCTTGTCGGCGATGTGTTTTGTCGGTCAAAATTAAATGCAATTCCGCTTCGTCTAACACCGTTTGCCAAATCGCAAAAGCAATAATTTTCCCTTGATATTCAATAACTTCTATTTGATTGTTGTTTAAGGCTGCCTGAAAATGCTGTTCTGCCCACGCATTGTCGTTACTGTTGATATTCAGTGCAACAATTTGCGTTAAATCGCAAATGTTTGCCTGTCGCATCACGCTCATTGTGCCATTTCCTTTTTGCGTTGAGCCTGCTCCACAGCGGTAAGAGCAATTTTATCGCGAACATACAGAAGCGACATATTTTCCGCCGTCATCACCGCATAACGACCGCTTGAAGCAATATTGAGAAAATCTTGGGCTTTTGGCATTTTTTCAATATAATCAATAACTTTTAGGCTGCCTGAAAGATAAATATTACCCACAACAACACATTGAGAAAATTTTTCAGGCAGCCGAATATCAACCGCACGCCCCACGCAATAATCGCTTAATCGCTGTTTTCGTTCGGTATCAAAAAACGCATAAAACACTTCGCCCATGCGTGCGTCCATTGCCGCCAAAACACAAGGGCAGGGGGGGACAGAATAAGCCAAAGCGTCCAAAGACGGCACGCCAATTAGGGGAATAGCAAACGCCGCCGCCAAACCCTGTGCCACACTTCCCCCCACACGCAAACCCGTAAAAGCCCCTGGTCCTTGATTGAGCACAATCGCTGCCAAATCAGGCGTATCAACGCCTGCGTGAAGATACAAATCACGCAAGGCAGGCAGTAAATGCTCCGACTGCTTGGCACCAATATCTTGATTGATTTCAAACACTTGCTCATCAACTTTAAGGGCTAATGACATCACGCTCGTGCCACAATCAATCGCTAAAATGGGTTGGGAAAAGTTGATATTTAACATTGTTCAGGCTGCCTGAAATATTTTAGATTAAATCGAAAAATCTTCATTATTTTCTTTTTTCACAATATTTAATTTTTTTGCCGTAAAGTTAATACTCATTCCTTGAATTAACACCGAAATCAATACCATAAAAAATACCGTATTAAAAATAGCGTGAAATTCGGGTAATTGATAAGTGTAAGGATAAGTGGCTAAAATAATCGGCACGGCTCCCCTTAATCCGACCCACGAAATATAGGTTTTTTCATTTATTTTATAACGACTGCCAATCAGTGAAATAAAAACAGCGGCAGGGCGAGCAATAAAAATCAAGGCGGCGGCTAATAAGGCTGCCTGAATGGCAAAATTCGGTAAATCGCTGGGGAAAACCAATAAGCCTAATATTAAAAATACCAAAATTTGCATCATCCACGCAATCGCTTCGTGAAAAGCCATAATGTTTTCTTTGTTGGTAAAATAATATTTGTTAATGACAATTCCTGCAATATAAATGGTTAAATAACCATTACCGCCAATTGCAGAAGACGCACCAAACATCATTAACATCCACGCAAGGCTAATTAAAGGATAAAGTCCTGTTTGCATGAGTTTTAATGTGGCACAGATTCTGGGAAATAAATAACCAAAAGTAAAACCCAATGCACCGCCTACTAAAAATTGTAAAACAAAATTAAGTAATATATCATTAACTGAATTTGCGTCTTCTAATACAATTAAATTTAATATGGATACTGTCAGAAAAATCGCCATAGGGTCATTACTGCCTGATTCCAATTCTAATAGTTTATTGATATTGTTTTTTAATTCAATTTTTTGCGACCGCAATATCATAAAAACCGCCGCAGCGTCTGTGGAAGAAACAATAGAACCCAATAATAGTGCATGTAAAAAAGATAAATCTAAAATATAATGAATAAAACCTGCCATAATCAATGCGGTTAATAATACGCCGATTGTGGCTAACATAATACCAGGTGTTAAAACGGATTTAATTTCTTTGAATTGCGTACTTAATCCGCCATTGTATAAAATGCAAATTAAAGCAACGGTACCAATATTGCGT
The DNA here is from genome assembly GCA_017458185.1 of Neisseriaceae bacterium. Classification (GTDB taxonomy): domain Bacteria; phylum Pseudomonadota; class Gammaproteobacteria; order Burkholderiales; family Neisseriaceae; genus RGIG9985. The sequence continues at coordinate 12,255 of JAFTFY010000023.1, forward strand.
GCTAATTCGGGATTATTAAATTCAATGCCGACAATTCCGTCTGAACCCAATAGCATACCAAAGCCTAAAAAGACCAATAACATCGGCAAGCCAATTTTTTCAGAAATTTTACTGGCATAAACGCTGATAAATAAAACAACCCCTATGCCAATAATATAAAAATCAAAACTGGACATATTGAATATCATGTTTTTTTCTTTCTATACCAAAGGGATAGGGGTTATTACGCCATAAAAATTTTATGGTACAAATTTAGTCGGATCAACCGCATTGCCATTCTCACGCACTTCAAAATGCAGTTGCGTTTGTGTGGCATCGGTGTTGCCCATTGTGGCAATTTGCTGACCGCGTTTTACTTTTTGACCTTCTTTCACCATAATTGTGGCGTTGTTGCCGTAGGCGGTTAGGTATTTAGAATTGTGTTGAATAATCAATAAGTTACCATAACCACGCAAGCCTGAACCGCTGTATTTTACTTCGCCGTCAGCGGCGGCGTAAATGGGTTGTCCTGATTGACCTGAATATTTTACGCCTTTATTGGTGCCGCCAAAGTTGCTGAAAATCTGTCCGTTTGTTGGACGAGCCCATGTAATGCCTGCGACTTGACGCGTTGTACCTGATACCACAGGTGCAGCGGCAGGTGTTGCAGGCGTAGCAGGTGCAACCGCTGGGGCAGGTTGTGCAGGTGCAGGTGTCGCAACCGCTCCACGATTAGGCAAACGCAAAACCTGACCAATGGTAATGTTGTTATCCACAATATTGTTGAGCGAACGCAACTCGTCCGCATTGATATTGTAGCGTTTGGACAAGTTATACACCGTGTCGCCATACACCACTGTGTGCGTTGTGGCATTGGGATCGACAGGGGCGTTAGACGGAATATAAGTGCTATTGGGCGGCACATACGAACCGCTTGAAACGGGTGCGGGTGCAGGTTGCACAGGAGTCGCCGCTGGCGGTGTATAAGGAGCGTCATCTGCCGCACCGTAAGGATTTTCCACAACAGGAGCAGGGGCAGGTTGAATGCTGGTGCCTTGTTCCACAGGAGCAGGCGGCTGGCTCAAAATGCCGCAAGCGGTTAAAGACAAAGCCAATAAGGATAAAGGTAAAATTTTATGAAGAGTCATCGCTGTTTCTCTCTTGTTTGTTGAATGATTGAAAGTGTAGGATTATAAAGGAAATAGGGCAGTTTTGGCATAAAAAATGCGTTTTAACTTACGCCATAGGCTCGTAGAAACTGCTGTTTGATTACTGCGTAATCCATGGATTTACTTCGTAAATCAATGATTTGCACTTCGTCAAAAATAAACCTTGTTTTGGCTTCGCCTAAACTTCGGCTTGTTTGCTAACGCAAACCTTTTATTGACTTCGTCAATAAAGATTTCACCTAACGGTGAAATAAACCTTATTTTAACTTCGCCTTACGGCTCGTAGAAACTTCGGTTTGATTGCTTCGCAATCCATTGATTTACTTCGTAAATCAATGAGTTGCACTTTGTGCAAATAAACCTTGTTTTCAGGCTGCCTGAAAAGGCTACAAATTTTTTCTTTCTTCTTATATTGCATTGCACTAATATAAAAAATATCAAAAATAGATACTTAGTTATATAATAACACCGATTTTGTCATTTACATTTAATTGTTTTCCTTATTTTTCAGTAGGTTAGGAGAAATACAATGACACACACATCGCACTTTATTCCGCGTTTTTTATACCCATTATTGGCAATGGCTGTTTTGATAAGCAACACCGCTTTTGCCGAATGCGTGCGTCCCCGTGCGACAGGTTATAAAAGAGTGGGCTGTTTGTCCGAAGGCTTGTCGGTTGTACAAAAAGAACATAAATTTGGCTTTATCAATGCCGAAGGTAAAGTGGTTATTCCATTAGAATACGACCATGTATCTGATTTCAAAGAAGGTTTAGCACACGCCAAAAAAGGCGGTAAAAAAGGCTATATTGACACACAAGGCAAAACGGTTATCCCCTTTGAATACAATTTCGCCAATGATTTTGAAAACGGTATGGCAAAAGTCAATAAAAATGAAGAGTGGTTTTATATTGATAAAACAGGTCAAAGAGTGAAAGAATCGGAAAAGTAATTTTACTTAAATAATATAGCGGTAAAGTCTTTCGACAGTATAAATAGGACGGCAAAATGGTAGCAACGCTTTGGGTTTCTTCTGTCAATCGACTATAAAAACGGCAATAAAAAACTTTTTCAGGCAGCCTGAAAATACAATTAAATTTACGGAATAGTGAATATGAAAAAAAACCCCAAACAACCCCCAATTTTATTTGCAGAAACACAAGATACGATGAGTAAAATTGAAAAATTACTCAAAGCCCCATTGATTACCTATTACAATTCCAATGCTGGAAATGTTTGTGAAAATGATGCCATTGCTTTTTATCGATTACTTAAAGGAAAAAAATTCAAAAAACTTTATTTTTGTATCAAAAGTGATGGCGGAAGTGGCATTGCAGCATTAAAAATTGTTTCTATTTTGCGTACGCATTGTGATGAGTTAATTGTTTTAATTCCATCAAATTGTGCTTCGGCTGCAACAATGATAGCATTAGGGGCTAATAAAATAATTATGAGTCCATTAGGCTATTTAACTTCTGTTGATACTTCTTTAACTCATGAATTATCACCACGCACCAGAACTAATGATTTAGTGAGTGTATCTATGAATGAATTAGATAGAGTAATGAAATTATGGAAAGATAATGAAAAATCGATAGACGAAAATCCATATAAAGTGCTATACGAATATATTCACCCTTTGGTTTTTGGTGCAGTTGATAGAGCAACCAGTTTATCTTTAAAAATTTGTAGTGAAATTCTGCAATATCATTATCAAGATGAAAAGAAAATCAAATCAATTAGTGAAAAATTAAATAGTGCTTATCCAACTCATGATTATCCAATTTTATTACGAGAAGCAAAAGAAATTGGACTTAATGTAGAAAAAATGAGTGAAAATTTATGCGATATTTTAGATCATCTTAATGCACTTTACGCAGAAATGGGACAAAGAACTTTTACAGATTTTGATCAAAATAATTATCATGATAACAATATTGCCAATATTATTGAAATAAATGGCTCGCAAGTATATTATCAAATTGATAAGGATTGGTTTTATCGTACCGAAGAACAGCGGTGGATAGTTTTAAATGACGAAAGTTCTTGGCGTAAAAATGAATTTAATAGAAATAAAACAATAAAAAATTCTGTTATTTATGTCTGATGATTACACTTTCAGGCAGCCTGAAAACTCAATCACCCCATAAAAAAGACAGCCCATAACGCTGTCTTTTTTATCATGGCGTTTTATCATCAATATGCCGTTTCTGCAAAGGCTGCCTGAATTTTATTTACCATATCACGCACATACCATAAAATGGTGGCAGGTTTGGTTTTGCCTGTGGTGGCTAATAATAAGGCAACGCGGTGTTCTGCGTCTAAATAAATGGCACGGCTGAAAATAAAGCCGTCTGCACATTCAATTTGCACGGCTTGTACATCGTTGCAGTCGGATTCGTAGGCAACGGTTTCGCCCAAGCCTTCTAATGACGCAGTCAGAGCGGCTTTGCCTTCGGCGTCTTGCGGGCTCATCGGGGTGTTGGCTATGGGAAAGCCGTCATCGGTGGCAATAATGCAATAACTCAACCCTTGCAGATTTTCTGCTAATTCGTCAATGTGTTGTTGCAACATTGCCGCCTGTCGGCTGATGTTATCGTAACGCAATGCGTGTTGTTGATTTTCTATCATTGCAATACCTTTTAATTGATTTCCTGATTGATGAGTAAAATTTCTAACATCATTAACACATCGGCTTTTTCACGCACATCGGCTTCAAAAATCGGTGGAAACATGCCAAGATTCGCGAAAAAGGCGGAGTATTTTTCAATCGCCATACCGTCTTTGGGCGTTTTCACTACGCCGACTACAAAAGATTGTCGGCGGATTAAGTCGTCAAAGGCTTTGATGTAGTCGTCCAAGTCTTGCAGTGGGTCATCGCGGGACTCGTCAATCAACACCACGCAACCGAACGCACCGCGTGCCAAAATCGGCCACATAAAGCGAAAGCGTTTTTGTCCGGGAATGCCGTATAAATGCACCACATCGTGTTCTAATTCAATGCTGCCGTAATCCATTGCCACGGTGGTGGTGGATTTGGTGGTTTGTTTGTCTGCCCCTGTGTTCGCCGCTTCGGTGGTAATCGGCGGTGTGTCGCTGATGGCGGTGATTGCAGTGGTTTTGCCTGCACCAGTCGGACCGATAAACAGGATTTTGTGTAGTGATGAGTTGCGTTCTTTTTTAGTCATTTCAGTTTCCCGATAATATGTTGTTCATATTCAATTTTTTACGCAGACTGTTAATCCAATCGACTTTCTTTTTCTCGGTGATCGGCGTTTCTTCGGTTTCGTTGGATTGTTCTAATTCAAACGGTAAGCCTGCGAGTTCTGCCGCTGCCATAAAATGCAGAACAAAGTCTTTGTTTTGCCCTGATTTGACTTCGGCTTCACGCAAAGATGCGGCTTTTTGCGTGAATAATGTGGTTAAAAACAATAACTTGCTTTCGGTTTCCCATTTACCGAACAGTGGCCAGCGTTTTAAGCGTGCTTTCTGTCCTGTAACATCGAATTTTTTGACGATTTCATCAAACAATGGGGCGTGTAAGCCGTAAGACCACAGCACGGCGTCAAAAGGAAAGGTACGCAAATCGCCGTGATTGTCGTTAAAGTCGCGGATTTCGGGCTGTTCGGTGGATAAAATTTTCACCAAATCGCGGATATTTTCGCAATCGGCAAACACTTTACCTTGCAAACGGTTGATATAAATGGTTTTTCCGTCTTTATAAATTAAAGAATGGGTTTGTTCTTTGGGCTGATAAGTTTTCAGGTAGCCTTCAAAAAACGGCAAATCAGTGTTTGCGATGGTGGTTTGTTCTGGTGATTTTTCAATCGTTTTTTCTGCCGTTGGTGCTTCAACAACTTTTTCTACGGGTTTTTCTGCGGCTTTTTCAACAACTTCTTCAACAGGTTTTTCCGCTGATTTTTCAACGGTTTTTTCAATAACTTCTTCAACAGGTTTTTCGGCTGCTTTTTGTATGGGCTTTTCTACCACTTTTTCCGCAGGTTTTTCTTTGGCAACGCTGTGGTGTTTAGGCAAGTGAATGCTGACTTTTTCAAGCGATTTTTTATCCGCTTGTCCTGCCGTTGTCGCTTGTGGTGCGGTTTCTGGGCTGGTAGGTTTTTCTTTGCGTTCAGGCAAATGAATGGTGATTTTGCGATCGTCTTCTTCTTCTTTGACAGGCTTAAAATCTTCCAGCGTTTGCAGCATTAACTCACGCAAAGCGTTAGAAGTCATCGGAAATTTCACACGCACCGCTACGGGACGCAAAGCGGGTGGCACAACGCCGTCAAACAAAATCGGACGGTGTAATTGCAGGGGATTATCAAAATGGTGGTCTTCACCCAAGAAAAACATATCGGCAGAATCGGCGTTTTCAGCGGTAAGCCACGACAAGACACCGCTTTCTTCATAGCGAGATAAGCGGTTAATGGCTTCTAAATGACGCAAAAAAAGCGTTTCCGTGCCACTTGATAAGCCATCTAAATAAAGAGAAATTTCTTTTTTATTCATCAAGTTACGCTCGTGGGGTAAGACTTGTGTGTTGATTAAAATACTGCAATTCAATGAAAAGGGAGATTATAACATTATCTACACGGCAAATATTATAAAAACACATTGTTTGGGTGAATATTTAATCAATAAGTGGTTTTATTATCGTTCAGGCAGCCTGAAAATAAAACCAGTGTCATTGCGAGACTTGCCTGTCAAGGCAAGTCGCGGCAATCCAGTTAAAACCGCAGGTTTTAACAAACGCCGATAGGCGTTGATAACATGAACACAATAGGTGTAATCTTTGTTTCAGGCAGCCTGAAACACAATCACAAGCGATAATCATCAATTTCAGATAAAATAGCGAATTATTTTTTCAAACGGAAAGTTTAAGTCAAATGACGCAATCTTTAAGTTATCGTGATGCAGGCGTGGATATTGACGCAGGCGATGCTTTGGTGGAAAAAATCAAACCGTTCGCACGCCGTACGATGCGTCCCGAAGTGTTGGGCGGTTTAGGCGGTTTTGGGGCGATTGTGGAAATTTCCAAAAAATATCAAAACCCTGTGTTGGTTTCAGGCACGGACGGCGTGGGTACCAAACTGCGTTTGGCGTTTGAATGGAATCGCCACGACACCGTTGGCATTGATTTGGTGGCGATGAGCGTGAATGATATTCTTGTGCAAGGTGCAGAACCCTTGTTTTTCTTGGATTATTTCGCTTGCGGCAAGTTGAATGTGGAACAAGCCGCCCAAGTCATACAAGGCATTGCCAAAGGTTGCGAAGAATCAGGCTGTGCCTTAATCGGCGGCGAAACCGCAGAAATGCCTGACATGTATCCTGTGGGCGAATACGACTTGGCAGGCTTTGCAGTGGGCGTGGCTGAAAAAGACGAAATTATTACAGGCAAAGACATTCAGGCAGGCGACTGCGTTTTAGGTTTAGCGTCTAACGGCATTCACTCGAACGGTTTTTCTTTGGTGCGAAAAATTTTAGACAAAGCAAATCCTGACTTGGACGCGGAATTTGATAACGGCAAATCCTTACGCCAAGCGATTATCGCTCCTACGCGTTTATATGTTAAACCGCTGTTAGCGGCGATGAAAACCATTAAAATCAAAGGTATGGCACACATTACAGGCGGTGGCTTGTTAGAAAATATCCCCAGAGTGCTGCCTGAAAATACGGTTGCCGAAATCAAAGCCGCCGCTTGGCAAATGCCTAAATTATTCAAATGGTTACAAGAAAACGGCAATGTTGCGCAACACGAAATGTACCGCACATTCAACTGCGGCATTGGCATGGTGGTGATTGTGTCGCCAGACGATAAACAAGCCGCCATGAACCTATTGCGTGGCACGGGCGAAACCGTATTTGATTTAGGACTAATCCGCCCAAGACAAGGTGATGAACCACAAACGCAGATTGTTTAGATTAAATTTGATGAAAAGCCATTGGAAAACAATGGCTTTTTTGTTTTCAGGCAGCCTGAAAATTTTTTACCCATTCTAAAATGCTTTGGGCATGCCCCGCCGCTTTGACTTTTCGCCATTCCTGCACCATTTCGCCTTTTTTGTTCAAAATAAAGGTTGAGCGTTCTATGCCCCATACTTTTTTGCCGTACATATTTTTTTCTTTCATCACGCCAAATTGACGGCATACGGTTTCGTCAGGGTCGGAAAGTAAGGCAAACGGAATATCTAATTTGCACACAAATTTTTGATGAGACGCAACACTGTCTCGTGAAATGCCCACGATTTCATAGCCTAATGCTTTGAAATCATTGTATAAAGAAGAAAACTCGGCGGCTTCTGTGGAGCAACCTGGCGTGTTGTCTTTGGGGTAAAAATACACAATTAAGGGCAGATGTTGTGCCGCTTGAAACACATTGCCTGTGTGGTCGGTTAAAGTGAAAGAGTAGGACATAATGATATTTCCTTAAATAAATCAAATAGTTTTCAGGCAGCCTGAACATGAGTTTATAAACAACTTTTCGGGCGAAGTTTAATTTCTTTATGGCTTAATTGATTTTTCTCGTTATAGTCAAATTGAATAGAAAACAACATACAATCGCAAACAGGAAAATAGAATAGCGATTGTTTCACTCGGTAACATGCTGGGTAATCGCTTCTATTTTGTTCTTGCCATTTTTGCACTGTGGCTTTATCCGTTCCTAATTCGAGTATTGTTAATTTTTGGGGCTGTATTAGATTAGCCCAAAAAATTGCTAAATTTCACACCATTTTCGCAAGGTTTTGAGTTGCTGTTTTGGTGTCCCATAATTAAATCTAAACTCACATTCTTTCAGAAAAAGTGGGAAAGATTTGCGGTCAATG
>JAFTFY010000024.1 GCA_017458185.1 Neisseriaceae bacterium
TAAATATTCAAGAAAAACATGATGAAACACAATATGCCAAGGCTCAATTAAATCTTGGTGTTCTTTATTATGAACAGGGTGATATAGAACAAGCCAAACAACATTGGCTAAATATTCAAGAAAAACATGATGAAACACAATATGCCAAGGCTCAATTTAATCTTGGTGTTCTTTATGATAAACAAGGTGATATTGAACAAGCCAAACAACATTGGCTAAATATTCAAGAAAAACATGATGAAACACAATATGCCCACGCTCAATTTCTTCTTGGTGTTCTTTATGAAGAACAAGGCGATATAGAACAAGCCAAACAACATGGGCTAAATATTCAAGAAAAACATGATAAAAAAACATATACCCACGCTCAATTTCTTCTTGGTATTCTTTATGAAGAACAAGGCGATATAGAACAAGCCAAACAACATTGGCTAAATATTCAAGAAAAACATGATAAAAAAACATATGCCCACGCTCAATTTCTTCTTGGTGTTCTTTATCGCAAACAAGATGATATAGAACAAGCCAAACAACATTGGCTAAATATTCAAGAAAAACATGATGAAACACGATATGCCAAGGCTCAATTAAATCTTGGTTTTCTTTATGATGAACAAGGTGATATTGAACAAGCCAAACAACATTGGCTAAATATTCAAGAAAAACATGATGAAACACAATATGCCAAGGCTCAATTAAATCTTGGTGTTCTTTATTATGAACAGGGTGATATAGAACAAGCCAAACAACATTGGCTAAATATTCAAAAAGAATATGATTTAGAAGCATATGCCAAAGCTCGATTTATGCTTGCAATAATTTATGCAAAAGAAGAGAATGAAGAAGAATTTAAACAATGTATTATAAAACCAAAGGAATATTACCAAGATGATGGGTATATTAAAAATGTTATGAATAATGTACAAAATGCCAGAATTTTATTAAAGAATAAAGGAATATTATTAGAAATATTAGACCATTATTTAGGTATTAGAAATGCTTTACAGGTTGTTAGCACAGATACGCCAGTTAATTCTTCTGAAAGAGCATTTGCTCATTATACAGAAGTGGATAGTGCCATAAATCTTCTTAAAAATAAAGAAAAAGAAGAAGAAAATCAAGAAAAGAAAACAGAAAAACAAAACAAGGAAGAAAATAAGGTTGAAAAAGAATGGAATTTTAGAATGGCATCAGTGGAACAATTAAATGACCCTACGGAAGGTCAGGTATTGTTTGAATTTTTAAATAATTATTCTGATAGATTAAAACAACAAAATATCACGATTGAAAAATCAGAAGAATGGGCAGTATTTACAGCGTGTTTTACTTTTAATCACGATAGCCTGAATCAATTTCGTTTATACGGCAAAAAACAAAATCAAGAAGCCACAGGTGTGAGTTTGGTTTTTCAACCGTCATTTTTTAGAAAATCCCATAGTGGCATAATGAATGAGATAAGTACTTCTAAAAAGGAGATGATAGAAGAAATAATGAAAAGAAGTACGGAACAAAGTCAGAATAATGGTTTTGGCACACCGAATATACAAACAACACCAAATAACGATGATATGGAAGAACATAATAAACAAGATGAAAAAACATTATTATTGCCATTGTATCGTTGCATTTATTTAGACCCTGAAAGTTTTATGGAAAATGAAAATGGCGGAAAAGTGCCCTATTTAAAAATAGCGGCTCGTGATGAATTAACTTTTTATCGTGAAAAAGATAAAAAAGTTAATGATTTTAAAAAATATAAAATAGAGATTGAAAATATTGAAAGAAAAGTTTCAGAACTTTTTGAAAAAATGATAAAAAATATGGAAATATTATTTTCAAATTTAAATAAAAATGAAAATAATGAAGAAATATTCAATATATTAGGCTTAATTTTATTGCCATTAAGCCATTTAATTAAACATTCGGCTTTTCACGAAGAGCAGGAATGTCGTATTATTTATTGCTGTCCTTTTGATGATGAAGATATTGATAAAACAGAAAGCCATAAAGCCAAAATTTTTCGCGAATATCGCCCCATAATCAATGATAAAGATATTGCCCGCATTTATTTGTCCAAAGGGGCAGAAAATTATGCTCATATATTCAAATCATTAGGCATAAAAACGGTAAGAATATCATCTAACCCATTCCGCACGGCTGAAAAAGAATAATCTTTCAGGCTGCCTGAAAAATTAACAGTACCGCCGTAGGGTGTGCAACTTGCCCGCCACGCGTTTTAATCTATTTTCAGGCTGCCTGAAAAGCGTTTTGCATTGTCGTTATATTTGATAGGCTACCCAAAAATTATTTTTAACTTCGCTTACGCTCATTTAAAAATAATTTTTGGAATTGCCACACCGTGCTTACGGCACGGCTCGCAATGACGAAATGGGCTGCCTGAAATAAATATTTCAACCTGCCGTAGGGTGGGTTTCCAACCCACCACAACGCCGATAGGCGTTGATTAAACTTTTCGTGTTATGCAAACCTTACGGTTTGCTGGTGGGCTGGGAAACCCACCCTACGGCATTGTTGTACTTTTTTCAGGCTGCCTGAAAAATATAAAAATGCGTGGGCAATAAATTGCCCACGCTACGATTTGCTGTTGTTACGGCTGCTCGAAGACCTACCCTACGATTATTGTTTATTCAAAATTTCAATCACTTGATCGGTGATGTCGTATTTTTTATCCACCCATACGGCGTTGTCTAATACAATATCCAAGCCCTTTTCGCGGCGGATTTGCATAATGGCTTGATAGGCTTGGCGTTGTAGGTGTGAAAATTCTTCGTTTCGCCGCAGGGAATAATCGGCTTCAAATTGTTGCAACAGCGGAATATACTGCTTTTGCAGTTTTTCGCGTTGTTTGGTTAATTTGGTGCGTGCCGATGACTTGCTTTCTGCCGCAATTTTTTGATTGAGCGACAGTATTTCATTTTCTTGGCGTTCTAATGCGGCACGCCTTAACGCAAATTCGCTTTCTAATTGCCGATTGATTTGTTGTGCCGAATTGCTGTCGGTGTAAATTCGCATGGTGTCAATGTACGCGAATTTGGGGGCGTTGTCGGCATGGGCTGCCTGAACGCTCCACAATAAAACACCCAAGCATGCGACTTTTTTCAGATACTTCATAACACACCTAACATTAAAATACTGTACCTAACTGGAATTGGAAGCGTTGCACTTCGTCCCCTTCTTTTTTGTTCAACGGTACGGCGTAACTGAATTTCATCGGCCCTAATGGCGAAATCCATGTGAATGCTAAACCGCCTGAATAACGCAGTTCGTTTTTAAATGTACTGTGGTGCCCGCTTGCTCCATACGGTTGATAATCATAGCCTGTATAGCGTTTGCCGTCCCACACGCTGCCTGCGTCTGCAAATAGGCTTAATCGCACGGTTTTGTTGTTTTTCATACCTGGCATGGGAAACAGCAATTCGGCATTAACATTAGCCTGTTTGGTGCCGCCCAAGTAATCGACATTGCCGTAGCCGTCATAACTTTTTGGACCGACACTGCCGCTTTGATAGCCACGCACCGAGCCTAAACCGCCGCCATAGAAATTATGGAAGAATGGCAATTCGTCATTTTTGCCGTAACCGTTGGCATAACCCACGCCGCCGCCTAATTGTAAGGTTAGGCTACGCGATAAGGGGAAAAACCACGATTGCGAATGGGTGAGTTTGTAATATTGAATATCGCCACCTGGTAAGCCGCCTTCGATATTAGCGTTGATAATGTAACCGCGAGTAGGCCAAAAGGCAGAGTCTGTGGTGTTGCGTCCCCAGCCGATATTGCCTGTAATTGTCCAGTTTTTCTCGCCGTATTTTTCGACAAAATCTACATAGCGTTGCGGCGATTGTGGATACAGGGTTACTTTCATATTGTTGGCACCCAAACCGAAGTTTAAGCGGTCGTATTCGGTAATGGGTACGCCTAATCTGGCACCTGCTCCGTAAGTTTCTGTTTTATAAGCAGAAATTTCGGCTTTATAAGGGTCGTAAGCACGCCAGAATGCATCATAGCCTAAACTCACACCGTCAGGCGTAAAATATGGGTCGGTGAAAGATACGGACGCAACCTTGCTTGATGAACTGTTCGACACCCTTGCACTGACAGATTTGCCTGAACCAAATAAGTTATCTTGGGCAAAGCCGCCTGATAACACAATACCGTCATCTTGCACATAACCTGCGGACACATTCACCGAGCCTGTGGGTTGTTCATGCACCACCACATCTAAACCGGTTTGATCAGGTGTGTCTGCCACTGTGGTTTGCGTTACCTTAACATCGTCAAAATAGCCTAATTGTTGTATGCGTTCTTGCGAGCGTTGAATTTTGCCGTAATCGTAAGCGGCACTTTCCATTTGTCGCAATTCACGGCGAATCACTTCGTCCCGTGTTTTGTTGTTGCCTGAAATGCGAATTTCACGCACATATACTTTTTGTTTTGGGTCGAGTGTTAAATCAAAATCAACCGTGTCGCCATTAGGTTTGGGTTGCACGCCGATTTCGGCAAACGCATAACCCTCATCGCCCAAGCGATTGCGGATTTTTTCTAAAATGGCATTCAATTCCGAACGGTTATACCATTTGCCTGTTTTCACTTTGACGATTTTTTGCAATTCTTCTAACGGAATTTCACGCGAATCGCCGCCTACGGTAACTGTTCCCCAGCGGAAGCGGTCGCCCTCATTGACGGTAATGGAGACATCTAAATCGTTCGGGTGTTTTTCGTTGGGTTTCGCGTCTGAATCGACTACGGCAAAATTCAAATAACCCCTGTCTTGATAAAAGTCGGATACGCGTTGTAAATCTTCGGACAATTTATCAGGCGAAAAACGGTCGGATTTACTTAACCAAGTGAGCATACCTTTTTCGGACAATGCCATTTGATTACGCAGCGTGCGGTCGGAATAGTGTTCGTTGCCGATAAAGTCGATTTCACGAATAACTGTGGTATCGCCCTCTTCAATCGCTAATTCCACGCCGACACGATTGCGTTCTAACGGGGTGATTTTGGGTTCGATTTTGACATTCATTTTGCCGCGATTGCGGTATTCGTTTTTCAAGCCCTCAACCACTTGTGCCATAATCACAGGGTTATACACCCGCGATTGTGCCAAGCCCATTGCGGAAATGTTTTTGTGAATATCGGTATTCGACAAAACTTTGCCGCCTGTAACTTCTAACTGACTGATGACGGGGCGTTCGGTTAAGGTTAAAAGCACCACATCATTTTGTGCTTCCACTTGCACATCGTCAAAAAAACCTGTGGCATACAAGTTTTTAATGATTTGCTCGCCCACAATATCGGTGAATGCGTCGCCGATTTTCACGGGCATATAGGCAAACACGGTATCGGGTTCAACCCGCTCCAAACCCTCGACACGAATATCTTTAATGGTGAAAGTTTCTTCTGCAAACGCAGGGGCAGTGCAAACAATGGCAGCCACTGCCGCCGTCATCAATTTTGTTTTCAGCATATTGAGCATTTATTCCTAATCAATTTGAAGTGTTATGGTGCGAACAAATAAAACAAAATCGCTATTTTATCATTAACCACATAAAAGAAACGGTTTTTTATCAGAAAATTTCAGGCTACCTGAAAAATAAAAAGCATATACTCAATATGCTTTTTATATCATCATAAAACTAATGAGCCAGTGCGTCCTGCATTGCCTTACGCAAAATGGCATTTAGCCGTGTTTGATAACCCCGACCGCTGTTTTTTAACCACGCTAAAATATCTTCGTCAATTTTAGTGGTAATGGATTTTTTGCGTGGCGTGTATATTTTGCGGATACCCATTTTTTCCTGATAAGCCTTGATAAAAGGCATTTCATCAACGGTTTTCCAAGTTCCGTCTTTCAAGTCGAGCGAACGGACATACGCCACATCTTCATCGGTAAAATCTTCAATGTCTTTGCTTGTCATAATCTTTCCTTTGGGGTTTGTCAGGTTTGAAAGCAGAAATCAAACGATAGCGGTTATTTCTTGGTGTCCAAATGACAGCCAACACTCTACCTCGTTTCGTTGTACCTACGGTGAAATATCTGTTTTCGCCGTAGTCTTCTCTTTTATCTTCACGAGTAACAGCAAAAGCGTCATCAAACACCGTACGAGCCTCATCAAACGAAACGCCGTGTTTGTTTAAGTTAGCAATTGCTTTATCATTGTCCCATTCAAAAAATTCGTTTTGCATATTCAATTATACATATCTATAAATACATATTCAAAACTATTTCAGGCTGCCTGAAAATATTTTTGCACTGTCGTTTTTAGGATAGGCTACCCTAAAAATCCTTGCGGATTTTTAGGAGATTGCTTCAATTTGATTTCATCAAATCTCGCCATGACGATTTCCCCGCACGGGAAGTGCTTTCAGGCTGCCTGAAAAACAATTTATTAACCAAACCAACGCACAAAGTCATTGAAAAACGCAATACACATTAACAGCGTTAGGGCGGCAATGCCCAAACGCACGCCAAACTCTTGCACGGCAAGGCTCAATGGTTTGCCACGCACCCACTCAATCGCATAATACAAAAAATGACCGCCGTCTAACACGGGAATGGGCATTAAATTTAACACGCCCAAACTTAAACTGACTAATGCCAAAAAGGCGATATAAGGCTGAATGCCGCGTTCCACCGTTTTGCCTGCCATTTCCGCAATCGTGCCAGGCCCTGAAATGTGTTTGATAGACGCTTGACCGATAAGCATTTTGCCGAAGAATTTCAGCGTCAGCCACGAATATTCGCCCGTTTGTTTGACACCGATTTGGGCTGCCTGAACAATATTCGGCGTATAAGCGTTCTGCACTTTTTTATTCCATTCTTCGTCCGCCGCCCAGTAAGTGCCGATTTTGCCTACCGCTGGACTATCCGCTGTTTCTTTAACACTATCAGGTGTGAGTGTTACTGCGGCAATTTGCCCTTGTCGTTCATACTGCACGCTCAACGGCTTATTCGCACTTTGGCGGATTTTTTGCGTAATGATTTGTGCGGAATTCATCGGCTCATTATCAATCGCCACGATTTTATCACCGTCTTGCAAACCTGCACGCCCTGCCGCACCGTCTTTCAAAACGCCTTGCAACACAGGCAGTTGGCGATACGGCATAATGCCGATACTCTCTTTACCACGAGCCATTGCGTCAATCGCCGCTTTTTCTTTTTGCGTGTCGATTTTATATTCAACCGCTTGTCCGTTTTCATCTGTGGCGTTAATCGTAACCGCTTGTTTTTTATCCAAAGCCAACAGCAATTCCACGCCGACATCGGTAAAATTTTTGATTTCTTTACCGTCAATTTGGTTAATGCGAACATTCTCTTGAATACCTGCGCGTTCTGCCACCGAATTAGGCACAACCGTGCCCACCATCGGCTCTATTTCCACCACGCCGAATAAAGCGGCAACCGCAAAAAACACAATCGCCAAAATTAAATTCGTCAAAGGACCTGCCACCACCACCGCAATGCGTTTTAATGGGTGCTGTTTGTCAAACGCATACGGTAAATCTTCGGGTGCGACTTCGCCTTCACGCGTATCCACCATTTTCACATAGCCGCCCAAAGGAATAGGAGCCAAACACCATTCGGTGTCGCCCTTTTTCTTCGACCAAAACGGCTTGCCAAAACCGATTGAAAAGCGTAACACTTTAATATTAAACAATCGTGCCACAAGATAATGCCCATACTCATGCACGCTGACCAAAATCAGCAAAGCAACAATAAAGGCGATAATGGTTTTAAGTGTAAAAAGCATTGAAAATCAGATTGATTGAAAATAAAGACAGAGATTATAAAACAAATCGTTTATTTCGTATATGATAAGATGATTTCAGGCAGCCTGAAAAAGTCCCGCGTGTCATGGCGAGCCGTAACAAAGTTACGGCGTGGCAATCCAGTTTTACCGTTAGGCAAACCAACGCCGCAGGCGTTGTTGTTATACACTATTTCAGGCTGCCTGAAAAATAAAATAGGAACAAGCAAATGAATAAACTACAACAAATTTTGCAACATTTAAGCGAGAAAAAACAAACCGTTAGCAGTGCAGAATCCTGCACAGGCGGTTTATTAGCAGGCGAATTAACCCGATTATCAGGCTCGTCTGCCATATTTACGCACGGCTTTGTTACATACAGCAACGCCGCCAAGCACGAATTATTAGGCGTAAAAAACGAAACACTGCAACAATTTGGAGCAGTCAGCCAACAAACCGTTGCCGAAATGGCAAACGGAGCCTTACAAAAAGCCCACGCCGATTACGCCCTTGCCGTATCAGGCATAGCAGGGCCTACTGGCGGCACGGCGGATAAACCTGTTGGCACAGTGTGTTTTGGTTTAGCGACCAAAAATCAAACACAAACCCAAACCAAACACTTTTCAGGCAGCCGCGATGAAGTCCGACAACAAGCCGTGGATTATGCTTTACAATTATTAAAAGAAAATCTTTATTAAACAATAAGTTATATTATTTTCAGGCAGCCTGAAAAATATATTTGATTGTTTATCAAACAGATATAGCCAAACAAGTTCAAACGAGAAACGGGCAACGAGCGTGCCGCCAGTATAAATTAGTACGACAAGGCGAAGTAACGCATTTCAATTTTGAAATTGTTTGACGATTAAAACTTGCATTGTGTCGCACACACGGCTATAATGCCGCCCAAGTTTTGGGGGTATAGCTCAGTTGGTAGAGCGCTTGCATGGCATGCAAGAGGTCAGCGGTTCGACCCCGCTTATCTCCACCAGAGTTTTTAATTGTTATTTTTATCTCCTTTCGTTTTTATCTCTCTTTCTTTTGGGCTACTCTTTTGGGTAGCCATTTTTTTATTCATATAAAAAAACGGAAAGCCGTTAAACTTTCCGTTTTTTATTTTCAGGCAGCCTGAAACAATCAATTTAATTAAAGAATATAGCGTGCAATATCTTTATCTTCGACAATATCTTTTAAGCGTTCTTCAACATATTGTGCGTTGATTTCAATTTCGCATTGTTGTGATTTGAACGAAACTTCTTCTAACAGTTTTTCCATCACAGTATGCAATCGTCTTGCACCGATATTTTCAATTTTTTCATTTACTTGGAATGCTAATTCGGCAATTTTGCGTATGCCGTCATCTGTAAATTGAATGTGAATATCGTCAATAGCAAGCAAGGCTTGGTATTGTTTGGTTAAGCAAGTATCGGTATCGGTGAGAATAGCGATAAAATCTTCTACGCTTAAATTGTCTAATTCCACGCGAATGGGAAATCGTCCTTGTAATTCGGGAATTAAATCGGACGGTTTGCTGACATGAAATGCCCCTGACGCAATAAATAAAATATGGTCGGTTTTTATCATACCGTATTTAGTGGAAACGGTTGTGCCTTCAACCAAAGGCAGTAAATCGCGTTGCACGCCTTGACGAGAAACATCGGCTCCATGTGCGTTTGATGAAGCCACTTTGTCGATTTCATCAATAAAAACAATACCATGCTGTTCAACTGCTTCAATTAAGCCGTTTCGCAATTCTTCTTCATTCACTAATTTGTCGGCTTCTTCGTCAATTAAGACTTTCATGGCTTGAGCGACTGTCATTTTTTGCGTTTTCATCTTGCCTTTGTTAAAGCCTGCAAACATATCTTCTAATTGATTGGTAAAGTCTTCCATTCCTGGCGGCCCCATTACCGACATTGTGGTTGTGGTGTTTTGTGCTACGGGAATGTCGATGACTTTGTCGTCTAATTCGCCAGAACGCAGTTTTTGGCGGAATTTTTTGCGTGTTTCGTTTTCAGGCTGCTTGATTTCTTCGCCGATAAAACCTGCATTGGCAGGCGGCGGCAACAATACATCTAAAATACGGTCTTCGGCAGCGTCTTGGGCTTTGTTGCGATTTTCAGCAATGGCAGCGGCACGCATATTTTTCATGGCAATTTCGCTTAAATCGCGAATAATGCTATCGACATCACGCCCCACATAGCCCACTTCGGTGAATTTTGTGGCTTCAACTTTGATAAACGGTGCATTGGCTAATTTGGCTAAACGGCGAGCAATCTCGGTTTTGCCCACGCCTGTGGAACCTATCATCAAAATGTTTTTCGGCACAATTTCGGAACGCAACGGGTCTGCCACTTGCGAACGGCGATAGCGATTTCGCAAAGCAATCGCCACAGCACGCTTGGCGGTGTTTTGTCCAACAATGTTTTTGTCTAATTCAGAAACGATTTCTTGCGGTGTCATCACGGCATTCATTGTTAAATTCTTTCGATTAAAAACAACATTCACGCAAAGATTAGGGCAAAAGGGGAAAATTCAAGACAATGAGAAATAAACAGTGAGCAGTTAGCAGTGAGAAGTGAGCAGTGATTGCGTCAAGCCTGTGGCTTGACGGATATTTTTTTAAATAACGCTTCGATTGTGCTTTCAGGCTGCCTGAAAATATTATCAAAGCGTTATCTAATAAAATCCGTTTTGTCGCAAGACAAAACTAAATAACTGCTCACTGCTCATTATTTTCAGCCTGAAACCTTTGCAAAACCTATTTTTACATATAATAAATGTGAATGTTATAGGGCGGGCTTTCCAGCCCACCAACCGCCCGATAGGGCGGAATTTTCTTAAATATCAATAAGTAATCAACGCCTGTCGGCGTTGTTGGTGGGCAAGAATGCCCACCCTATAACGAACGCTTTTTTGTTTCAGATTGAGTTTTGTAAAGGTTTCAGGCTGCCTGAAAGAATAAAACTGCCACAAATAATAAAACTGCCAACGACAGTTTGGCTAATTCGATATTAAAAAGTTTTGTATTATCAATAGAATACATTGTTTTTATGTGAAATACTGAAAACAGCACAGGCAAAATCATTGCCCAGTAACAGTGGCAAGAAATAGCATAAATTGTCCATAAAATCAAAGCAATAGAAATTAACGCTGTGTGATAATGGCGGGCGTTGTTTTTGCCTAATCGCACCGCTATGGTGTTTTTGCCGCATTGTTTGTCATTATCTAAATCTCTGATATTATTGATATTTAATACCGCAACGCTCCATAAGCCCATAGAGACAGCAGGTAAGAAAATGGCGGCGTTGATGGTGTGGGTTTGCAGAAAAAACATACCCAAAACTGCCATTTGTCCAAAAAAGAGAAACACAAATAAATCGCCTAACCCTATGTATCCATACGGTTTTTTACCTACGGTGTAACATACGGCAGACAAAATGGCAGACAGCCCCAAGATGATCCATAACCACAGGGATACGCCTGCTTGAATAATTAAAGATAAACCACTGATAATACACAAAAAAATAACCATAAACATGGCGATTTGCATGTGTTTGGGCGAAATCAGCCCTGCGGCAACCATTCTTTTGGGGGCGTAGGCAATGCGGTGTGCGTCTGTGTGCCGCACGGCATCGCCGTAATCATTGGCAAAATTGGCTAATATTTGTAAGAAAATAGCGGTCATCAAACCCAAAGCGGCAAGGCTGCCTGAAAAAACGCCTGCTTGATACGCCAAAACATTGCCCAAACCCACGCTTGCCACGCTTAACGACAAAGTCGGCGGACGCGTGGCAAGCAACCAAATGGCAAGTTTTTGACGCAATGATACGGGCAACATTTTTTGGGATTGATTGAATAAAAGGTTTATTTATAGTCGGCTCACAGCAAAAGCAGGCAAGGCGTTTTGCCTGCGACCGTATAAATAATACGGCACAGGCGAAACAACGCCGCATGATTTTGCTGTGAGCCGACTGTATTTTATCAAATATGGCTACGGTGTTGTTGTTCAGGCTGCCTGAAAATAAAAAACCACAGCAAAAAACTGTGGTTTTTCTTCACCCAATCAACTTACGCAAACAAGCCGAATGCTTTTAAGAATACCAATGCCAACAGCACTGGGCAAACAAAGCGGATTAACACCACATACAATGCTTTGCCGACAAAGCGTCCTGCACCTGTTTCGGCTTCGTCAATTATGGTATCGGGTTTGAGTATCCAGCCGATTAAAATACAGGTTAAGAATGCCAAAATCGGCATCATAATGTTGTTGGAAACATAGTCAAATATATCCAAAATTTGGGCTTTCGAGCCGTTGGGCAATTCATATTCAAAATACAATAAGTTATAGCCCAAAGCCACGAAAATGCCTAAAACCCAACCGTAAATGGACGCAACAATCGTGGCTTTTTTGCGTGTCCAGCGAAATTCATCAATCAGACTGGCGACAATCGCTTCTAAAATCGACATACAACTGGTCAGTGCGGCAAAAAATACTGTGGCAAAAAACAATATGCCAATCACCGTGCCTGTGGTTGCCCCCATAGCTAAAAACACTTTCGGCAAAGACACAAACATTAAGCCTGGACCTGCACCAAAGCCGTCTCGCCCCATAAACGCAAACACCGCAGGGATAATCATCATACCAGCCAAAACCGCTACACCTGTGTCGAAAATTTGTACTCTGGTAACGCTTTTGGGCAAGTTATCCGATTTTTTCAAATAAGAACCATACGCCACCATAATGCCCATCGCTACGCTTAAACTGTAAAAGAGTTGTCCCAAAGCGTCCATCACCACGCCCAAAAAGCGACTTGGTGTCATACCTGTAAAATCAGGAATAAGATAAATCGCCAGACCCTGCATACCTGTGCGGGTGATGCCATTTTCATCGGTGTAAGACAAGGTGCAACTGTAAATGGCAATGCCAATCACCAACAGCAACAACAATGGCATTAAAATTTTGGAAATGCGTTCAATGCCTTTATTCACCCCTGCGTAAATAATAATGGCAGTTGCCCCAAAGAAAATAGTGTGAAACACAATCGGCGACATTTGTGCGGTGATAAATCCGCCAAAAAAACCGTCTTGCGTTGCTGCTTCCACTTGACCTGTGGCAAAAACGGTGAAATATTTCACCACCCAGCCGCCAATCAGGCTGTAATACGGCAGAATAATGGCAGGAATAATGGTTGCCAAAAGCCCCAACCAGCCCCAGTTGGGGTGCAATTTTTTATAAGCAGACAAAGGACCGTGCTGCGTTTTGCGACCAATCGCCACTTCGGTGAGCAACAGGGCAAAACCAAAGGTAAAAACCAACACCATATACACCAACAAAAACAGCCCACCGCCGTTTTTGGCTGCTAAATACGGAAACCGCCAAATATTACCCAAGCCCACCGCACTGCCTGCGGCGGCTAACACAAAGCCCAAATGCCCCGAAAAAGTGTTTCTTGCCATAACGAGATTCCCTTATGAGAAAGTTATTGGTTGCTATAACAACCGTTTGTTATCAAAAAAGACCGTTTATCTTACCATATTTACGCCATATATAGAATTTCAGGCTGCCTGAAACAGTATTCAATGCTTGCTTTAAGAAAAAAGTTAGTTTAATTACCACATTCATGTAGAAATTAAACTAACTTTCAGGCAGCCTGAAATTATTCAGCCACTGCATTGACATATTGCAAACCCACGCTTTGGGTGATTAAATCAATTTCGCCTATGCGTAGTTTCATTAGCGTGCGTGGCGGAATGTCGATAGGAATGCCCACTGCACGGGTAACCAGCGGCAAGCCGTCTATTCTGACCAAATCGCCTTTTAATAATATCGCATTGATTTCTTTGATATTTTCTTGCTGTAAATACACCAAACTCCAATAGCGTTCCATTTGATTTTGGAAGTCGTTATAAGCGGTGTAGGCGGATTCAAAATCTCGCAGAGCGGCAAAAAGTTGTGCGTCATTTGCAGCAAAACGGACTTGATATTTTTCCTTATCAATCAATGAGATCAGTTGTTGTTGATTGATAAAATCGGTTGCACGCCGCAAGGGCGAAGTGTGCCACGCATAATGTGCCACGCCCAAGCCGTCATGCGGTGATGATTTGGTGCTTAATTTCACCAAACCTTTGGGGGCTTGCACGCGGAAAATGCCGCCCAAACCTGCCTTATCCAACATTTCTGCCCATGTGCGGTTGGCTAAAATCATCATTTCGCCCACAATGGTGTCAATCGGTGCGTCTCGCTCGCGTTTCACTGGCGTAACCGTGCCGTTTTCATCGACTTCAAGCGAATATTCATAACGCACGGGCGTGTTTTCGTCATATTTACCGCGTTGTTTTTGCAAGGAAATGGCCATCGGCAACAGGTTTTTTAATTCATTGTGAAAAGGAAATTTATCTTCATCACTTTTCAGGCTGCCTGAAAGGCGGTTGAAAAACGGTTCAATTTCTTGTATTCGCAGGTTTTTTTCTATCCACACCTGTTCGATTTTAGTGTATGGCTCGCCTACAAATTGTGCGTTTTCATCTAAATGAAAATAAACGCTCACACAAGGACGATAGGATTGTTCATCTAAACTAAATGTGTGAATCCAGTTTTCAGGCAGCATGGTGATTTTGCCTGTGGGAAAATACACCGTGCTTTGGCGTTGTTGCACGATTTTTTCAATGTGTTCGTTGGCAGACAAGGCAGGGGCGGCAATATGTATGCCCAAAACAAAGCCTGTATTGACTTTTGTTAAACTGATTGCGTCATCAATTTCAGTTGTCGAAATATCATCAATCGAAAACGCTTGGATATTTTCAGCAATCGGCAAATCTTGCGGTTTTTCGCAAAGAATTTCAGGAAAATCAATACCTTGTTCAAAATTATTGAATAAAAATCCGTCTAATAAATATTGCGGTATAGACGGCACGCCGCCAACGGCTTGGGCTAACGCCAAAGGCGACAGTTTTAGACTGTCGGCGGCTTTAATAAACGCTTTATATTCAAGGGCTTGTTTATCTGGTTTATGCAAAATTTTGGGCAATTCCCCTGCAATTTGTTCAGGCAGCCTGAACGCGGTGAGTTCATCAATCCACGCTGCCATTTGAGCGTCTTGCTGTTTTTTGCGTTCAATCGCCGCTAACGCTTGTTTCAAAGTCTCTTCGGGTGCGGCTTTGAATACCCCTTTGTTTTTCTTATAAAAATACATAGGAGCGGCATACAGTGCAATCAGCGTTGCCGCTAATTCCGTCTGACTGGGCGTTGCCCCAAAATATTCTTTTGCCGCCATTTCGGCAGTAAATTCCGCATCGCTCACCACTTCCCACAGCAGGGGAATATCCATTGTGGCGGCTTGATTTTGAGCGTTTTCCAAAAAGGAAGGTGCGTCCGCATTAAATTCCAAAAACACATTTGCCGCTTTAATTTTGACCCGTTTGCCACCAACAGTATCCGCCTGATAAGACGCATCGTTTTTTTGAATGACTGTTGCAACTTTAAATTGACCAGATTCTTCGTAAAAGATATTCATATTTTTTTAGATAAAATTCAAATGGTTAAAATTTTTGTTACTTATTTCAGGCAGCCTGAAATCATTTTTACGATACACAGTTTAATGGATAGGCTACCCCAAATGGCTACGCCATTCGGAGATTGTTTCGCATTGACGAATTTCCTGCACGGAAAGTGCTTTCAGGCTGCCTGAAAAATTAAAACGGCTTAAATAAAACAATATACAACGATAGCACCAAAATAAACACAGGTAACTCATTGAAATATCGGAAAAATTTATGACTTTTGGTGTTTGTTTTATTTTGAAATTGACGCAAATAATGTTTGCAAAAAAGTTGATAAATCACCAATAAAACGCCCATGAGCACCTTAATATGCGTCCAAACATTGCCCGAGCCTATCCAAGAAAAGTGCCGAAATACTAAAATCAAGCCAAACAGCAAAGCCAAATAACCAATCGGTGCCATAAAGCGATACAAGCGGCGAGCCATATCGCACAGGCGTTGATATTCAGGCGAATTTGCGTCCAGTGCCGCCAAATTAACAAAAATACGCGGCAAATAAAACAAACCCGCAAACCAAGAAATAATCAAATAAATGTGAATGAGTTTCAGCGGTAAATACGGCATGAACTCTTTTAAATCAAAGGAGAAATACATGTTATCAATTCACCAATCAATACAACAAACCGCTATTGTAACAAAAGATAGCCCCTTTCAGGCAGCCTGAAAATCCAAATCACCACACCTGCGGCAAACGCAAAACGCTATACACCGCGTAATAATGCACTTCGCTAAAAAAGAATTTGAGTTTTACAGGCAATGCGGCGGTGTTAAAACGCGAAGTTGGCGTGGGCGACATTTGCACGGCAAGCCCCAAATCTTGTGCCATTAACTTGGCTCGGGCAATGTGATAAGGGTCGCTCACCACAATGAACGAATGCAATTTTTCTCGCTTGGCAATTTCGGCTGAATTTTTCAAATTATCAAAAGTGTTGCGGGAGTTGGGTTCTAACAAAATATCTTGTTGCTTCACACCGTGCGATAACGCCCACTTTGCCCCCACTTCCGCTTCGGTTAAAAAACCCGTTTTGGGCGTGCCGCCTGTGAAAATAATTTTTTTCGCCTTGCCCTGTTTGTATAAATTCACCGCATGGCGAATGCGTTCTTCAAACACAGGGGACGGCTTTTTGTGGTACGCCGCCGCACCCAGCACAATAATTGCGTCCGCACTCTTGGGCGTTTGTAAGCGTCCTTCATATAAAACTCTGGCACACAATCCGCCATAAATCGCCAAAAGAATGACGATAAACAATAATAAAATACGGCGAAAGCGTTTGAATGTCAAAATTATGTCCTTATTGTATTTTCAGGCTGAATAATATATTATATATTATATTTTAATATTTTTTACTTCATTCAATAAAGTTTGCCTATCTTCTATGGATAATTTTTGCAAATCACCGTCTAAAAAATACAGCAAGGCTTTTAATATTTGTTGTTGTGGTACTTCATCTTGCCAAATTTGCGAAAATAAGTTTAACCCGCCAGACAAGGTTGCTTTTTTACTGCGTAGAATATGTGCAATATCAGTATAATCTTTCCATTCCGCTCGGTCGTTAATTGTTTTTAGTTTTGTGGCTAAAAGCATTGTTAAATCAGCAAGTTGCAAAATATCATTATCATCATCAACCACATGAGTTTGTGCCACAAAAGGAATGTTACCAAAAAACGATATTTTTACACCATTTGGCGTATGCAGGGTAAAAGTATTTTGTTCATTTTGAATAATATTTGCCGACAGTTGTTTTTTGATTTTTAATAAAAATTGTTGTGTTTCTGGATTAAATGGTTTATCTGTGAAAAAATCAAAATCTACTGATAAACGATGACCTAATTGTAAAGCAATCGCCGTACCGCCAAACAAAATAAAATGATATTCTTTACATTCGTCTAATTGCGGATAAATTTCTTTTTGTTGTGGCGGAAAAATTTCGGTAAAAAGTTTCATTTATTGAAATCTCCTTTGTGGTAAATCGGGAATGGGTTCATCTATTTTAACTAAATCTAACATTAAATGCCAAAAATGCCAACTTTTTTTATCGAACCAACCTGCTTGTGCATTTTTAATGGCATTTATCATATCATCTTTAATTTGCCATAATAATGGATATTCGTCTATTTGTGCGTAACACATTGCTTGTGCTACTAATCTATCCTTAAATAAAATGGCTTCATCGGGCGTTTGCCACCAAATATATTTGCAAAAATAATATAAAATTTCTTCCCTATTTTGGGGATTATTTGGCGGTGACGGCATAGTAAAATGCTTTTTTTGTTGCGATAGTGAAATATTCATTTGCGGCGTGTCCTTTATTGTTTGGATTATACCACATTCAAGTCTATACTTTGTGGCGTAAAATCATTTTCACATCATCGCCAAGTGTTTGAATATCCTGAATAATAAAGCGTTTTCCTTGATTTAACGCAGTGATTTCAGGCAGCACAAAAGCGTCTTTGGCACAATCGCCCAAAATTATCGGTGCTTGATAAATCATCATTTCATCAACCAAGCCTGCATTCAATAACGCACCGTTCAAAATAGAACCTGCTTCAACCCACAGTTGCCCGATTTGCCGTTCGGCTAATTTACTAATTAAAATAGATAAATCAATGTGTTGTCCGCTTTTATCTGCTGGCACAGGCAGAATTTCAACGCTGTCAGGATAAGTTTTTTGAGTCGCAAAATCAGGCAAACACGCCAAAATGGTGCGTTTTCCGTCTGTGCAGATTTTGGCATTAGCGGGCGTTTGCAAATGGCTGTCTGCCACAATGCGAATGGGCTGGCGGGGCGTTTGAATATGCCGCACATTTAACTTTGGATTATCTTTTAAAACCGTGCCGCTGCCCGTTAAAATGGCACAACTTTTTGCCCGTTCCCGATGAACATCAATGCGTGCCGTATCAGCAGTAATCCATTGACTAACGCCGTTTTTTAATGCCGTTTTACCGTCTAAACTTTGGGCAATTTTAAGCGTAACAAAAGGCTTCCCCCGTTCAAACAGCGAAAAAAAGCCACGATTTAAAGCACGCGTTTCTTGTTCTAATAAGCCCACTGCCACTTCAACGCCTGCGTTTTGCAACATTTTCACGCCCTGCCCTGCTACTTGCGGATTAGGGTCAAAACTGGCGGCAATCACCTTTTTAATGCCTGCGTTGATTAAAGCAGCAGCACACGGCGGCGTTGCCCCAAAATGCGAACACGGCTCTAATGTTACAAACGCCGTTGCCCCGCGTGCCTTTTCCCCTGCCTGACGCAAGGCAAACACTTCCGCATGCGGCTCACCTTTTTTCTCGTGCCACCCCTGACCGACAATTTCGCCATTTTGCACAATCACACAGCCCACTTTGGGGTTAGGCGAAGTAGAATACAAACCCTTTGCCGCCAAAGCCAACGCCTGCCGCATAATGTGTTCATCAAAGGAAGAAAAAGACATGGTGTTTTTCCGTAATCAAATTTTTGGATTATATTATTTATTCAGGCTGCACAAAACGCAAAATTACCGCAAAACAAACCGCAAAATCGGATAAAATCAGCATATTTCCGTTTTCAAGAAAGCAGAAGTTAGATGAAGACCATTTATCTTGCGATTAAAATTATCCTGCTGTTGGTGCTGTTATTTTTTGCGGTGCAAAATACGCATATGGTTGAGTTTTTTTGGTTTGGCAAAGGCGGGGTGAATTTGCCTTTAATTGCCTTGCTGTTTGTGGCTTTTGCTGTGGGTGCGTTGTTTGGTATGTTCGCTATGTTGGGTCGCATTTTGTCGTTGCGGGGCGAAAATAATTCACTCAAACGAGAACTGAAAAAAGCGGAAAAATCGGTTGAACAATACATTGAAAACGAAATTTCTGTTCATTCTGCCCTGTCTGCTGATGAACAAAAAAGCACAGTTAAATAAACCATATACACTTGATAATAAAGGGATAACAATATGAATCCGACCACAGGTGCTTGCACCGTTGCACTTATTCCTGCCGCAGGTCGTGGCACGCGTTTTTCGGGCGATATGCCCAAGCAATATGTTGAAATTGCAGGCGAAACGGTGTTGTCTCGCACCATTTCCGCTATGGCTGATACGCAATGCTTTGATTTAATTGCGTTAGTTATATCGCCTGACGATACACAATTTGATTCTTTCAGCCTGCCGACCAGTGTGGCTTTATTAGATGAAAACTTTGATTTTGCGACCAAAAAAGTGCCGTTAATGGTGTTAAAAATGGGCGGTAAAACGCGTGCAGAAACTGTGTCTAACGGTTTGAAATTTTTAATGGAAGAAAAATGGTTAGACAAGGACGACACCATTGCGGTGCATGACGCGGCTCGTTGTTCGGTGAATGTGGCAGACATTCAAAAATTGTTAGAAGCCGACTGCCCAGACGGTGCGATTTTAGCCACTCCCTGTGCGGATACGCTAAAAATCGCCGATGTGAGCGGTCGCATTACGGAAACCATTTCGCGTGATAGCGTGTGGTTAGCCCAAACGCCGCAAGTTTTTCGGGCAGGTTTGTTGTATGACGCAATGAAGCAGGCGAATTTGGACGAAATCACCGATGAAGCGTCTGCGGTTGAAAAAATGGGCTTCAAGCCGCAAGCGATTGCAGGCAGCCTGAACAATATTAAACTCACTCGCCCCGAAGACAAGGCGTTTTTGGAACAACTTTTGGAGCAAAATATGCGTATGCGTGTTGGTCAAGGTTGCGATGTTCATCGTTTGGTAGAAGGTCGTCCGCTGATTTTGGGCGGCGTGAATATTCCGTTTGATAAAGGTTTGGAAGGTCATTCGGACGCAGACGCTTTGCTACACGCCATTACTGACGCATTATTAGGTGCTGTGGGTTTGGGCGACATCGGCTCGCAATTTCCCGATAATGATGACGCTTATAAAAACGCCGACAGTAGCGAATTGCTGCAACAAATTTGGGCGAAAATACAAAAAGACGGCTGGCAAATTAACAATATCGACAGCACTATTATCGCCCAAACGCCAAAATTAGCCGAATATATTCCGCAAATGAAGAAAAAAATCGGCGAATTGCTGAAAATTTCCGAAAGCAATATCGGCATTAAAGCCAAAACAAATGAAAAATTAGGCTATTTGGGCAGAAGCGAAGCGATTGAAGCCCAAGCGGCAGTACTGTTGCAGAAGTTTCAGGCTGGCTGAAAAAAGTACCGTCATTACGAGCTGGCGTGGGCGTTAGACACCGCAGGTGTCGTTGTAGTGTAGGACAACACAGCCCACCAAACGCCACAATCGTGGCGGTGTTTTATATTTGGTCATTCCAAAAATAAAAAAACTGAAAACAATCGGTTTTATTTTTAACAAACGGATTTGTTCGTGCCTAACGGCACTCACGATATTTATTTATAAATATCAAAAATTCACGCGAACTCCGTTAGGAGTGAGCAAATCCGTTTGTTCATTGTAAAATATAAAAAATTACTGTGAATTTGAATTTTTGTCAGATACCCATAAAAATTAGGCAACCTGAAAAGCATTTTGCAATACCGTTAAAAACGCCTATCGGCTTAAATTAGATTGCCACAATTTGAACGAAAGTTCAAATCTCGCAATGACGAAATAAGTTTCAGGCAGCCTGAAAAAGGATAAATAATGAATAATGAACAACAACTTTTGCAATTCCCTTGCGAATTTATGATTAAAGCCGTAGGCAATGCGTCTGATGACTTTGCCGATTTGGTTTTGTCGTTAGTCAAACAGCACGCCCCTGATACGCAGGATACGCAAATTTCTCTAAAAGAAAGCGGCAAGGGCAATTTTTTATCTGCCACGGTTAAAATTCACGCCTTTTCGCAACAACAATTAGACAATATTTACCGCACACTCACTTCGCACGAGCAGATTAAATTTGTTTTGTAGGTTTGACGATGAACAACTTTATTCGTACACTAAAAAAAATCTACCTATACCTACTCTTATTTTCCATAGCAGTGTGGTTAGTGGAAATGATTTTACCGCCCAGGCGTTTTATTCTGCCTGTCGGTGCGATTTCGTTCGCACTATTAAGCATTTGCAGTCGTGCATTGTGTTTTCACCTTGCTAAACGATACGGCATAAACATACAAGGGCAGCACCCAGTATTTGAGTGGTTAGAACTTAAAAAAGGCAACGAAGAATGGGGCGTGGCAACCATGATATTTGGCATGTCTTGCATGATTACTGCAATTTTTTTCATCGTTTTATACTGGTTTGTGCCACGAATTGAATGAAATAGCAAAAAATCAAATATAATGATGCTTTTATTATCCAAATATCACAAATCAACCAAAAGGAATACGAGTATGAAAAAACTGTTTGCTTTTTTGGCAGTATCCCTGTTAGCGTCTTGCACTTGGGTGTCGTATGACGACAACGGACAAACCCGCTGGAAACAAAAATACCCCACAGGCACACCCACTTATTACGAAGACGGCACCTATCAAAAAGACCACCGCTATCACAGTCATCGCCCCATGCAAAGAGCGGTTATCAACGAACCACCTGCGGTTTCTCAACCTGCGAAATAACATTCAGGCAGCCTGAAAACATAAAAGGAAAAAACAAATGACTTCACCACTTTCCATTCTGATTCTTGCCGCAGGTAAAGGCACACGAATGTATTCCGACCGTCCCAAAGTGTTGCACCAAATTGGCGGGCAGTCGATGTTGGCACGGGTGATTGATACCGCTTTGCAACTGCAACCTGCGTTTATTGGTGCGGTGATTGGGCATGGCAGGGAACAAGTCAAAGCCGAAACACAACACCCTGTGCAGTGGATTGAACAGGTTGAACAATTAGGCACAGGGCATGCTGTGGCGTGTGCTTTGCCGTATCTGCCGCAAGACGGCATGACACTGGTGTTATATGGCGATGTGCCGTTGATTGATATTGCCACACTGCACACCTTGATTGCCGCGTCTGACAACGGCAAAAATACGGTTTTGCTCACCGACACGCTTGATGACCCCGCAGGTTACGGCAGAATTGTGCGAGAAAACAATGGGCATATTGTGCGGATTGTGGAAGAAAAAGACGCTCTGCCCGAAGAAAAGACCATTTGCGAAATTAACACGGGCATTATGGTGTTGCCAACCCAAAAAATTGCCGAATGGACAAGCCAACTTAAAAACGCCAACGCACAAGGCGAATATTATTTAACCGATGTGATTGCCCTATCAGTTGCCGAGCATATTCCTGTAATCGGCGTTTGTTTGTCGCAACACCATTTGGCAGCAGGGGTCAATAATAAACTGCAACAGTCTGAATTAGAACGCATTTTCCAACGCAAACAAGCCAATCATTTAATGAAAGCAGGCGTCACACTGGCAGACCCGAACCGCTTTGATTTGCGTGGTACATTAAAATGCGGCAAAGATGTGTTTATTGATATTAACGCTGTGTTTGAAGGCGATTGTGTGTTGGGCAATCGTGTGCAAATTGGGGCAAATTGCGTGTTAAAAAATGTGCAGATTGCCGCCGATACGGTGATTAAACCGTTTTCTCATTTAGAAAATTGTGTTGTCGGCAACAATGCTCAAATTGGTCCATTCGCTCGCCTGCGTCCCGATACGGTTTTAGCGGACAATGTGCATATCGGCAATTTTGTGGAAGTGAAAAAATCTACTGTTAAAGAAAATAGTAAAATCAATCACTTAACTTATATTGGCGACAGCGATATTGGGGCAAACAGCAATATTGGTGCGGGCACCATCACTTGCAATTATGACGGCGTGAATAAATTCCGCACCGAAATTGGCGACAATGTGTTTATCGGCTCGAATACGCTATTGGTTGCTCCTGTAAAAGTGGGCAACGGTGCGACCACAGGTGCAGGCAGCGTGATTACCAAAAACTGCCCAGAAAATGAACTAACAGTGGCACGAGCCAAGCAAATCACGCTATCAGGCTGGGCGAGACCTGTGAAAAAGTGATGGAATAAAAAGCGGACAAATAATTGTCCGCTTTTTTCAGGCTGCCTGAAAGAATACAGAAACGCCGTAGCATTACCCACCCTACAACGACTATTTTGTCCCCTGCTCTTTTAACCATTCAATCAATTTTTCATGGGCACTTTTTTGGTTGAATAAATAGGCTTGCCATTGTTGTTGTGCGTTTTGCCATTTTTCAAAATGATTGAATATTATCATAAAGTTATTTTTTCTCTCTTCATCGCTTAAAACCACTGCACCGTTGAGTTCATCAGACAAACGGCTGTGGGCTGATAATAATTCGGGCGGAAAATAGGCATAAACTTTGTCCCAAAATGCGTGCAGTTTTGCGATATGTGCTTGATTTTCCTGCGGATATATATGCCAAAAAAAGGGCTTGCCTGTGTATTGCGTCCGCACAAAACTGTCCTCCCCGCGCACAATCAGCAAATCGTATTGCGATAATAAATCGTCAAATTTGTCCTGCGAAACAAATGGGGCGTGCTTGCAAGACAGATGATTTTCAGGCAGCCTAACTTGATTGCCTGCCAAATCAATGTGCATATTTAAGGGTAAATTTGCCCAACAATCAAACCATTTTTGCCAAATCGTTGCAGAATAAGCAAAAATATAGGTTTTCAGGCTGCCTGAAACTTTTTTTGGCGGTTGGGGCAATACATTTTTTTCACGCAACAAGCCGCCGCTTTTTTCAGAAAAACCCATAAAATAGAAATACTTATTCGCCCCATTTGCTTGGGGCGATGGCAATAAGTGCATCTCTTCTGCCCAGTGTT
Organism: Neisseriaceae bacterium; assembly: GCA_017458185.1. Classification (GTDB taxonomy): domain Bacteria; phylum Pseudomonadota; class Gammaproteobacteria; order Burkholderiales; family Neisseriaceae; genus RGIG9985. The sequence goes on from JAFTFY010000024.1 coordinate 24,049, forward strand.
CTGCGGTTAAATATTCCCAGTTTAACCATAAGGCTTTGTTTTGAAAAATAATTTCTTTAACAGTATCGGGCAATTCGCAAGCAAAAGTTTCAATCACAAAATCAGGCTTTGGCAGATTTTTCAGGCTGCCTGAAAAAGTATTGTCATCTTTCCATTGTATAATATTGATTTGATTGATATTTTGTTGCTGTTTTTGTGTTTCTAATTCAGGCACAATGTGGGCGAGTGTTGTAAAATTGTCAATAAACAACAGCACTTGACACGATAAATCCGCTTGCAGATTTTTCGCCAAACGCCACGCCACGCCCGCATCACCAAAGTTGTCGATGACACGGCAAAAAATCCACACTGTTTTTTGATTTAAATCACTCATTTTTTTACTTGACAAATGCTTTTTTCGTCTGTTTTTTATCAAAGTTATGCACCGTTATTCGTGCTAACACAAGAAATCCAAAAAAGCGATAGATAAAAACGCTATGCAATCAAATACTTTATATAACTATTTGATTTTAATAATATTTTTTCAATGCTTACTTTTTAGACAAAGAACAAAAAGCCTATAAAAAAACAAGGTTTAGAAAGCGTCATTCACAACTTATCCACAGGCTTATCCACAAAATTGTGGATAACTTTTTCGCCCTATTTTTCAGCCGAACGACCATAAAATTTCGTGCCGATTTTAATTGTTTCCAAGCCCTTTTGGCGGCGATATTCGTTGCTGTCTCGCAGGGAATAAACGCAGCCGCAATATTCTTGCTGATAAAATTCTTCTGCTTTGCTGATTTCAATCATTCGTTGCGAGCCGCCGCCTTTACGCCAGTTATTGTCCCAAAAAATTAAGTCAGGATAATGACTGGCGGCATTTTTGCCACAAGTATTCACTTGATTTAAATCTTTCCAGCGAGAAATGCCCAAAGAAGTGGCAAAAACAGCAAAACCGTTCTCGTGTGCAAATAACGCCGTGCGTTCTAAACGCATATCAAAGCACATCGTACAACGCTTACCCCGTTCAGGTTCAAACTCCAAGCCTTTGGCACGAGCAAACCACTCATCGCTGTCGTAGTCTGCGTCAATAAACGGCACGCCGTGTTTTTTAGCAAAGGCAATATTTTCATTTTTGCGTAATTCATATTCTCTTTTTGGGTGAATATTCGGATTATAAAAAAACACCGTATAATCAATATTCGCATTGCATAATTGTTCCATAATGCTGCCTGAACACGGAGCACAGCAAGAATGTAATAATAATTTATTACTGCCATTTGGCAGTTTAAGTTGTTGATTTTTCATTTGAATTTTGGAATATATTTTAAATAATGACGACATTGATACACATTAAAATCATACGACTGATTTCCCAAATAAAGCCAAGTGTAATACGATAAAAAAGTAATGGTTAAAGTACAAATTAAAAACAATAAAAAGAAAAAGAAAGCACGATTAGCCCGCTCCATTTTTAATAAAAAAAACGGCAAATTTGCTATAAAAAAACCAATCAGCGTGAGAAAAAACAAAGTTAAAATGGTTACCAATAATTCCACAGCGGTTGTGTAATATTGATAACGAGCCGCATTTTTTACTGCATGAACAAAAGGTTGCCAATATTTGGGGAAATTGCACAAACCGTGTGTCATCGCAATAAACAAAATATACGATGACAACCACACCAAAAAGAATTTTACTGCTCGTTTCATAACTATTTGAATAATAACAAGATTTCAGGTAGCCTGAAAGATTTATCAAGTATATCAAAGAGTGGTGCGGATAGAGAGACTCGAACTCTCACACCTTGCGGCGCTGGAACCTAAATCCAGTGCGTCTACCAATTTCGCCATATCCGCACAGGGTTGAAATTATACAATATCTAATAAAAAAACGGCATACAACAGCCGTTTTTACAGAATTTGGTGCCCAGAGCCGGAATCGAACCGGCACGCCCGTTTTAAGAGGCGACGGATTTTAAGTCCGTTGTGTCTACCTGTTTCACCACCTGGGCTTTATTTTGGAGGCGGGGGTCGGAATCGAACCGGCGTCCACGGCTTTGCAGGCCGCTGCATAACCACTTTGCTACCCCGCCAGTATCAGCGTGGAGCGGGAAACGAGTCTCGAACTCGCGACCTCAACCTTGGCAAGGTTGCGCTCTACCAACTGAGCTATTCCCGCATTTCTTCTTTTTTCGCAAAGAAACGGCAATTATAGAGTTTTGGCGAAAATTGTCAAGGAGAAATTTTATTCAGGCTGCCTGAAACAAAATAACAGCCAATTCAAACCCTTTTTTCGTTAAAATAATGGGTTTATTTTGCGTTATAAAAAGGTTATCACATGTCATCATTATTCTTCTGCGGCTCGAATGCTTTGTCGGATTTTCGGATTGAAAAATTATTGTCGCAAGCGGTTTTGCAGGGTTTGGGTCAGCCGCAAAAAATCACCACAAAATTTTGGTATATTATTGATATTAAAGAAGATTTATCTAATGATGATATTTTGCGTCTTGGCAATTTATTAGACGCTCGCCCTGTGGATAATCCTGTTTTATCACACGGTTTTGTGATTTCGCCACGTATCGGCACGGTGTCGCCGTGGTGTTCCAAAGCGGTGGATATTGCTCATCATTGTGGCGTGTCGGCGGTTCATCGCATTGAACGCTTAACGGCGGTGGAATTTGATGAAAATTATCAACAAATTCAAGAATTTGCCACAATAATGCACGACAGAATGACCGAAAGTGTTTTGACGGATTTTTATCAAGCAGAACAACTTTTCAGGCAGCCTGAAAAACAGTCGTTTGCCACAGTGGATATTCTCACAGGTGGCAAAGACGCTTTAATTCAAGCCAATAGCGAAATGGGCTTGGCTTTGTCTCGTGATGAAATTGATTATCTTGTTGAAAATTATCAAAAAATCGGACGCAATCCGTCTGATGTGGAATTGATGATGTTTGCCCAAGCCAATTCGGAGCATTGTCGCCATAAAATTTTTAATGCGGATTTTGTGATTGACGGCAAAAAACAAGAAAAATCTTTATTTTCAATGATTAAAGCCACGCATGAGAAAAGCCCTGACGGCACGATTGTGGCATATAAAGACAATGCGTCTGTGATTGAAGGGGCTGAAATTAAGCGTTTTTATCCCAATCAAGAGCATAAATACGATTTTCACCTTGAAAAAACGCATATTTTAATGAAAGTGGAAACGCACAATCACCCCACCGCCATTGCACCATTTGCAGGTGCGGCAACGGGTTCTGGCGGTGAAATTCGTGATGAAGGGGCAACGGGGCGGGGTTCTCGTCCCAAAGCAGGTTTGACGGGCTTTTCTGTGTCGAATTTATATCTGCCGAATGCAACTCGCGAATGGGAAAAATCGCCCTATGGCAAGCCCAATCGTATGGCAAGTGCTTTGCAAATTATGATTGACGGGCCTATCGGCGGTGCGGCGTTTAATAATGAGTTTGGTCGCCCCAATTTGTGCGGTTATTTTCGCTCGTTGGAAGAAGATTTCGGCTCACAACGCTACGGTTTTCATAAGCCGATTATGATTGCAGGCGGCGTGGGCAATATTCAAGCAAATCAAACACATAAAAACGAAATTCCAGAAAACGCTTTGTTAATTCAATTAGGCGGTCCAGGTTTTCTCATCGGTTTGGGCGGCGGTGCGGCGTCCAGCATGGCAGGCGGTTCAAACAGTGAAAACTTGGATTTTGATAGCGTGCAACGCGGCAATCCTGAAATTGAACGCCGTTGCCAAGAAGTGATTGACCGCTGTTGGCAGTTGGGGGACAACAATCCGATTATTGCCATTCACGATGTGGGGGCTGGCGGTTTGTCGAACGCTTTTCCTGAATTAGTCAATGACGCACACCGTGGGGCGAAATTTGAATTGCGTGATATTCCCACCGAAGAAACAGGTATGACCCCCTTGCAACTGTGGTGTAACGAAGCACAGGAACGCTATGTGTTATCAATTCTGCCGTCTGACTTGGATAAATTTAAAGCGATTTGCGAGCGAGAACGCTGTCCGTTTGCGGTGATTGGTGTCGCCACCGATGACGGCAAATTGCAGGTTTCTGACCGTGAATTTAACAACTATCCTGTTGATATTGCTTTGGATATTTTATTAGGCAAACCGCCCAAAACCACGCGTACGGATTCTTTCAGGCAGCCTGAAAAGGATATTTTCGATACACACAATATCGACTTAAAAGACGCCGCATTCCGTGTGTTAAAAATGCCTGCGGTTGCCGATAAAAAATTTCTGATTACCATCGGCGACAGAACAGTCGGCGGTTTAACCGTGCAGGAGCAAATGGTTGGGCGTTTCCAAGTGCCTGTGGCAGATTGTGCGGTAACCGCAATGGGCTTTGACACATTCACAGGCGAAGCCATGTCTATGGGCGAACGCCCTGCTCTCGCCATTAAAAACCCTGCGGCAAGCGTGCGTATTGCGGTTGCCGAAGCTTTAACCAACATTGCGGCGGCAAATATCGCCAATTTGAGCGATATTAAACTCTCTGCCAACTGGATGGCGGCGTGCGGCGTGGCAGGCGAAGACGCCAATTTATACGCCGCCGTGTCTGCGGTGTCCGCATTGTGCCAAAATTTAGGAGTGTCCATTCCTGTGGGCAAAGACTCTTTGTCGATGAAAACCGTGTGGCAAGACGGCGATGAAAATAAATCGGTGATTTCGCCTGTGTCGCTGATTGTCTCAGCCTTTGCTCCTGTGTCAGATGTTCGCCACACACTTACACCTGAATTAGTCGATACAGATAACACGCTGTTATTATTAGTAAAATTAAACAACACAATGCATTTGGGCGGCTCATCTTTTGCCCAAGCCTATAATCAATTTGGCGGCGATACGCCTGATGTGGATAATGTTAATCAACTCAAAGCCTTATATAATGGCGTGCGGAAATTATCGCCCAAAATTTTAGCCTATCACGATATTTCAGACGGCGGTTTGTTTGCCACTGTTTGCGAAATGATTTTTGCATCACATTTAGGCTGCGAAATAAAAGTGCCTGATGTTTCAGGCAGCCTGAACTATTTATTCAACGAAGAAATCGGCGTGGTTCTGCAAATTCATGCCAGCGATTTGACTGAATTTAAACAACAATTTGCTGATTGTTGTGTGCAAGAATTAGGCACAATTAACCATTCAGGCAGCCTGAAAATTGTTTGTGGCAACGAAGTGCTGTTAGAAGAAAATCGCGTTGCTTTACAAAAAGCATGGTCAGACACTTCTTACCAAATCCAAAAATTACGCGACAATCCCACCTGTGCCGATAGCGAATTTGCCTTAATCGAAAGCGAAGAATGTTTGGTCGAAAAACCCACATTCACGCCCACCGAATTGCCTTATCTTTCAGGGAACACAAAACCCAAAGCCGCCATTTTGCGAGAACAAGGGGTGAATGGACACTTGGAAATGGCGGCAGCATTCCATTTGGCAGGCTTTGAGACTTACGACATACACATGGACGACTTAATTTCAGGCAGACAAAACTTGCAGGATTTTCAAATGCTTGCCGCCTGCGGCGGATTTAGTTACGGCGATGTTTTGGGTGCAGGTGCAGGCTGGGCAAAAACCATATTATTTAACGAACGATTACGCGAACAATTTGCCCAATTTTTCCAACGCCAAAACACCTTATCATTAGGCGTGTGCAACGGCTGTCAAATGATGAGTTTGCTTGCCGACATTATTCCAGGTGCAGACAACTGGGCAAACTTCCGCCGCAACCTGTCCGAACAATTTGAAGCACGACTGGTGAATGTGAAAGTAGCAAACAGTCCGTCCTTGCTGTTGCAAGGTATGGCAGGCAGCATATTGCCCGTAGTGGTGAGCCACGGCGAAGGCAGAGCCGACTTTGGCGGCAAAGCATTTGATAGCACCGCCTTGCAATATGTGGATAAACAAGGCAATCCTGTTGATATATATCCACTTAACCCCAACGGAGCCGACAACGCCGCCGCAGGCTTAACCACAAAAGACGGCAGAGCCACCATTATGATGCCCCACCCCGAACGCACCATTCGCCAAGTGTCATTAAACTGGCACAAAAAACCACAAAACCGCATAGCGTCTGCGTGGTTTGAACTATTCGTCAATGCACGGCGAGCGTTTGGGTAATGGTAGGGTGGGTCTTCGACCCACCAAAAAACTTTCAGGCTGCCTGAAACTACTCGGAGATACTGATAAAATTATTATATTAAGCGGAGAATTATCCAAATAAATTCAAATAGATAACAATATTTTCCACCTAATTTTGCCATACTCTGAACGGTTATTACGCAGTCCTGCGTTGAAAAAAGAAGTATGGCAGAAGATGAGAGAATTCTGTTAATATAAAGTCTGCAACCGTATAAGGAGTATAAACAATGAATGAAAATATTCAATTTAGTGAATTACAATTATTCACAAAAAATCAATATGCAACTATTGATGATTTTAAAGATATACCACAAGAAGAAATATATACTAAAAATGATACACATTATAAAATAAAAACAAAAATCATTGATAATAGTTTTGTTTGGTTTTATATACAATATGGAAAATCAAAACCATATTCAGATGAGTTATTTGATACAAAAACAAATGAAATATTACAAAATAAAAGAGAACAATATCAAGCAGAATTAAAAGAACAATTATTTTTTCTATATTCAAACCGACAACGCATATTGTACCTATCAAATATCAAATATGCTGGATTATTGACACAATTTTTAAATGAAAAAACAAATTTAGAATTTTATTATCAGCGAATTTATTCAAGTCCAGAAGAATTTATTGAAAAAATAAAAAATTTAAATGAAATATCATTTACTGCATTACCCCAAGATATGATAAATAAGGGGCTATTTGATAATTTTCAAGATGAAATGGGGTTTGATGGTGTTGAATTATTTAATATTAAATTAAAATATAATAATAAAAAATTGATAGAAGAGATTAAGAAAAAATTATTAAATTTTCTACGAAATACAAGAAATGGACAATTAAATGTTAGGAAAATGATTTGTCGAGGAATGGATGATGAGAATAAAGAAACAATATTTAATTTAGATAACATAGTTAGAAAATTACCTGTACATGCATATGCAGATGAAAATGGATTTTTCAAAGAAGATGAAATACGCATAAGTTTAATTAAAGAGTTAGAAAATGATATATAAAGAACATAAAATAATTATTTTTATAATAGCAATCATTGCTATTATTGCCACAGCTTTATTACTACATCACTTTAATATGCAAATTGATAATACAATTATCCATAATTATGCATCAAATATTATTACTTTTTGTTCAATTACCGTTGGTTTTTATATTGCAGGAATATCATCATTGTTATCATCAAAATATGTTGAAAAACTAAATACAAAAGACCCTTTTATAAAAACACAGAGAAAAATACATACAGTGATATATTATTTCAAATATGCAATATATTTATCATTATTAACAATTATTCTTGCTTTTATTTTAATATTTAATAGTATTTTCAGCAAATTTATAATAATCATACTACTCTCATTTACAACAACAATGATAATTATAAATATATTATTTGTTATTTTAATATTAAAATTACTTTCTGACGCATTGATTATTCAATCAAGAAAAGAATAAATTTTGCTATATCAAGCACCTAATTTTGTGCTTATGAAAAATATGGAAAAACACTGCTTTCACTGCGGTTTGTCTGTGCCGCACGATTTTAATCTCACCATTCACATTGACAACCGTGATGAGCCTGTTTGTTGTGCGGGTTGTCAGGCGGTTGCACAGGGGATTATTGACGCGGGGCTGGCTCGTTATTACACGCAACGCACGGCAGACGCACCTAAATCCGAACTGCCGCCGCAGGAAATTTTAGACCAGTTAAAACTGTATGACCTGCCTGAAATGCAGGCAGATTTTGTGCATTCGCAAGGCAACCTGAAAGAAGCAGTGTTGTTGTTATCAGGCATTACTTGTGCGGCGTGTGTGTGGTTGATTGAGCAACGCTTGTTGCGTCAAAAAGGCATTGCCAAAGTGGAACTGAATTACAGCAATCATCGAGCCAGAATTGCTTGGGACGAAAACCAAGTGCAACTGTCTGATATTCTTCTGATTATTCGTCAAACAGGCTATGAAGCTTATCCTTACAACGCCGACAATGCCAAGCAACACGCTGATTTAGAACGCAAACGCTCGCTTACTCGCTTGTGGGTGGCTGGTTTGTCGATGATGCAGGTGATGATGTACGCCGTGCCGACTTATATTTTTGGCGACATTGAACCGCAGTTTCTGTGGCTATTGCATTGGGCTTCAATGGTTTTAACGCTGCCTGTGGTGTTGTATTCTGCCCTACCCTTTTATCGTGGAGCGTTGCGTGATTTGAAAAATCGCCGTGTCGGTATGGATACGCCGATTGCCTTGGCGGTGTTGCTGTCGTTTATCGCCAGTGCTATTGCCCTATTGCGGCGTGAAATGGACGGCGTGTTTTTCGATTCGATTTCAATGTTCGTCTTTTTGTTGTTGTTCGGACGACATTTAGAACAATCCGCTCGCCGCAAAGCGAATGACGCAACCGAACGCTTGATGAAACTTGTGCCGTCTTTCTGTCATTTAATGCCGAATTATCCGAATGAGCAAAACATTCAGGAAGCCGCTGTGGTTCAGGTAAAACCTGATGATATATTATTAGTCAAGCCTGGCGAAGTGATTCCTGTTGATGGCGTGGTGTTATCGGGCGAAAGTGCGGCTGACGAATCCATGCTCACAGGCGAGAGTATGCCGATTGCCAAACAAACAGGCAACAGCGTTACCGCAGGCACGCATAATATAGATAGCCCCTTGATTATTCAAACGCGTGCCGTAGGCGATGCCACACGATTAGGCTCGATTGTGCGTATGTTGGATAGTGCGATGGCAAATAAGCCCAAACTCGCACAACTTGCCGACCGCTATGCGTCTTGGTTTGTGGCGGCACTGTTGATTGTAGCGGTGTTGGTATTTGGCTTTTGGACAATTCACGCCAACGCAAACCGAGCCTTATGGGTTACCGTGTCGCTGTTGGTGATTACCTGCCCGTGTGCTTTATCGCTTGCCACACCTGCGGCTTTAACTGCCGCCGCAGGCAATTTAGCGTCATCAGGCATTTTGGTACGCAATGGGCAAGCGATTGAAACATTAGGACAAGTGTCCGATATTATTTTCGACAAAACAGGCACGCTCACAGTCGGCACGCCTGCTGTGGTTCAAATCATTCTTTCAGGCAGCCTGAACGAAGTCGAAATAGCCAATATTATCAACGCATTAGAACAACACTCCGAACACCCCATCGCCCACGCCCTAATGCAGCATTTCGCCCATCAAGCAAATAAAACTTTGACGGCGGAAAATATCATCAACACCGTAGGGCAAGGCATTGCAGCGACTATTGACGGCACCATTTGGAAAGTGGGCAATACTGATTTTGTCGCCCAAATCGCAGGCAAAACGCCTGAAAATATACAAAAAATCACACACGGCACGATTGTGGCACTCGGCAACCAAACAGGTTTTCAGGCAGCCTTTGTCTTGAACGACCAAATTAAAGACACAGCATTAGACACAATTAACCTATTGAAAAATATGGGTTTTCATTTACACCTATTGAGTGGCGACAACACCGCCGCTGTGAAAAACACCGCTCAAACATTAGGCATAGACCACTTTATCGCCCAAGCCAGCCCAGAAGAAAAACTTGCCTTTGTAGAAAGCCTGCAACGCAGCGGCAAAAAAACACTGATGATAGGAGACGGCGTGAATGACGCACCCGTTTTGGCACAAGCCGATGTGTCGATTGCCATGTCGCAAGGTGCTGATGTATCGCGAAACGGAAGTGATATTATCATTACTAATCAACAACTTACAGCAATACACACCGCCGCCAACTTGGCACGCCGCACCCGCCGCATTATTCACCAAAACATTATCTGGGCATTGTCTTACAACGCCATAGCCATTCCCATAGCCGCATCAGGCCACGCCAAACCCGCAATCGCCGCCTTGGGCATGGCGTTAAGTTCGCTACTCGTGGTGAGTAATGCGTTAAGGTTGTTGAAAAAGCAGTGAGCAGTGAGTAGTTAGCAGTGAACAGTTGTTTCGTTTTGCCTTGCGGCAAAACAGTTTATTTTTAGATAACGCTTCGATAAGCCTTTCAGGCTGCCTGAAAGAAAAATCGAAGCGTTATCTAAAAAAATATCCGTCAAGCCGAAAGGCTTGACTAAATAACTGCTCACTGCTCACTACTCACTGCTAACTGCTCACTGCTCACTACTCACTGCTAACTGCTAACTGCTCACTACTCACTGCTAACTGCTCACTGTATCAAACCTTGCCCTGATGAATATTCAAATACACCTGCAAATTGTGATAGGCTTGGTTTGTTATGCTGTCTTTCCACAGGGTTTGGCGGACGGTTTTGGGACTATCCACAAATTGCCACACAATCATCAAGCCCCAATGCGAAACAAAACTGCCCTGCCCCACTCGCACCAGCACGCCGTCTTCGCTATGATTAAAAAAAATCACCGCTTGCATATCAGGACGCACTTCAATTTTGCGAATAAAATTTTTGCGTTTTTCTGAATATTGATAATGGGCATAAGCCCAACTTATCAATAATAAAATAACAATGATAATATATTGAAAATTAAAAGAAAAGATAACAAAAACAATCGCACACAAATGCAATATCGCCACAACACTGTGTGCGATTTTTGATGATGAACACTCGATAATAAATGGGGACATAGTATAAAAGCAATGAGCAATGAACAATTAGCAATGAATAATTAAGTTTAATGGCAACTTTCAGGCTACCTGAAAACCTTAATAAAATGCGTAGGCAATAACACCCAATCTACGCTTTAACGCAACAAATTAGGTAAATCCCTGATTGACGGAAATATATGCACAAAGCGGACAATTTTTTTATCATCATCAACCGTATAAAAAACGGTGTATTTGCGTTCAATGACTCATTTTCGATAAATCGGAATATCCGCATAAACCGCATAAATTTTGGGATATTCTTTAAGTTGTTGAATGACAGCGTCCAAACTTGCGGCGACTTTTTCGGCGAAATCAATGGAATATTCCGCAATAATGCTGATTAAAATTTGTTCCAATTCTAATTCATAAAAAGGGTCAAATTCTATGCGATACATTATTCGCCCTTATTCGCCTTAATGCGTTCAAGAACGGCAACATGAAAATTATCAGGCATTTTTTCGGCTTGATAATCGTCTTGGCTCATTCGCTCCAAAGAGTGCAGAAGTTGAGCGTTAATCATCTCACGATAATTTTGCTCCGCTTTGCGTGCCAATGCGTAACTGCTTTGCATTGTCGCCAAATTCTCTTTTTTAACGGCATACGACATAGCATTTCACCTTAATTTGCAAATTTGCGTTGTGAATTATAACCCCAAAAGCGGCTTTCAGGCTGCCTGAAAATATTTAATTTACTGTAAGTATGTTATTTTTTTACTGCCACACGGATTCGGAATGGCTCACGCCATTCCTATTATTTTAAAGATTTTGCGTTAAGCAAAATCGAATCCGTGTGACATTTAAAATCTATCCTTTCAGGCTGCCTGAAATAATTTAATGCAATGCCGTTTTTAAGGATAGGCTACCCGAATAAATTGCTTGACGCAATTTATTCGGAGATTGCTTCGAGCCTACGGCTCTCGCAATGACGAAATCGCTTTCAGGCTGCCTGAATTTTATTCTTCACCTTCATCTTCATCAAAATCATCATCTTCTTCGGCTTCCAAATCCACAACCATATCGTGAATTTCCACTTCAAAAAATGCCCAGAATGTTTCTATCGACATATTTTCGGGGAAATCGTCTTCGCTCATCACCCAAGATGACAGTTCCGCTTCCATAATTTCTGCATATTTTTCACCGATATACGCCATATTTTGTTCAGGCGTATCGGCTTCGGGAATAAGATAAATCGTAGGATTGGCACGCAGTTGTTCTAATGTCAGCGGCATATCGCCGTTTTTTTGGGCTACCGCATTCACCCATTCCAAACATTTTTGTGTCGGACGAATAGTTGCGGCGGCGGTGTCGATAAAAAACATGTGCATACTCCTGAATAAAAACGCCAACATTATAAAATATTTCAGGCAGCCTGAAACCCAAAAACAAATCTTTCTCAATTTTCGTTAGAATAGTGCTTTTTTGTATGCAGGGAAAATGCGATGGGTCAGTTTAATCCGATGTTTGTAACCTTTGCGGTGTATTTAATCACCGTGTTGTTAATCGGTGTTGCCGCTTATTATGCCACGCATAATTTTGGCGATTATATTTTGGGCGGCAGGCGTTTGGGCGGCTTTGTTACGGGCATGTCGGCGGGTGCGTCTGATATGTCGGGCTGGTTGCTTATGGGCTTGCCTGGTGCGGTTTATGCCGCAGGTTTGTGCGAAATTTGGATTGCCATCGGTTTGACCATCGGGGCATATTTAAACTGGCTGTTTGTGGCGGGGCGTTTGCGGACGCATACCGAATACAATAACAACGCTTTAACGCTGCCTGAATATTTTGCTCATCGTTTTGGCGAATATGAAAAGGCGTTAAAGGTGATTTCTGCCACGATTATTTTGTTTTTCTTCACTATTTATTGTTCATCGGGCATTGTCGCAGGGGCAAGATTGTTTGAAAACTTGTTCGGTTTATCCTACACCCAAGCGATGTGGTTAGGTGCAGGAGCAACCATTGCCTATACCTTTATCGGCGGCTTTTTGGCAGTCAGTTGGACAGACACCATTCAAGCGTCTTTAATGTTTTTCGCCCTGATTTTAACGCCGATTATGGTGATTGTCGGCGTGGGCGGATTTAATGAAACGGCTGCCGCCATTCAATTAGCGGTAGAACAAAATGGCATTAAATACAACAGTTTATTGACAGGCACTTCTTTCATCGGCATTATCAGTGCGGCAGCATGGGGCTTGGGTTATTTTGGACAACCGCATATTTTGGCTCGCTTTATGGCGGCAGAAAATGTGGCTGCACTCAAAAAAGCCCGCCGTTTCAGCATTATCTGGATGATTTTGTGCTTGGCAGGCACTTGTGCCATCGGTTATGTGGGCATTGCTTACTTTATCAAACACCCTGACGCGGCGGCGGCTTTGGGCGAAAATCCCGAACGCATTTTTATTGTTTTTGCTCAATTATTATTCAATCCGTGGATTGCAGGCGTGTTATTGTCGGCAATTTTAGCGGCGATTATGAGTACTTTAAGTTGCCAGTTATTAGTCTGTTCGTCTGCGATTACCGAAGATTTTTACAAAGGCTTTTTGCGTCCGACAGCAGAACAAAAAGAACTGGTTTGGGTGGGGCGTTTAATGGTGCTGGCTGTGGCTGTGGTCGCCATTATTTTAGCCGCCGACCCAAATAACAGCGTCATGAAGTTAGTCAATTACGCTTGGGGTGGCTTTGGTGCAGCGTTTGGACCGATTGTACTGTTGTCGGTTTTGTGGAAACGCATTACTGCCAAAGGTGCGTTGTGCGGTATGTTAGTCGGTGCGATTACCGTGGTAGCGTGGAAGAATCTTGGCACACCATTATATGAAATCGTGCCAGGCTTTATCGCTTGCGGCATTGTGGCGATTGTGGTGTCTTTGTTAGACAAACCCAAAGCCGCTGTGGTAGAACGCTTTATCGAAGCCGACAAAGCCTATAAAGCACAGTTGTAAAAAGCATTTTGATAGTCAAACAAATTCAAAACAATAACAGGCAGCAAGGCTTGGCAGACGCATCAGTGTTTTGAAGTTGTTTGACAATACAAACCGTTCAGGCAAGCACAAAAAAAACTTAACGCAACACAAGCGAGTGTTTTGAATTTTCGTTAAAATAACGCTTTTATTCAGGCAGCCTGAAATTAGTTTTATGAAATCGATTACGCGTTTTTTTGCCATTCTTCACACCGTTTATGCTTATGGCTTGGCGGATTTAATTCGTCTGCCTTTGAAGTCGAAATTGTTGCGTTTTTTCACGCATTTTGTGCCTGTGCCACGCAAAATGAAAAGCGTGCCGCTGCCTGAACGGGTGCGTTTGGCGTTGGAGCATTTGGGGCCGATTTTTGTTAAATTCGGGCAAGTGTTATCCACGCGTCCTGATATTTTGTCCCCCGCTTACGCCAAAGAATTAGCACGATTGCAAGACGATGTGCCGCCGTTTGACGGTGCGATTGCCATTCAAACCATAGAAAACGAGTTTGGCAAGCCGATTGCTGACATTTACGCCGAATTTGATGAAACCCCTGTTGCCAGTGCGTCTATTGCCCAAGTGCATTGTGCTTATCTATTTGATAATAATAAACAAAAATGCAAAAAAGTTGCGGTAAAAGTATTGCGTCCGAATATTCGCAAAGTGATTGAAAAAGATTTGGCTTTGATGAAAATGGGGGCAAATTTTATACAAAAATTGCTGCCTGACGGCAAACGCCTAAAACCGCGTGAAGTGGTTGCCGAGTTTGATAAATACTTGCATGACGAAATCGACTTAATGAACGAAGCGGCAAATGCCGCACAAATCAAACGCCAGTTCAAAGATAGCAACATGCTGATTGTGCCTGATGTTTATTTTGAATGGACAAGCCGCGAAGTTTTAACGCTCGAATGGATGAACGGCACGCCTGTTTCGGATATACAAACCTTAAAAAACAAAGGCATAGACTTAAAAAAATTGTCTAAATTTGGCGTAGAAATTTTCTTTACCCAAGTGTTTGAATACGGTTTTTTCCACGCCGATATGCACCCTGGCAATATTTTTGTAGCCGATGACGGGCGTTACATTGCACTGGATTTTGGCATAGTCGGTTCGCTAACAGACTACGACAAACGCTATTTGGCGATTAACTTTTTGGCGTTTTTCAATCGCGATTACAAACGCGTGGCAACCGCACACATAGAATCAGGCTGGGTGCCTGAAAATACCAGAGCGGAAGAATTAGAAGCCGCAGTTCGCACGGTGTGCGAGCCGATTTTCAACAAGCCGTTGTCGCAAATTTCGTTTGGTATGGTGTTAATGCGTTTGTTTGAAACCAGCCGCCGTTTTAATGTGGAAATTCAACCGCAATTAGTTTTATTACAAAAAACCATGCTCAATATCGAAGGTTTGGGCAGACAATTAGACCCTGATTTAGACCTGTGGGCAACCGCCAAGCCATTTTTAACCCGTTGGATGCAAAACCAAGTGGGCATCAAAGCCCTGTGGCGAAACATTAAAAACGAAGCCCCCGAATGGGCAAGAATCCTGCCCGCCCTACCCCGCCGCTTAAACAACGCATTAGATGACGACAGAGCCTTATTCAAAAAAGAACTCGCCCAACTGGTGAAAACCCAAAAACGCCAAACGCAGTTAATCGGCTTCACCCTAATTTGCTGGCTGATTTTGTTGGGGCTGTTGATTTGGTTGAGTGTAAAATAAAAATGCGTTCAGGCTGCCTGAAACCCCTTGTCGTCATTGCGATGAGCGACAGCGAAGAAGCAATCTCCTAAAAATCCGCAAGGATTTTTAGGGTAGCCTATCCTAAAAACGACAACGCAAAAATAGTTTCAGGCAGCCTGAAAGCATAGATTTTTTAAATGCCACACGGATTCGATTTTGCTCACGCAAAA
Organism: Neisseriaceae bacterium; assembly: GCA_017458185.1. GTDB lineage: Bacteria > Pseudomonadota > Gammaproteobacteria > Burkholderiales > Neisseriaceae > RGIG9985. The sequence continues at coordinate 39,719 of JAFTFY010000024.1, forward strand.
TCTTTAAATCAGAAAAATTTTAAAGGAAAACCGTTAGGTTTTCCGAATCCGTGTGGCAATAAAAAAATGGAATGATTACAGTAGATTAAGTATATTTAACTTCACACACGACTTATTGAACGCTGTTTCAGGCAGCCTGAACGATTAGTTTCGCTCTTCGTAGTTAGGAGATTGCCACGATTTTTTCTTACGAAAAAATCTCGCAATGACAGTGTGGGTTCAGGCTGCCTGAAAAAACAGGAACAAACAACTTATGGCAAAAATCAAAACGCAATTTGTATGCAGTGAATGTGGCGGTGTGTCGCCCAAGTGGCAGGGCAAGTGTCCGCATTGTGGGCAGTGGAATACGCTCACCGAAGAAACCGCAGTATCGTCTGATAACACGGCGGCGAGATTTCGTTCTTGGACGGGGCAAACGGCTGCTATTCAGGAATTAGCCAGCGTTGCTGCCGAAGAAACGCCACGCATACCTTGTGGCAGTGCGGAATTAGACCGCGTTTTAGGCGGCGGCTTGGTGGCTGGGGCGATGATTTTATTAGGCGGCGACCCAGGTATCGGTAAATCGACTTTGCTTTTGCAAATTTTATCGCAATTAGCCAAAACGCAAAAAGTGCTGTATGTATCAGGCGAAGAATCCGCCGCCCAAGTTGCCCTGCGTTCGCAGCGATTAGGCTTATCGCGTGAAGGCGTGGCATTGCTGCCTGAAATTCGTTTGCAGGCGATTTTGCATATCTTAAATCAAGAAAAACCAGCGGTGGCGGTGATTGACTCCATTCAAACCGTGTATTCGGAAGAAATCAATTCCGCACCAGGTTCGGTGTCGCAGGTTCGAGAATGTGCGGCACAACTCACACGCCTTGCCAAGCAAAACGGCATTACGATAATTGTGGTGGGGCATGTAACCAAAGACGGAGCGATTGCAGGGCCGCGAGTGTTAGAGCATATTGTCGATACGGTGTTGTATTTTGAAGGCGACACGCATTCTAATTATCGTATGATTCGAGCGATTAAAAATCGCTTTGGTGCCGCCAACGAATTAGGCGTGTTTGCGATGACCGATAAGGGTTTGAAAGGCGTTGCCAATCCGTCTGCGATTTTTCTATCGGGCTATCGGGACGATGTAGCAGGCTCCTGCGTTTTGGTAACGCAAGAAGGCACGCGTTCTTTATTAGTGGAAATTCAGGCGTTGGTGTCAGACGCACACGGCTTTACGCCCAAACGCTTGGCAGTGGGATTAGACCAAAATCGTTTGAGTATGCTAATTGCTGTGTTATCAAGATATTCAGGCGTGGTATTTTTCGACCAAGATGTGTTTTTAAATGCCGTAGGCGGCGTGAAAATCATCGAACCCGCCGCCGATTTAGCGGTAATGTTAGCGATGTTATCGAACTTCAAAAACCGCCCCCTGCCTCCAAAAACCGTGATTTTCGGCGAAGTAGGCTTATCAGGCGAAGTTCGCCCTGTGGCACGCGGTCAAGAACGCTTAAAAGAAGCAGAAAAATTAGGTTTTACCTGTGCGATTATCCCCAAAGCGAATATGCCCAAAAACACCAAAGATTTTCCCAAACTAAATATTATCGGCGTATCCACAGTGGCAGAGGCAGTGAGTGCGGGGTTTCAGGCTGCCTGAAACTTCATTTCACCCCATATTCATTTAAAGTGTGGCTTTTTTGCCACAAACGAAAAACGCCA
>JAFTFY010000025.1 GCA_017458185.1 Neisseriaceae bacterium
ACTACTCACTACTCACTGTCTTAACGACTATCCAAAATATTGATAATTTTTTTACCTGTATCAGGTGTTTTCAGGCTGCCTGAAAAATCGTTATCAAACAGAATATCGCCGCCGTTTGGCATATTGTTAAAATCAAACAGTTGCCTATCCAACAAATGAGACGGTGCGACATTTTGCAGAGCCGAAAAAATATTTTCAATTCTGCCTGCGTGTTGTTTTTCCCATAATTGCAACATTTCTTTAATCGCTTGTCGTTGCAGGTTTGCCTGTGAGCCGCACAGATTACACGGAATAATCGGAAATTGGCGGATTTCGGCGTAGCGAATTAAATCTTTTTCTTTAACATAAGCCAAAGGGCGAATAACAATGTGTTCGCCGTTATCCGACACTAATTTGGGCGGCATGGCTTTCAGTTTTCCGCCGTAAAATAAATTTAAAAATAGGGTTTCAATTATATCGTCTCGGTGATGTCCCAATGCAATTTTTGTTGCCCCAATTTCTTTGGCAACACGGTATAAAATGCCCCGCCGCAAGCGGCTGCATAATCCGCAAGTGGTTTTTCCTTCGGGAATTATTCTTTTAACAATGCTGTAAGTGTCTTCTTCAATAATTTTGAAGTCTATTCCAATATTTTTCAAATAATTAGGTAAAACTTCGGCTGGAAAATTTGGTTGTTTTTGATCTAAATTTACCGCAAATAAACTAAATTCAACAGGGGCAGATGCTTGCAGTTGGCGTAGAATATCCAATAATGCAAAACTGTCTTTGCCGCCCGATAAACACACCATTATTTTATCGCCCGCTTCAATCATTTGAAAATCGTTAATCGCACGACCTGTTTCATGGCGTAATCGTTTTAATAGTTTATTCTGTTCATAAACGGATTTGGGTTTTTCTGACATTTTTTGATTTAACTTAAAAAAATAAATGCGATATTCTAACAAATTACAGCAAAAGAAAAAATAATAAGTTATAATTTAACGGATTGTTTTATTTTTTCAATAATCAAGAGAGAAACCAATGAAATTCAAAACCTGTTCAGGCAGCCTGAAAGCCTTGTTTATCACGCTTTCTTTGCTGTTTTCCCCAGCAATTTTTGCCGAAGATGACGCAATGGGGGCGTTTATTCAACAAATCGACACGCAACAAGAAGAGAACAACGCAGACAACAGCACAGATGTTGCCGAAGAAAATGAAGTGGAAAGCGTGGTGATTCAAGCCGAAGACGATGACGAAGACGCTTTGGGCGAGTTTGCCGCACAATTAGACAATCAGGCAAATCATCAAAGCGATGACGAATTTGCTCTGTTGCAATATCTTTTGGCACAACAAAACGCACCTTTGGCACAAAATTTAACAAACCATACGGCGACAGCAGGTTCGTTTGCTTCGTATTCTTCGCACGATAATACAGCCAATAATCACAGTTATTTGCCGCTTCATTCATCAGCGGCTTTAATTGTTGATGCCAATACAGGCAAGGTGTTGTATGAAAAAAACAGCGACCAAGTTCGTTCGATTGCGTCTATTACCAAGTTAATGGCGGCAATGGTTATTTTGGACGCAAAACCTAATATGAATCAAGTGCTTACCGTGCAATCGGCAGATATTGACCGCTTAAAAGGGTCAAGCAGTCGCTTGCCTGTTGGCACAAAAATGACACGCGAAAAAATGCTGCATTTGGGGCTGATGAGCAGCGAAAACCGAGCCATTCACGCAATGGCACGCAATTATCCTGGCGGTTTGAATGCATTTATTCGGGCAATGAACGCCAAAGCCAAAAGTTTGGGCATGAACGACACCGTTTTTTACGACCCCACAGGTTTAGACCCACGCAATCGTTCTACGCCACAAGATTTGGTGAAAATGGTGCAAGCCGCCCATAAATACGAAAAAATTCGTTATTATTCAACGCATAACAATGCTTCCACACAAGTGCGTGCAACCGTTAAAAAAACACAACGGGTGAAAAAAGGCAAAAAAGTGCGTAAAGTAACCAAACGGGTTACACAAATTCGCCAAGTGAATTACCGCAACAGCAATAAGTTAATCCGCAATGGCGATTGGGATATTAGTTTGCAAAAAACAGGCTATATCCGCGAAGCAGGGCGGTGTATGGTGGTTTATGCGAATGTGGATAACCGCCCTGTGATTATGGTGCTGATGAATTCCAGCAACACCAACCAACGCACCAATGACGCATACACCATGCGTTCGTGGTTGCAACAAATGTAAGTGTTTTTTATGGTTAATAAAAGCGTATCTTGATGAGATACGCTTTTTTTTCAGGCTGCCTGAAAAACAAAAAGCAACGCCGTACAAAAAAATTGCCGTCATTACGAGCCGTTGCATAGCAACGGCGTGGTAATCTTCTGACTATGGAAAACGGCAATGCAGAAGTGTTTTCAGGCTGGGTAGATTAAAGTTTCAAGTGCAACACTTTAAGTGTTTAAAGAAGACTTCTTTCGGTGTTTGCCAGCCTAATGATTTTCTTGGTCTATTATTAAGTTCATCTTGAACGGATTTTAGTTCATCATCACTGATTAAATTAAAATCCGTTCCCTTTGGGAAATACTGTCTTATCAATAGGTTAGTATTCTCAATTAGCCCTTTCTCCCACGGACTATGTGGATTAGTAAAGTAAGTTTTTGCACCTAATACTTTACCAAAAACTAAATGATTACAAAACTCCCTGCCATTGTCCATCGTCAGCGTTCGTATATGATTTTTCACGCCTTTTAGGCAGTGTCAATAACCGCTTCTTCGGTTGATTTCGCCTTAATGCCATTAACTTGGCAAACAAACACAAACTTACTCAACATATCAACCATTGTCAAAACCGCACTCTTATTGCCTTTGCCCAAAATCGTATCGCATTCCAAATTGCCGATTTGTTGTGTTAATTTCGCCTTGTCTTCTCTCTGTTCTATGCCCACTCGGAAAGGAATATGCACCTTGCCACGCTTGTTTTTCTGCCGATTTCTCGACACAAACCGTAACTCTTTCTTATAAATTTCCTTGTCTTCGGCTTTGTGATAAATCCAGTTGTAAATCGCTGTATGGCTGATTTTTATGCCTTTTTTTACCCAAAGCCAGCCTGAAATCTGCTCTGGACTGAATTTCTTTTTCAACAAAAATTTCACTGTTTTTAATAACTTACCTTTTAGTTTGTATGCTTCTCTTTTGCTAACCTTTTCTATTTTGTTTTTATAATCAGCAAAATAACAAACAAATCCAGCCGCTTTGCAACGAGCGATTTCTCGACTAATAGTCGATACATTCCGCTCTAACGCAATGGCAATCTTTCTCAAAGAAAAGTCGTTGGCGAGATACCATTGAATGTGGTATCTTTCTACTTCGGTGAGATGGTTGTAAGCCATAATGTTCCTTTACTTTCCAAAAAAACATTAAGCCTACTACTTATCTCACCTGCTTTTTAACTCTCGTGTTGCACTTGAAACTTTAATCTGCCCTGCCTGAAAGGGTTTGTGCAGTGCCGTTCTCCGTAGCAAGGAGATTGCCACGCCGTGATAAATCACGGCTCGCAATGACGGTTGTTTTTTTTTTTTTTTCAGGCTGCCTGAAAAGGTTTGTGCAGTGCCGTTCTCCGTAGCAAGGAGATTGCGTACGCATTGCGTTGCAATGCTCGCAATGACGGTTGTTGTTTTTTCAGGCTGCCTGAAAGGGTTTATGCAATGTCGTTCTCCGTAGCAAGGGGATTGCGTACGCATTGCGTTGAGATTGCCACGACCGCTTTGCGGTCTCGCAACGACGCAGTTGTAAGCGGTAAAACCGCTAACAACTGTCTGTCGGCTTGCAATGATGGTTGTTTTTTTGGCGTTTTGGTGGGTCGAAGACCCACCCTACGGCTTATTGATATTTCAATATATCATCATTTTCTTATATACAAAAATAATGCAAAAAATGGATGACAAGATGAAAAGATTTAAGGTAGAATTAAGGCGTTTTTTAACACTTTGTTAAAGGAAAAACAATGAACGCCGTTCTCAAACCACTTGGCAAACAGGTTCGCCAAATTTTACCCCCCCCGATGATAATCATTCTCATTTATTTGCTTATTGTTCAGGCAGTCTGAAAAGGTTATTTGCTCCTTTATGTATCGCTCTTATGGGCGTATTTTTTGTGTCTTACGCACAAGCGGCGGATGTTTGTCATATCGAACATTTTCAACCCACCATTTGTTCCAAGTCGTCTCACTCAAAAAAACTTTCTCTTGCCACTACTCGTGACACGCTAATGTGTAGAAAAGCACGCACGCCTGTACGCATGGAAGTTTGTCGTGAAGTTTTGGAATACGGCTGGTGGAATATAGTTTTTCCCAAATCTGAGCACAACTTGCAAGACTTTTTAGAACACCGCACAGGTCAAGTTTTGCGTGATGAAATTATTACGGTTGAGCCGTCCGTTTTTGACGCATTAAAAAATAATCGTGATTTTCTCGATATTCAAATTAACAGAAGTGAATTAGAGCAATCTATTTATTTCGATAAATCAGGTCGCATTGTTGATACAAACAGCAATGGAATAAAGCAATCTGTTCGTGTGGGTAAAGTGGGTAACAAAGTTGATACGCAAGGATTAGAGCGTATGCAAGTTAATCCAGATTTACAACAAGGCATAGATAGAAGCCGTTTGAAACAAGAAACAATTAGGAAATAAATTTTAGGTTTGTTTCGTGATAACGGTGGTTTTATAGCCAAGCCGTAGGCTTGGTTGTAGGGTGGGCTTCCCAGCCCACCAGCAAACCGCAAGGTTTGCATAACACAAAAGATTTAATCAAAGCCTTACGGCTTTGTGGTGGGCAAGAATGCCCACCCTATAAGCACCTGCGGTGCTTCGATTAAATTTTCAGGCAGCCTGAAAGCACTTCCCGTGCGGGGGAAAGCACTTCCCGTGCGGGGAAAACACTTCCCGCACGGGGAATGTGTCATTGCGAGATTTTTTCGATAGAAAAAATCGTGGCAATCCAGTTTTGCCGATAGGCAAAACACAACGCCGTTGGCGTTGTTGGTGGGCAGGAATGCCCACCCTATACCATTTCTGTCATTACGAGCCGTGCTATGCACGGCGTAGTAATCTCCTGACTACGGAGAACGGTAATGCAAAATGTTTTCAGGCAGCCTGAAAGGGTTTTGTGCAATGTTGTTATTCGGGATAGGTTACCCAAATAAACGGCTATGCCGTTTATTTGGAGATTGCTTCGCATTCGCTCGCAATGACGAGAACGGCTGCCTGAAAGGGTTTGGTGGCAACGCCGTTGGCATTGTGGTGGGTTAGAAACCCACCCTACGGCGGTAATCGTTTGGTGCGTTTTTCATAGTGAGGGGATTACCACGCCATTGCGTTGCAATGGCTCGTAATGACAGTAATTTTGTAGGGTGGGTTTCCAACCCACCGTAACGGACAGAACGATTAACGCAAATATTTTCAGGCAGCCTGAAACCGTTTAATAGCAACGCCGTTGGCGTTGTGGTGGGTAGCCTGCCCACCCTATAAGTTGTGGTGCTTTTTGGGATTAGAAGCCCATTTTACGGTGTATTTTTTTGTCTTAAATCAAATATAGGAAATAATTTTTTAGAAAGGTGTAAAAAAGTGATTGCTGATGATTTTTTTAAGATAGAATTAAGGCGTTTTTTATCAACCTTGTCAAAAAAGGACACACATTATGAATAAAATCTTCAAAGTGGTTTTCAACCACATCACAAACACTTGGGTGGCTGTTTCGGAATTAACCAAAGCACACGGCAAAAAAGCCAGTGTCAGCGTTTTACCCCCCCGATGATAATCATTCTCATTTAGTTGCACGCCGTTCAGGCAGCCTGAATGGTTTTATTCGTTTTGCTCCCTTATATATTGCCTTAATGGGCATTTTTTTTACACCTACGGTTTTTGCAGGTGCTAATCGATGGGATTGTGATTATTGGAGTGCAGAGGAAAATGCGATTGACTGTGGTTATAACAACAACAATGGAATCAGTGTAGGGAAAACTTCTGTGGCGTTGGGTCATAGCAATAAGGCAAGTGGTAAAAATTCTTTTGCGGTGGGTTATAGTAACACCGCAAGTGGTCAAAATTCTTCTGCGGTGGGGATTTCTAATACCGCAAGCGGTTATCTATCTTCCGCAATGGGTGATTACAACATCGCAAGCGACAGTTATTCTTCTGCATTTGGTTATCAAAGCAGAGCATTAAGTGCAAATTCGCACGCTTTTGGTGGGCAGAATAACTATTCGGGTAAAGGCGTTAGTAATGTTACTATGGGTACAGGCTCGGTGGCTTTGGGTTATCAAAATAACTATAAAGCAACAGATGCGGTTACGGTGGGGGAAGAATCTTCTGCTGTGGGGGTAAAAAACACCGCAAGTGGTCAATATTCTTCTGCGTTGGGTTATAACAACACCGCAAGTGGTCAATATTCTTCTGCGTTGGGTTATGGCAACACCGCAAGCGGCAGTTTTTCTTCTGCGGTGGGTCGTGATAACACCGCAGAAGGTCCTCAATATTCTTCCGCAATGGGTAATTACAACACCGCAAGCGGCAATTTTTCTTCTGCGGTGGGTTATGGTAACACCGCAACCACTAATTTTTCTTCCGCGTTGGGTTATAACAACAACGCAAGCGGTGCATATTCTTCTGCATTGGGTTATAACAACACCGCAAGCAAGATATATTCTTCTGCATTGGGCAATCAAAACGAAGCAGTGGGTCAATATTCTACGGCTTTGGGCTATCAAAACACCGCAAGTGGTGAATATTCTACGGCTTTGGGTAATCAAAACATGGCAAGTGGCAATTATGCAACGGCAATAGGTTTTAAGAGCGTGGCAAATGCTCGCGGTACCACTGCCATAGGCTCTCAATCTTATGCAGACAGTCGCACTCGCGCTCAATTAACAGGTTATTCGCCCGCAGGAACAAACAACAGTAGCGACACCACAGGCGTATGGAAAGCAACTACTCCCGAGTTAGCCGTGGGCGACCCTGAAAATAAAGGCAGCAATGGCATTATCACTCGTCAAATTACAGGTGTTGCGGCTGGCTACAAAGACACAGACGCTGTGAATGTGGCACAGTTGAAAGAATTGCAAGCGAACGAAAAGTGTTCGTATGACGCAAAAGGCAATTTATTGTGCGGTAAAGACAATAGTGTGACTACAAACACAAAAAATGCTACGGTTTTAGGCACGGCAAACAACAAATCTGTTTCAGGCAGCCTGATGGATAACGCTGTGGTTGTGGGTTATCAGAATGATTATTCGATGATAAATTCCACTGCGGTGGGTGTTGAAAACAACGCAAAAGGTGCTGCTTCTTCTGTATTAGGCTATCAAAACAACGCAAGCGGCGGTGGTTCTTCTGTATTAGGCTATCAAAACAACGCAAGCGGCGGTGGTTCTTCTGCATTAGGCTATCAAAACACCGCAAGCGGCGATAGTTCTTCTGCAATGGGTAGAGAGAACATCGCAAGCGGTGCTTATTATTCTTCTGCAATGGGTTATAAAAACATCGCAAGCGGTCGAAATTCTTCGGCGGTGGGTTCTTTAAATAATGCCACTAACAATAATGTCCAAGTGTTTGGCTCTCGGAATAATTATTCAGCCGATAACAGCACGGTTACTGTGGGAGAGACTTCAGTTGCTGTGGGTTATCTAAATAACTATAAAAACGCTGGCGAAGTTACCGTAGGTGAAAACTCTTCTGCATTGGGTGTAAAGAATACCGCAAGTGCTAAATATTCTTCTGCGGTGGGTTATAACAACACCGCAAGCGGTAATTATTCTTCTGTCTTTGGTGCGAATAGCCAAGCCATTGTGGATTATGGCACGGCAATCGGTTATCAATCTTACGCTAACACGCTTGATTTGAAATCGTTAGATGGCACAGGCTTATATGCACCGACTGACTTTGATAGTTTAGACGACAAAGGAAAAGCGGTTTGGCAATCGACTTCGGCGGCTTTGGCTGTGGGCGATCCAAATGGCGATGGCAATGGTGGTACACCGATTACTCGCCAAATTACAGGCGTTGCCGCTGGTAGCCAAGATACAGACGCGGTAAATGTGGCACAGTTAAAAGAAGTGGCTGATTTGGCAAGTAGCGATTCGTTTAGCCCATTTACCGTATCTGGCACAACAGGCAATTTCAAAGTCGGCAGTTCAGGCAGCCTGAAAATGGTGGGTAGCAATGCTAATATCAGCACAAAAGCAAACGGTGATACGGTTACGATTGCTTTGGCTAATGATTTGAACTTAACTTCGGTGAATACAGGTGGCGTACAAATGTCTGCCACGGGCTTGGCAATGAGTAATCAAAAAATCACGGGCTTGGCAAATGGCACGGCAAATACGGACGCAGTTAATTTGGGACAGTTAAATACTTCCATTAACACAGCGGCGGCAGCGGCAACTACGGCATTAAATACGGCAAAAAGTGAATTAGAAGGCAAAATCACTGCGGCAGAAACAAACGCCAAAGGTTATACCGATACGGCTTTGGGCAGTTATGCGAAAACCAGCGATTTAGCACCGTATGCGAAAACGGCTGATTTAGCCGCTTACGCCAAAACCAGTGATTTAGCACCGTATGCGAAAACGGCTGATGTAACTTCGCAAATCAATAATGCAAAAACTGCGGCAACTACGGCGTTGAATAACGCTAAAACGGATTTGCAAGGCAAAATTGATACGGCAAATAGCGAAATAGGCACCCTGAAAACCGATAAAGCGGATAAATCTTGGGTAACGGCGGAAATTGCCAAAGTCAATTCAGGCGGTAGCGTGGATTTAAGCGATTATGCCACCAAAACTTATGCGGAAAGCCAAGCAAATAATGCTAAAACAAATGCGGTTACAGACGCAAATGCTTATACGGATAGCAAAGTGAGCGGTTTGGCAAAAGCCAGTGATTTAGCCCCATACGCTAAAACCAGCGACATGAATACGGCGATTGATACGGCTAAATCGGGTGCAATTACAGACGCAAATGCTTATACCGATAGCAAAGTTGGCGGTTTGGCAAAAACCAGCGATTTAGATAAAAAAGCGGATAAATCGTGGGTTACCACAGAACTGGCAAAAGTGTCATCGGGCGGTTCGATTGATTTGTCGGATTACGCCACCAAAACCTATGCGGAAAGCCAAGCAAATGCGGCACAAACAAATGCAAATGCTTATACAGATAGCAAATTAGGCGGTTACGCTAAAACAACGGATTTGGGGGCATACGCTAAATCAGCCGATGTGGCTTCGCAAATCAATGCGGCAGCAAATACGGCAACAACGCAGTTAAATAATGCTAAAACGGAATTGCAAGGCAAAATTGATACGGCTCAAAATACAGCCGTTAGCAACGCTAATGCTTATACCGATAGCAAGTTAGGCGGTTTGCCAACAACGGCAGATTTGGATAAAAAAGCCGATAAAACATGGGTAACAAATGAAATTGCTCGCGTTAATTCGGGCGGTAGCATAGATTTAAGCGGTTACGCCACCGAAACTTACGCCGAAACCCAAGCAAATCAAGCCCAAACAGCCGCAAATGCTTATACAGATAGCAAATTAGGTGGTTTGGCAAAACAAGCCGATTTAACCGCTGTTCAAGGCGAAGTGGGCAGCCTGAAAACGGATTTGGGTAATAAAGCCGATAAAACTGCGTTAGACGGTAAAGCGGATAAATCGTGGGTAACCACAGAACTGGCGAAAGTGTCATCGGGCGGGGCAATTGATTTGTCGGATTATGCTCAAAAAGATTATGCCGATAATGCGGCTAATACGGCGGAAACAAACGCCAAAGGTTATACCGATAGCGAAATGGCAAAAGCCAAATCGTATGCCGACACTGCGGCTAATACGGCTGAAACAAATGCCAAAGGTTATACCGATGACGAAGTGGCAAAAGCCAAATCGTATGCCGACACTGCGGCTAATACGGCTGAAACAAACGCCAAAGGTTATACCGATAGCGAAATGGCAAAAGCCAAATCGTATGCCGACACTGCGGCAAGTCAAGCCAAAACGGACGCTGTGGCAGACGCTAATGCTTATACCGATACGGCTTTAAGCGATAACGCCACGCAAACTTGGGTGAATAATCAAAAATTCGCCAAAGAGCAAGCGGTTAGCGATTTAAACAGTAGAGTGGATAAGTTGGTTGTAGCGGGCGGCGGTTATGAACATATTACCGTGGCAGGCGAAAATGGTTCGTTTAATGTGGCAAACAAAGAGACCGCCAAGTTTGTCGGAGACGGCAAAAACATTACCACAGACGCAACGGGCGGCGAAGTGAAAATTAGCCTTGCTGATAATATCGCCGTTAATAGCGTCAATGCAGGCGGAACAGTGGTTAATCAAAACGGCGTTACACTGCCATCAGGCGTGGCACTGACAAACAGCGGCTTAAATAACGGCGGTCAAGTCATCAGCAATGTCGCACCAGGTGTGAGACCTACGGACGCTGTGAATGTATCGCAATTAAATAACGCTATGGGCGGCGTGTATGGTCGTATTGATAGCATGGAAAAACATGCTAATGCAGGTATTGCACAGGCAATGGCATCGGGCAATATGCCGACCATTGCCAAACCTGGTAAAGGTATGTTAGCCGTGTCAGGCAGTGCATATCGCGGCGAAAGCGGCTACGCAATCGGTTACAGCCAAATGAGCGAAAGCGGCAAATGGCTGTTCAAAGCCACAGGTTCAGGCAATTCTCGCGGACACTACGGTATCTCCGCAGGCGTGGGCTTGGAATTGTGGTAATTGTTTGGATTGTGTGATGATAAACGGACAGGCTAAATGGCTTGTCCGTTTTTTTTTCAGGTAGCCTAAAAGATAACTAAATACAGTTTCCCCATTTGTCCCAATTCGTGAGAAAATACACCCTTTTAACCTTATCCCTTATTTTCAGGCAGCCTGAAAGGTAAAAAAACATATTGTAACAATCATTTTTAAGCAAGTTATTGTTGCAATGTCTTTTTAATTTAAGGATATAGATTATGTTACAACAAGGAATTGTATTGCCGCCCGTTTTAGAGCGACCAGCGGAAACGCTGTTGGTGAATGTGTTTGACCAAGAAACGCGTGTGGCTGTTTTAGAAGACGATAATGCCTGCGAAATTCATATAGAACGCCAAGCAGGGCGTGGGCTTGTGGGCAATGTGTATTTAGGCACGGTCAATCGCGTTCTGCCTGGTATGCAAAGTGCGTTTATTGATATTGGTTTAGAACGCTCGGCGTTTTTGCATATTGTTGATACTGTGGAACACCGCCGCAATCCCAATAGCACACGCCGCATTGAGCAGATTATGTTTGAAGGGCAAACCGTGCCTGTGCAAGTGGTGAAAGACCCGATTGGCAATAAAGGAGCAAGGGTTTCCACGCAACTGTCGTTAGCGGGGCGTTTTTTGGTGCATTTGCCACAGGACGACCACATTGGCGTTTCGCAACGCATTGAAGACGATTTTGAACGCAATCGCCTGCGTGAAACCTTACGCAATATGATGATTGAAAAGGGCGAAACGCACGGTTTTATTATTCGCACAGGAGCCGATGGCATTAGCGATGAAGAATTGCGTGCCGATTTTGAATATCTGTGTTCGGCACGCAGTCGCATTGAAGAAAACGCTCGCACCAAGCCTGCTCCGTATTTACTGCACCAAGATTTGCCGCTACATTTGCGGGTGTTGCGGGATATTTTCAACAAACAAACGCGTCAAGTGTGGGTTGATGATAAAACGGCATACGAAGAAATGTGCCAATTTGCAGGGCAATATGCACAAAATGCGAACAATAAAATTGTGTTGTTCGATAAAAAAGAAAAAACCCTGTTTGGTGCGTTTGGCATTGAAGACGAAATTCGCCGTGCCTTATATCCCCGCGTTAATTTAAAAGTGGGCGGTTATTTGGTGATTGAACCCACAGAAGCAATGACCACGATTGATGTGAATACAGGCGGTTTTGTCGGACGACATAATTTTGACGAAACCATTCTCAAAACCAATTTAGAAGCCTGCCACGCCATTGCGAGAGAACTGCGTTTGCGAAATATTGGCGGCATGATTATTGTCGATTTTATTGATATGGCAGGAGCAGGACACCGCGAATTGGTGCTGCAAGAATTGGCAAAAGCCTTGTCTTACGACCGCACACGGGTAACGCTCAATGGCTTTACTTCATTGGGTTTGGTAGAAATCACCCGCAAAAGAATGCGTGAGAGCCTGTATCACTTGCTCTCGCAAGACTGTCCTTATTGTCATGGCAGGGGACATATTAAAACCATGCAAACTGTGTGCTATGAAATTCTACGAGAAATCCGCCGAGCCGCCGACCAAGAGTATATTCAAAACTTGCGTGTGTATGCCGCACCGAATGTAGTGGAAATGCTGATAGACGAAGAATCCGCCGCATTCCGTGCTTTGTGCGATATGTTGCCCGTGCCTGTGTCGCTGTCCGCAGAATCGGCTTATACACAAGAACAATTTGATATTGTGGCATCTTGATAAAGGTTTCAGGCAGCCTGAAAGGGTTTTCAGGCTGCCTGAAAATAGAGAAATTGAATATAATGAAAAAACTGTTTTTTTTATTGTTGATTTGTTTTATAAATAATGCTTTTGCCGATAATCCAATGCAAGCAAAAGTGATTGAATTAAAAAATGAAAAAAATAAATCTTTTGATTATTCTGTCAAAATAGTTCAAACCAATTATTCTGAAATCAATAGAAAACTGGAACAACAATTTTGCGGTTCATGGTCTCATTTGCTTGAAAAAGTTGAGAAAATTGAAGAAGAAAAAAAATGTTTGCATAAAAATATTCATCAAGCAATTGATGAAGAACTCAATGCGTTAAAAGAATATACCAAAGAAAATAACAATACATATACTTATAAATCTTTTGAGCAGTCATATCATTATATTGGCAAACATTATTTTCAGTTGTGTTCTTATGATTATAATCGTGGGTCGTTTTTTGGTAATCAAAGTTTAGTATATTGTTTTATGTATGATATTCAAAATGTAAAAAAACCTACTTTGTTGAAAGAAAATGGAATATTTGATTTTTTAAATGAAAAACAAAAAAATAAACTCATCGATTTAATCATTAAAAATAATCCTGATAAATTTCAACAACAAACAGATATGATTTCAGATATAGCAAATATCATTATTGAAAACAAATCAAATAAAAATAATTATTTGCTTAAAATACACTACTATGCCTATTACGGTCAATCAAGATATGTGGAATTTAATATTTCCAAAGAAATATTACGCACAATTATTCCACAAAAGTTTTTCCCTAATTTACCATGAAAACCCGTATAGATCATGAGCCTGCTTTTTTGCTTTCATCAACCCCTTGGCGTGAAAGCAGTTTGAAAATTGACATTTTTAGCCAAAACTACGGCAGAATGTCGCTGATTGCTCGCAGTGCCAGACGGCGGCAGTCGGATTTGCGGGGAGTTTTGGTGCCGTTTGTGCCTTTGTCCTTGTCGTGGTATGGCAATAACGAACTTTTAACCTTGCATAAAGCCGAATGGCTTGGCGGCTGGGCTCAGCCTGTGGAAAAAAATTTGTTAAGTGCCATGTATGTGAATGAATTGTTGCTTAAATTCACCGCACCGTCCGACCCGCACCCTGAAATTTATAATTTGTTGCGTCATACCATGCAAGCCTTGTCTGTGGGCGATAATATTCAGACAGCCTTACGCGTGTTTGAATGGCAACTTTTAACGGCTTGCGGCTTTGCTCCTGATATAACAGAAGACAGTCAGGGTAATCCGATTGTGGCAAATGCTTGCTATGCCATTGCGCCTGAACAGCCGATTGAATGTGTGCCTTCGCCGTTAGAAAACACACTGTGTGTGGCGGGTGAAACTTTGTTATCTTTGGCAAATAAAGTGTTTAATTGTAAAGAAACATTGAATGAAGCCTTACAAATCAATCGCTTATTGATTGCTCATAAATTAGACGAAATGCACGCAAAAAACGCTATGCTATACAGCCGCTATATTTTGACGCAGTTAAAAAATTTTCAGGCTGCCTGAAACATTGAAAGGAATAAACCATGACGCACAATCAACCCAAACCGCAAAAAAACGACAAACCCAAAGAGCAGAAGTTAAAAGAATGGCAAGCACACCGAGTGCAAAACCATTTGTCAGGCGAATGGGCTGTGGCGGCTCAATTAGGCAAAACGGGTTTTAGCGAAGAAGAAATTCATTGGGTGTCGGAAATGTTTGGACGATAACAGTGAGCAGTTAGCAGTGAGTAGTGAGCAGTTGTTTAGTCAAGCCTTGTGGCTTGACAGTTTTTTGAGATAAGGCTTCGATTGTCTTTCAGGCTGCCTGAAAAATAATCGAAGCGTTATCTAAAACATATCCGTCAAGCCGTAGGCTTGACATAAAACCCATTGCTCATTACTCATTGCTAATTACTCATTGCTCATTTCTCATTGCTAATTGCTCACCCCTTGCCAGTATTCAATCACAATTTGCAATTCTTCTTTATTTTGCCAAATATTCACGCCCAAGCGATATACCAAACGCACTTTTTCAGGCAGCCTTGTGGTGTCTCGAAACAGCATGGCGTCTAATGTTTTGCCGTCTTTTTCTATCAATAATTTGCTGTGGTTCTCTCCCACTGTTTTTTGGGCGATAACGCGAAACTCATCGCAAAACACAGGGGGGGCAAAGCCTTGTCCCCAAATGTGTTGTTCTAATTGTCGTGCGGTATCCAGTGTGATGGTGTCGGCTTCCAAACCGCCGTCTGTGCGGTATTCTTTAATTAAATCGTCTTGATGAAGTAAATCGGCAACCACGCTTTCAAAGGCTGCCTGAAAGCGGGTGAAGTCGTTTTGGCGAATGGTTAAACCTGCCGCCATAGCGTGTCCGCCGAATTTGACGATTAAATCGGGATAGCGTTTGGCGGTTAAATCGAGTGCGTCTCGCAAATGTAGGCTATCAATCGACCGCCCACTGCCTTTACAAAAGCCATTGTCCGCAGGAGCAAAGGCGATTGTCGGGCGGTAAAATTGTTCTTTCAGCCTGCCTGCCACAATGCCGATAACACCTTCGTGCCAGTCGCCACCCAAAACGCTGATGGTGTAATTATTATTTTCTTTTATATCAGGCAGTTGCAATGCTTCGCTGACCATACCTTTTTCAATCGAACGGCGTTCTTGGTTCAGTAAATTTAATTCTTTGGCTAATGACAAGGCTTCGTCTTCATCGTTTGACAACAAGCAACGCACGCCCAAATCCATATCGTCTAATCGTCCTGCAGCGTTTAGGCGTGGGGCAATGCAAAAGCCTAAATCAAATGTATTCGCATGTTTGTAATTTCGCCGTGCAATATCAAATAAGGCTTTGATTCCCAAACGCATTTTGCCTTGTCGAATGCGTTTTAAGCCTTGATGAACCAAAATGCGGTTGTTGTGTTCTAATTTCACCACATCGGCAACCGTGCCTAATGCGACCAAGTCTAAATAATCGCTTAATTTTGGTTCAGGCAGCCTATCTGAAAAATAATTTTCTGCACGCAAAATATGCCGCAAAGCCAGCAGCACATAAAACATCACGCCCACGCCTGCGGTTGATTTATAAGGAAAAGGGCAGTCATTTTGGTTGGGATTAACAATAATGCAGTTTGGAAGTGTTTGGGCAGGCAAGTGATGATCGGTTACAATCGTTTCTATGCCTTGTTTGTGGGCATAATCCACCGCCGCCCCCGCCGCAATACCGTTATCAACCGTCAGCAACAAATCCACCCCCATTTGTTTTGCTATATCCACCAAAGCAGGATTTAAGCCATAACCGTCTGTAAAGCGGTTGGGCAGAAGATAATCCACCACGCCGCCCATTTGCCGCAAAGCCGACACCGCCAAAGCCGTTGCCGTTGCCCCGTCTGCGTCATAATCGCCGACAATCACAATATGTTGTTTGTTTTTCAAAGCGTCTGCCAGGCGATACGCGGCTTCTTCAATATTTTTCAGGCTGCCAAAATGCTGTAAATATTGCAACGAATTGTGGGTTTCTTGTGCATTTTCCACGCCGCGAGCGGCAAACAATCGTGCCAAAAGCGGCGACACACCTGCATTTTTCAGTGCGTGGTAATGTTTATCATTAAAGGTGCGAATGGTGATTTTGCTCATAATCAATACGGTTTTTTAAATGTTCAGGCTGCCTGAAAGGGGGGAGATTGTAACCCTAATTAGGTTTTGGTGTTTTGCAAAAATGATTTTGTACAAATCGCTGAACATAGTTTTAGGCTGCCTGAAAGGTTATTTTTTATTATTGTTTTCCGCTAAATCTTTTTTATCAACACAAATTTATAATAAATTATTTTTATAAAACATATAGTTATATAGCGATTTTTGATAAAAATTTTTTTAAGGGCTTGTTTTTTAATTTCTCACGGAGACACGGAGAACACGGAGAATATGAAAAATATTAATTATATTAAGCATTTAACATTATTCTTCGTCTCCGTGTCTCCGTGTTCTCCGTGAGAGATGAAAAAAAATTTGCGAGAAACAAACATAATATCTTTTCAGGCAGGCACAAAGATTTTAGCGGACAATAATAATCCTTTATCAATAAAATTACGGAAAATCCAAAGTCAAAAGTGCGGGTAATCCAAAGTTTGCTATACGGAAAATCCAAAGTTTTGTATTTATCTTTTTGAAAATAAAAGATAAAAATGTTCAGGCTGCCTGAAAGTGTGTTTTTGTGTTAAATCTCCCCACTAAACCCTTGTTTTCTTTGCCAAAAACGCCAGTGTGATTTAGGCGTTAGCGTATAGGAGCGTTCTTTGCCTGTGATAATGAGTTTTTTCAGCTTGCCTTTTTTTAATGCCCAAAAGGCAGGTGTGAGTATGTTTTTATCAAAATTTGCTATAAATTCAGCGTGTTGCAATAATCCGCCTTGTTGCAAATGATGATTTGCTCGATTGCTATACAGCGTGATATGCGGTTTGTTGTCTGCCAAACGCTGTATGTCGTCCCAAGAAAAATCGTTATTTATCAATAGATTATTTTTTTCAGGTAGCCATATTGCATTGCCCATTACGGCAGTTTGTTGCGTGCCAACGCCGATTGTGTCTTGCCATAGCCATACGCCGTTAATCGGCGGCTTATCTTGGCGGTTGGCTTGCGTGTGTGAAAAAAGCAGCATTTGCATTTCGGTCAAAAGCGTGCGAATGGGGGCAGCGTCTTCTCCGTCAATGGTGTGCGTGTGGTCAATGCGTTGAGCGATTGACCAAATATCCGCCGCTTGCCAGTCTTGATTTTGCGGCATGGTAACTAACCACAAATCGGCGTGATAGGGGTGAAATTGCCAGCCTGTGTCGCGTACAAAATCATTTAATAAATCGCAAAGTTGATGAGCCGAAGTCCAAGAAAGTTGCAAATCTTCGCCCCAAATCACCTGCATAGAGTGCATATCCATAAACTGCGACAAGGGAGCCGCCAAGCAAGACGGTGTATCAGACGGCAGGTCTAAATCTTGCAATATCAAGGCTTTCAGGCTGCCTGAAAAGGAAAATTGCATTAAATTATGGCTATGATTTTGACACGCACCAAACCGCCGCAAAGTGTTGAGTGTTGGCGTGTGATAGGCAGGTAAATGCTCGGGAAATTGCCGCCATTCGTAAGGTAAATCCCAGCTGTCTAAAATAAAGTGTAGGGTGTTCATTGTGTTGTGTATCAATGGTTTTCAGGCTGCCTATGTGTTCAGGCAGCCTGAAAAGGTTTTGTTATCAGCCTATTCCCCATCTAACTTCTGATGACCTGCTTTCACTTTAACCGTGCGTTTTAGGTAATTCAAAGCGTCTTCGCTGTTTGCCAAACTTTTGCCTTGCATAAGTTGAATTTTCACTTGTTCCAAAGCGGCAGGGTCAATCACCGCTTCTTCAATCGCATTGATTTTAATCAGCATAGGCTCGGGCAAATCTTCTGCCAGAATATACGCAGGCTTGTTGTCAGACGGTTTCGCGTCCGCAAATTGACGGAATGTCGCAGGCGGAAAAAACATTTGTGCTTGGGCTAATGCAATTTTCTGCTCTGCGTCCCATGATAAATCTGCCACAGTTTCACCTTTTTGCAATTTTGCCAAAGCGTCTTTGGCTTGATTTAACGCCATTTCGTGCGATTTTTGGGCTTTATAATCGGCAGTTACTTGCTCTTTAATGGCGGCAAGTTCAGGCAGCGTTGCTTCTCGTGTTTCCACGACACGCACAACCCACACCGCATTATTGTCGTCTATCGCGTCCGAATTATTGCCTTGTTTCATCACATCGTCCGAGAATAAGGCTTCAACCACTTTTTCAGGCAGCCCAGCGGCTTTGGCATCTTCTGCGGATAACCATTCGCTTTGGTGCTGAACTTCAACGCCTGCAATTTTGGCAGTGGCATTCAAATCGCTATTTTCATTAAACGCGGTTTCCGACATATTTTCTTTTAACACCGCCAACGCTCGCTTGGCTTTTTCTAATTGCAAAGCCTGACGAATTTCATCTGTATTCGGTTCTGGGTTTTCATCGGTTTTGGCTTTGGCAGAAGCAGCAGCGATTTCTTCGTCCGACACCGTTTGTTTGTCGGCTAAATCGTTGCTATCCACACGCACAAAATCAAATTTAACCGCCGCAGGCAGTTGATATTTCGCCTTATTTTTTTGGAAAAAATCGCTTAAATCTTTATCTTCCACAGTCAAATCTGCCGCATTTTGCGGTTTGAACGCTGCCGTTTGCACAACACGATTTGCTCCCAAAATTTGCAAAACCTGTTTGGCTTGCACATCAGCCACAGGCGTGGGCGAAGTGAATAACGCCGCCATACTTTGCGAGCGAATATCCTTGCGGAAATTTTCCACAAACGCCGCTTCACTCAAACCTGCTTGGCTTAAATAAGCGTCTAATTTGGCTTTGCTAAACGCCCCATTTTCGTGAAAATAAGGAATATCGGTGATGAGTTTTTTCACCCGATCATCAGACGCTGACACGCCCAACTGATTGGCTGCATTCAAAATATAGGCTTGATTAACCAAAGACGCATACGCTTGTTTTTGCGTTTCGGGTGTGGGTTGCAAATTATTGTTGCGAATGAGTTTATCCATTTCCTGCTTGGAAACAGGCACACCGCCTATATCCACAATATAATCACCGCCCGCCTGCGAAAACGAATGGGCAGTGAAAGTAACAAAACTTAACGCAATTAAAGCGAGCAGAATTTTAAACAGCCCGCGGTGTTTTTCAACGACATCAAACATAATTCGATTTTTAATAAAGAGATAAAAGGGGGAATTATACTTGATTTATCATCATTCAGGCAGCCTACAAAATAAAAGGCGTGTCGAAACACGCCGAAGAAACTGTGATACAAAATCAATTTAATCTGCTCAATTATTTCTTTTTGGCAGATTTTTTAGAAGATGCAACCACTTCTTTCAAAGATTTGCCAGGACGGAATTTTGGCAATTTGGTTGCTTTGATTTTGATTTCTTCGCCAGTGCGTGGGTTACGACCTGTGCGAGCGGCGCGTTCGCCAACGGTGAAAGTACCAAAACCGATTAAGGTTACATCTTCGCCTTTACCCAAAGATTTGGTTACAGCGGCAACGAATGCGTCAATCGCACGATTGGCAGCGGCTTTGGAAATCTCCGCTTCTGCGGCGATTGCATCTACAAGTTCAGATTTATTCATAAGAGAAGCTCCTCGAGCAATAAAGATTTTCACAAAAAAATTGCTTAACGGAATAAGCGGTGTCTTTATAACAAGTTACAAAAAGGCGTGTCAAGCAAGAATGCAATAAAAACAGTAATTTTTGACTTT
This sequence comes from Neisseriaceae bacterium, assembly GCA_017458185.1. GTDB lineage: Bacteria > Pseudomonadota > Gammaproteobacteria > Burkholderiales > Neisseriaceae > RGIG9985. The sequence continues at coordinate 19,840 of JAFTFY010000025.1, forward strand.
AATCATACAAAAAAGGGGCAATTTAGGCGATTTGTGGCTTTTTGTGTGCGATTTACAACACATTTTCAGGCAGCCTGAAAATTTTTAGCGGACTGGGTTTTTTGAAAAATAAAAATGACTGATTTTTTCATTTGATAACTGACGAGATTTTTGTTTTTTTAAATCTCTCACGGAGAACACGGAGAATAGCGTTAAGTGTTTATATTATTAACATTTTTTATACTCTCCGTATTCTCCGTGTCTTGGTGAGAAATAAAAAAACAAAATAAAATAAGTACTTAACCTTACGCTCCGTGTTCTCCGTGTCTCCGTGAGAGATAAAAAAACAAAATAATACCTTTCAGGCTGCCTGAAAATTTTTAGCGAACTGGGTTTTTTGAAAAATAAAAATGACTGAATTTTTAATTTGATACGAGATGAGATTTTGTTTTTTTAAATTTCTCACGGAGAACACGGAGAACACGGAGAATATGAAAAATTTTAATAATACAATTAGTTAGTATTACTATCTAGTGTTCTCCGTGTTTTGGTGAGAAATAAAAAACAAAATAATACCTTTCAGGCAGCCTAAAAAACGGAACTAATGCCCATTTTTCCGCCGCCAGTCTTCTGGATACACGGGGTTTTTCTTTTGCCATAAGCCTATTTTTTGCTGTTGTGCGTTTTTTTCGGCTTCAATATAGTGCGGCTGGGTGTTGTAGCGGCGATAAACCCACGCATGCCCTTGTTTAACCATATTTAAATTTTGATCTTCATTGCCCACATAAACTGTGGCAAGCGTTCTGCCGTAGCGGTCTTGGGAAATATTTTCTAAACGCACTTTTTTACCGAGTAGGGCGGTTTTTAAGGCATTACGGGCGTTTTTGCCGTAGGCTTGCTTGATTTCGGGTGCGTCTATGCCCGACATGCGGATAAATTGCTTTTTGCCGCTCTTCATTTTGCAAGTAAAAGAGTCGCCGTCTGCAACTTTAATCACCGTGCAAATTGTGGCGTTGGCAGGTGTTGTACAGGCTGCCTGAAAACATAAAACCACAAGCATTAAAGCGTATAAAGGGTAATGCTTGTGGTTGAAAATAGGGCGGTTCGTCATTTTAAAATCTTTAAAAATTAACAATCGCGTGTCATTGCGAGACGACAGACAGTTGTTAATGGCTTTGCCATTTACAACTGTGTCGCCCCGAGCCGTAAGGCGTGGGGGTCTCGCAGTTCAAATCGTGGCAATCCAGTTTTGCCACAGGCAAAACACAACGCCGTAGGCGTTGTAATGGCATTGCATTAAACAATTCAGGTTGCCTAATTTTTATAGGAACCAGTGCATTACAACGCTTGTCAGCGTTGATAAAAAATCTTGCGATTTTTTATTAGATTGCCACGCCTTGAACTTCGTTCAAAGCTCGCAATGACACTCGGTTTAAATGTAGGCAACCTGAAATTTTAATTTTGGAAAACTTTTTTATTCCACATAAACCCCGCTATCGTCTTCCCACAAACCGCCTGTTACACCGCCTTGATGCGGCAATAGACTGCTTAAATTCAAGCGTTCGGGTTCTAATCGTGGATAGCCTGAAAATTCTACGGTATAGCGTTCGCCGTTTGAAGTCAGTTTCGCCACAGCCCCTAATGGGAATGTGGTTTTATTGACAATATGACCAAACGGAAAATCCAACAGCACAGGAATATTCGCCACGCGGCGTAAATCGGCAATCACGGTTGGTAAATCGTAAGACGCATCGTAAATATCGGTGTTTTTCGAGTTCATACGGAAATTGCCCAACACAATCGCTTGTTGTTTTTTCAGGCAGCCTGACATCGCTAATTGCTGGAACATTCTGTCCAAACGATAAGGCTGCTCGCCCACATCTTCCAAAAACAAAATGCCGCCGTCAATTTGCGGAAAATAAGGCGTGCCGATTAAAGACACCAACACGCTTAAATTTCCGCCCCAAAACACGCCTTCCATATTCAAATGTTTGCCTGTGAAAGACGGCACATCAACGGTGATGGTGTCGTTGCTCATACCATTCACAAAACTTTGGAAAGTGTATTCAGGTGCTTGTGGCTTGCCAAATTCGCTATACAACATCGGGCCCGCAAAACTCATCATTTTGCCTTGTGCGAGTAGGGCTAACTGAATGGCACACACATCGCTAAAACCAAACAACAGCGTGCCGCGTTCTCTCATTCTATCGCCTAATGAAGCCCAGTTAATATCGGGCAGAAACCGCATCGCCCCATAACCGCCACGCAAGCCCAACAACATTTTGGGCGTAGGCAAGGCACCGTTGGCAATGGGAATTAAATCATTTGCCCGCTCGCTATCTGAACCCGCAAAGCGTTGATAACGGCGATAAGCGGCGTTAATGTTTGCCAACGAAAAACCCGCTTGCGATAGGCGGTTAATGCCTAATTCAATACGCGAATGGTCTTGGGCATAGCCCGATGACGCAAATAAATGAACGGAATTGTAACTATCTGGATTCACAATAATTTTTTCCTGTGGTTGTTCGGCGATGATCGGTTCGCTTATTTCAGGCACGGCTTGACAGGCAGTTAAAATCGCACTGCCAGACGCCATTGCCAACAACTGTCGCCGAGAGATTTTGGGGTTTTTATTCATATTTTGAAAGGTTCTATTTTTTGGCTTCGCCAAAACACTATTTTAGCTTCGCCTTACGGCTCGCAGAAACTGCGGTTTGATTACTTCGTAATCCTTTATTTACTTCGTAAATAAAGATTTTGACTTCGTCAAAATAAACCTTGTTTTCAGGCTGCCTGAAAATAAGACTATTAAAAATAAAGGCATTATTTTATGATAAACCTTGTCAGACAACAAACATTCAGGCAGCCTGAATAATTAAATGTTGTCAATTTATTCAATGCACACGCCCTAATAAAATTTCCAACACAAATTTACTGCCGATATAGGCAAGCATTAGGCTGAAAAAGCCTGCAATCACTAATACGGCGGCTTTTTTGCCACGCCATGAGCGGAATATTCTGCCAAACAGCAAGACGGCGTAAATCAGCCAAGACGCTATGCCAAACACCACTTTGTGTGTCCAGCGAAAGGGCATATTGAATACGGTTTCGGAAAACACTGTGCCTGTAACAACGGAAATGGTGAGCAGTATAAAGCCCAACCAAATGGCTTGAAACATCAGTTTTTCAAGGCTTAATAGGGGCGGTAAAAACGACATTAACGGCGACATTCTGCGGCGGTGTAAATCGCGTTCTAACAGGATAATCAACACTGCCATAATCGTGGCTATGCCAAATAGGCAATAGGCAAAAATGGACGAGCCAACATGAATAAAAAACGGTACATTACTGACGGCATAGTTGGCGTTTTGTCCTGGTAATAAGGCGGCAACGATAATGGATAATACCGCCATAGGATAAAGAAAAATTTGTAAGCCTTTGAGCGGATACAATAAACTGCCTATGCAATACAAAAGCAACATGAGCCAAGTGATTAAATTTAGTGCGTGTCCGAAGCCAAAATTGACTTGTCCGCCTGATAACATCGGCAGCCACACGGCGGCGGCGTGCAAAATCAGTGCAGGTACCAGTATGGCGATTTCGCGTTTTATGGGGTATTCGTCATTGGGACGATTTCGCCAAAAGCCCCACACAAAGGCACCTAATCCGCCGTAGATAAATAATAAAATAATTAAAGCCATTGTTTGCATGGTGTTTTCCAAATGTGTTTGAATGGGTTAGTGATTATTTTTATGTGATTTGTGTTGTTTCAGGCAGCCTGAAAATATAACCCTGAATTTTACTCTATTTTGCGATGAAAAAGAGAAAAATAGGCTACCTGAAAAGATTTTCAAATTCGCTCAATCATATATGATTGAGTACAGACTTTACAGTCTGTACTCATAAACAACTCTGCTTAACTGATTGAAAAGAAAGGTTTTTAGTTATGAAATCGTATTTAGCATTATTGTGCTGTGTGTTGTGTTTAACGGCTTGTGGCGGTTCTTCGGATAAAAGCGAGAACAATCAGCCGATGACGGAATTAGATAAATTAAGTGAAGAACTTAATAAATGTACAGATGAAGTTCATCAAGAATATAAACGGCGATATGGCAAATTACCGCCTATGATGCCAAATGAGAAAGAAATGCAACAATTTCAAGAAATATTTGAACCGAAATGCCGAGCAATCGTTGATAAACAAGACGAATTGCTATCCAAAGAGTATCCTTCTCAATAATACGGTTGCTGTCAAAGTTTTCAGGCAGCCTGAAAAAATTACTGTCATTATGAGCCAGTAGTGGTTGTTAGCAATTTATTGCTTACAACCACACTGTTGTGAGACTGCCAAAGGCAGGCGTGGCAACCCCAAAGCACGGCGAAGTAATTTCCTAAAATTATTTTTAAATGAGCGATAAGCGAAGTTAAAAATAATTTTAGGGTAGCGTTTGAGGATATAACGGCAATGCAAAATACTTTTCAGACAGCCTTAAATCATTTTGTATTGCGTCCGTTTTTGGTGATAGGCTATCCTGAAACAGTTTTTAACTATTTCAGGCTAAAACCTTTGCAAAACCTATTTTAAGCATAAAACAAATGCAAGTGTTATAGTGTGGGCATGTTACCCACCAACCGCCCGATAGGGCGGAATTTTCTTAAATATCAATAAATAATCAACTTCTCACGGCGTTGTGGTGGGCAGGAATGCCCACCCTATAACGGACGCTTTTTTTGTTTCAGATTGAGTTCTGCAAAGGTTTCAGGCTGCCTGAAATAAACGATTATTATCTAAATTATTTCAAAATATTAAAAACGGTGTTATTGCGAGCCGTTGCAGAGCAACGGCGTGGCAAGGAAGTCAAAAAAATCGCAGATTTTTCACCAACGCCCAAAGGCGTTGTAGTCGCATTGCATACATAGGTCTTTCAGGCTGCCTGAAATGAATAATGGGAAACTTCTAAAAATTATTCATCTCTTGAACTTCCCATACGATAAAAGCCCCCTGTTGCTTATCATTGCATTTATAAGGTACAATCCCGAATGAGTTTTGCCCTGTTTGGGGTGTGTGCTCGTCAATTCACTTCAAAATCAAAGATGTATGGAGTTTTAATATGTCGCTTTCTGTGATTTCGTCTTTGCTTTTAACCATTGTTGGTATTCTGTATGCGGTTGCCACTTTTTTACTGCCCGAAGCGGCGTTAGGCAGAGCCAACGAGCCTAAAATTTTTCCTGCAATCTTGGCGTTTTGTTTAATTGTTAGCGGCACGGCTTTGTTTATCAAAGAGTTGCTTGCATGGCGACGCGAAAAACAACAAAACGCCGACAGTGGCGGTGTTTCCAAACAATACGCCATTCAAATGGCACTCACCATTGCCAACGGCGTGCTTTATACGCTGATGTTCGACAAAATCGGTTATGTTTTTTCAACTACCCTATTTTTAATTTTGCAATGCCTGATTTTCGGCGGTGTGAAAAATTTAAAATACGGCATTGTTGTGTCGATTGTATTTTCTGTCGCTATTTATTTGATTTTGAATAATTTATTAGGAATTATTTTGCCGCGTTCGGCATTAGGTTTTATGTAAGAACATGCTTTCAGGCAGCCTTACAACGCACTTGTTTTCATCTAATCAAAGGCTTGGATTATGGAAAGTTTGCAACAGTTAATGCAAGGTTTTGGCACTGCCATGCAACCGATGAATCTTTTTTGGGTAACATTAGGCGGCGTGTTAGGCACGATTGTCGGTATGTTACCTGGTTTAGGCCCTGCCGCAGGCGTGGCAATTTTGCTACCACTGACCTTTACCATGGGACCCATTCCCGCCTTAATTACCATGGCAGGCGTGTATTATGGTGCGATGTATGGCGGTTCGCGTTCGTCCATTTTAATTAACACACCAGGCGATGGAGCGGCGATTGCCGCCATGTGGGACGGCTATCCTATGGCACAACAAGGCAGAGCCGAAGCCGCTTTGGCAATTTCCGCGATTGCTTCATTTTTCGGCGGTCTTGTTGCCACTGTATTTATGATATTTCTATCTTTGCCGATTTCCCGCTTTGCCTTGAAATTTGGTCCTGCGGAATATTTCTTACTGTTTGTATTTGCCTTAACCGCCACAGCAGTGATGGAAAAACAACGGCTTAAAGGCTTTATTATGATGATTGTCGGCTTGATGATTAGCACCATCGGGCTGGATCCACAATCGGGCGTACAGCGATTTACCTTTAACCTGCTTTCACTGCAAGGCGGGGTTGATTTCTTGGTCGTGATTTTAGCCATTTATGCGTTTGGCGAAGTGCTACGCAGTTTTGAAAATATCGGCGAAGGCAAAAAACAAATTCAAAAGAAATTCGGCAAAATTTGGATTTCCAAAGAAGACTGGAAATTAAGCCGTGGTGCGATTTTCAGAAGCGGACCATTAGGCTTCATTATCGGCGTTTTGCCTGGTGCAGGCGGCACGATTGCCAGTATTATGGCATATAACACGCAAAAATCACTTTCCAAGCAGCCTGAACAATTTGGCAAAGGTGCGATTGACGGCGTGGCTGCCCCCGAATCCGCCAACAACGCCGCATCAGTCGGAGCGATGATACCCATGCTCACTTTGGGCGTACCAGGTTCAGGCACCACTGCGGTGATGATAGGTGCATTAACCATTTTAGGTTTGCAACCTGGTCCCATGTTATTTACCACACAATCCACAATCGTGTGGGGACTGATTGCCAGTATGATAGTTGGCAATGTGATTTTGGCGTTTATCAACATTCCTTTGGCAGGCGTTTTGGTGCGTGTGTTAGCCGTGCCGCCGAAAATCTTGTATCCGATTGTGTTGGCATTTTCCTTTTTGGGGGTTTATACCATTACTTCGGTAACCAGCGATTTTTATTTATTGCTGATTTTCGGCATTATCGGCTATTTACTGTCGCGAGCCAAATTCCCGCTAACCCCACTTGTTTTGGCATGTATTGTCGGCACAGGCATGGAACAATATTTCCGCCGAGCCTACAAACTGCATGACGGCGACTTAACCATTTTCATCTCATCGCCCTTGTGCTGGACATTTATTGGCTTAACCGTGTTTGTTGTGGTGTTGCCGTTTATCAGAAATCAATTCAGAAACATGCGAGCTAAAAAACAAACCGCTGAATAATAAAACCAAAAGCCCAAATCGTGTTTGATTTGGGCTTTTTATTGCGGAAATATTTTTCAGGCAGCCTGAAACTTATCCCCACTGTCGTTTAAACTCGTCCATTAGTCTGCGATTGCGTTTTGTGGGTCTGCCGCGTTCGGTAAATTCGCCTACCATTTGAGCGGCTTTATTCAGTTGCACAATTTCTTCACGCCGTTTTATTGTGGCTTCGTCTTCGGCATACAACAGCCGTGCTTCCACCGCAGGGCGGCGTTGCATATTTAAGCCTTTTACGGTTAGGCGATAGGGCAGGCTATTCAGTTGCAAATCAACCACATCGCCCACAACAATCACTTTGCTATTTTTAACCTTGTCGCCATTGACTTTAACGCGTCCTAACTCAATGTGCTTTTGTGCTAACGCACGCGTTTTAAAAAACCGTGCCGCCCACAGCCATTTGTCTAAACGCATTTCACTTGGGGGAGTTGCCATTTTTATCTATTCATTGTGGGGTTTGTTGAATGTTGTTTCAGGCAGCCTGAAAACATACATAGCCGAATTATTTTATTCTACGGCATTTTTGTATTTTTTCAGGCTGCCTGAAATATATTGAAATGCGATAAATATTACCAGTAACGAATTTGTCCGTCAAAAGTGTCGCACGCTCTGGGGTCGCCTGATTGTAAGCCGCGTTTGAACCACGCCAAGCGTTGCGCCGATGAGCCGTGTGTAAATGCGTCTGGTATCACTCTACCTTGCGATTGTTGTTGCAAGCGGTCATCGCCTACGGCTTGGGCGGCGTTAAAGGCTTTTTCCACATCGCCTGCTTCTAACAAGCCTTGACCTTGCACATCATGTGCCCACACGCCTGCAAAACAGTCGGCTTGCAATTCAACCAAAACCGAAATTTTATTTGCCGAAACTTGGTCGGTTTGCCGTTGTGCGGCTTGGGTTTTGCTACTAATGCCCAGCAAATTCTGCACATGGTGTCCGACTTCGTGGGCAATCACATACGCCCAAGCAAATTCGCCGTCTGCTTTCAGTTGCGTTTTCATATCGTTATAAAACGAGAAGTCTAAATAAACGCGTTGGTCGGCAGGGCAGTAGAATGGTCCCATTGCCGCTTGCCCCAAGCCGCAACCTGTATTATCACGGTCGCGATAGGCAACCATAATCGGCTGAATATAATTTTTGCCAGACTGGGCAAACAATCTGCCCCAAGTGTTTTCGGTTTCTGCCAACACGGTTTGCGAAAACTCACGCAAGCGTTCTTCTTGGGCGGATTCTTGCACTGGCTGATTGCTCACCACAGTATTGCCGCCTTCTAACAAGGGGGCAACGCCCGATAAATCCACGCCAAAATACGCACCCACTAACAGCAAAATAATGCCGATAATGCCGCCGCCCATTTTCTTGGACATACCGCCACGATGATCTTCAAAATTCGTGCTTTTTCTGCGACCTTCCCATTTCATAATGGTTTTTCCTTATACAATGATAATAAGTTTGTGTTTATACACTATTTTCAGGCTGCCTGAAAGGGTTTAAATTAGGAGATTGCCACGATTTACCTATCGGCAAATCTCGCAATGACATATCCGTAAATGGCATAGCCATTAACGGCTATGGTCATTTTCAGGCTGGCTGAAGGGGTTTAAATTAGGAGATTGCCACGATTTGCCTATCAGCAAATCTCGCAATGACATATCCGTAAATGGCATAGCCATTAACGGCTATGGTCATTTTTAGGCTGGCTGAAAAGACTATATTATCACTTTATGATTGAAAAATTTATTCATTTTCAAATGTAATACAACCATTTCTATCATAACGAAAAACCCAGCCAGTTTCTGTATGAATGGCTCGTTGTAATTCTTTTCGCATTTGGGCATAAGTGCCGTCTGTATCGTTTTCAGGCAGCCTGAAAGCAGGGAATGCAAATGGTCGTCCATATTTTTCTGATGACCGAGAACGCCCTGTATAAAAATAAACTTTGTGTTTTTTACGATTGATGATAAAAGGCATTGTCTCATATCTCAAAAATTTCCGAAGAAACAATACAATGAACATAAGTAATATCCAAACAATCAATATTGACGGTTCAATAAATCCTTTTTCGCAATATCCATACCAAAGAGATAAACTGCCTATCACGCCAAATGTTAATCCTAATATCCAACTGGTTGCATGTACATAGAATTTTGTATTAGGTTCAATCACTTTCCATTTAATCACTTCTTGACCAGAAAACCATTCTCTCGAAACTTTTTCTAATGTTTCAATGGCTTCTTTATTTTTTTCTGGAAATTTTTCGGGTAAATATTGTGAATATTGATTATTCATTTTCTATTCCTACACACATTTCAGGCTGCCTGAATGGCTTTTCAAACGGTTACATAATGTAACCGTTTCATTTTTTCAGATGACTACAAATTGTAGCCAACTGACGATTTTTTTAATAAAATCAACAAATTACCTGCACAAAAAGTGTTTTCAGGCTGCCTGAAAACTTTTATGCCGTTTGAATTTTAATATTCATTGCCAAAATCAATTTATGTATGGTTGCCCAAGTGGGACGGGTTTTACCTGATACAAATTTATACAAACTTTCACGATTTAAGTGGGCTTTTTCTGCCACAGCCGCCACGCCGTGAGCCTTAATCACATCGGCTAATGCTGCCGAAAAAACATCAGGATTTTCATCTTGAAAACATTCGGACAAAAATAAATCAATTTCTTCTTGTGTTTGCAAGTGTTCCGCTGGATTAAAGGTGCTAAATGCCATTTGCGTTCTCTCAAATTTGTTTTTCAGGCAGCCTGAAAATTTGTAACGGTGGGTTGAAAACCCACCCTACAATCAACCGCCTTTTACCCGTTTAATTTCCGCCCCCACATTGCCTAATTTAGTTTCAATGTGTTCGTAGCCCCTGTCCAAGTGGTAGATTCTATCGACTATGGTTGTGCCGTCTGCAACCAAGCCTGCAATTACCAAACTGGCGGACGCACGCAAGTCGGTTGCCATGACTTTTGCCCCTGATAATTTGCTCACCCCTTTGACTGTGGCGGTTTTGCCGTTAAACATAATGTCCGCACCCATGCGGTTGAGTTCGGGAATGTGCATAAAACGGTTTTCAAAAATATTTTCGGTAATGGTTGAAGCCCCGTTGGCAATGCAGTTCATTGCCATAAACTGGGCTTGCATATCGGTTGGAAATGCAGGGTAGGGGGCGGTGTGAATATTCACCGCGTTGGGGCGGTGCTGCATATCGGCGGCAATCCAGTCTTTGCCACATTCAATGACCATACCTGCTTCGGTAAGTTTGTCTAACACCGCGTCCATAGTGTGCGGTGCGGCGTTTTTCAGCAATAATTGCCCGCGTGTCATCGCTAATGCACACAAAAAAGTGCCTGCTTCAATGCGGTCGGCAATAATCGCGTGCTGTGTGCCGTGCAATTTTTCTTTGCCTTTAATGCGTAAAGTGGGCGTGCCTAAACCTGTGATTTCTGCACCCATTTTAATCAAACATTCGCCTAAATCGGTTACTTCGGGTTCCATAGCGGCGTTTTCTAACACGGTTTCACCGTCTGCCAAAGCCGCCGCCATCATCAAGTTTTCCGTGCCAGTAACGGTTACCGCGTCCATCACAAAACGGCAACCTTTTAAGCGGCTGGCTTTGGCTTTAATATAGCCGTGTTCAATCGTAATTTCCGCCCCCATAGCCTGCAAGCCTTTAATATGCAAATCCACAGGGCGAGAGCCGATGGCACAGCCGCCTGGTAGGCTGACTTGTGCCTGCCCAAAGCGTGCCAACATCGGACCCAACACCAAAATAGACGCACGCATGGTTTTGACTAAATCGTATTTAGCACGGAAGTCGTTGATTTCTTTACAACAAATATCTATTTGCGACACGCCGTCCTGCTCAATTTTTGCCCCCATATCGGCAAGCAGGCGGCAAGTGGTTGCCACATCACGCAACATCGGCACATTCGATAAATGCAGGGTTTCATCGCTTAAAAGGGCGGCACACATAATCGGCAAAGCCGCATTCTTCGCCCCAGAAATCACCATTTCGCCTTTCAAAGGACGGTCGCTACCGATAATATGAAGTTGTTCCATAGTGGTTTATCTCCTTAAAAATATTTTCAGGCTGCCTGAAAATAGGCGTTCTTTATTATGCAATAAAAACTTTTCTGTATCAAACAAAATTCCAGTTTCTTGTTTTATGGCATTTTGCACATTTTCACGAATAATGTAATATTGCTCGTATTCTTTTTTAGGTAATCTAAATTCAGGCAAATAATTTTCACTGTGATAATCAAAAGATATTTTGGGTATAAATTCCGATAATGGTGATTTACCTAAATGAATTTTATGTTTTTTTCTATTGATATGTATCCATATAACACGGTATCGCATATCTAATAAAGCAGCAGGAAACATCCCTAAACAGCCAATGATTATCGGCATAAAAATATTTTGATTAGTATAAAAATTTTTGAAAAAAACGAATATTTCTAAAATGGGCATTTTTACAATGATACATTCAATAAATACAAAAAAAGTCATCAAACAGAATAATGATAAAAATACCAAACAATATTTAATTCCAGTTTTCATAATATTTTGAAAAGTATATTCACTTTTAAGGGCAGGTAAATCTATTCTATATGTTATTCTTTTTTGACCTTTTTGCCATTCTTTTTGCACTTGATTTAATATTGCCTTTGCCACTGTGGAGCGTTCGGCAACATATTGATTGTGTTGTGTTTGCATTTTTCTTGTTTAATAAAAAAGTTAATTAACTATTTCAGGTAGCCTATCTTTAAAAACGAACGCAATACAAAATGATTTCAGGTTGCCTGAAAGTATTTTGCGATATGCCGTTGCATTGACTTACGCTACCCTGAAAGCATTTTTAACTTCGCCTTATGGCTTATTTAAAAATGCTTTCAGGAGATTGCCACGCCGTGCGTTCGGCACGGCTCGCAATGACGAATTCCCCACACGGGAAGTGTTTTCAGGCAGCCTGAAAATTAAATTATCCCCTAAACCGTTCTTCCAAAATTGCCACAGCGGGTAAGGCTTTGCCTTCTAAAAATTCCAAGAACGCACCGCCGCCTGTGCTGACATAATTGATTTTATCGGTTACGCCAAATTTAGCAACGGCAGCCAGTGTGTCGCCGCCGCCTGCGATTGAGAATGCGGTTGAGTTGGCAATCGAGTTGGACAAGGCTTTTGTGCCGCTTGCAAATTGTGCAAATTCAAACACACCCACAGGGCCGTTCCACACGATTGTACCTGCGTTTTGCAAGATTTCATCTAATGCTGCGGCAGATTTCTCACCTATGTCCAAAATCATATCATCATCAAGCACTTCGCTGATTTTTTTGGCAGTGGCGGTGGCGGTTTCGCTAAATTCGCGTGCCACAATCACATCGACAGGCAAGGGCACTTTTCCGCCTTTGGCTTCGATTTTGTCGATAATGCGGCGAGCGTCTGCCACTAAATCGTGTTCTGCCAACGATTTGCCCACATTAAACCCTTTGGCTGCCAAGAATGTGTTGGCAATGCCACCGCCGACAATCAAGCCATCAACTTTATCCGCCAAAGTTTCCAAAACGGTGAGTTTGGTGGAAACTTTGCTACCGCCGACAATCGCAATCATTGGGCGTTTGGGGTTTTCCAAAGCCTGTGCTAATGCGTCCAATTCTTCTGCCAACAATAAACCTGCACACGCCACAGGTGCAAACTTCGCCACAGCGTGGGTTGATGCTTGGGCTCGGTGAGCCGTGCCAAACGCATCGCACACAAAAATATCGCCCAAAGCGGCGTATTGTTTGCCTAATTCATCAACATTTTTCTTTTCGCCTTTGTTAATACGAACATTTTGCAACATCGCCAACTCGCCAGCGGCAAGGGTAGGGCGTTGCGAAATATCGTTAATCACAGTCACGGTTTTGCCCAATAACTGACCCACATATTCGGCAATCGGCGTAATATCATCTTCGGGGTGAAATTCGCCTTCGGTAGGACGCCCCAAGTGCGTCATCGCAATCACCGCCGCACCGTTATTCAAACAATATTCAATCGAAGGCAAAGAAGCCCGAATACGCGTATCGTCCGCAACCTTACCGTCTTTCATCGGCACATTCATATCCACACGGATTAACACCGTTTTGCCTGCGACATTTAAGTCAGTCAGTTTTTTGAAGTCCATTTTGCATCTTTCAAGATAAGTTAATCAAATTTCAGGCAGCCTGAAAAGTTTCAGGCAGCCTAAACGGTTGTTTTTTATTAACAAACAAATTTACTCACACCTAACGGTGTTTGCTTTTAATTATTTGATATTTATAAATAAATATCGTGAGTGTCGTTAAATACGAACAAATCCGTTTGTTATTAAATAAGTTTTCAGGCAGCCTAAACGGTTGTTTTTTATTAACAAACGGATTTGCTCACACCTAACGGTGTTCGCTTTTAATTATTTGATATTTATAAATAAATATCGTGAGTGTCGTTAGACACGAACAAATCCGTTTGTTATTAAATAAGTTTTCAGGCAGCCTGAACGGTTGTTTTTTATTAACAAACGGATTTGCTCACACCTAACTGTGTTCGCTTTTAATTATTTGATATTTATAAATAAATATCGTAAGTGTCGTTAGACACGAACAAATCCGTTTGTTATTAAATAAGTTTCAGGTAGCCTGAACAGTTGTTTTTTATTAACAAACGGATTTACTCACACCTAACGGTGTTCGCTTTTAATTATTTGATATTTATAAATAAATATCGTGAGTGTCGTTAGACACGAACAAATCCGTTTGTTATCAAATAAGTTTCAGGCAGCCTGAAACGAAGTTTAACGAGTCGTAGGGCGAAGTTAAAAAAACAATTCGTCATTCTGAAATAACAGAATGACGAAACATTATTCAGGCAGCCTTTTTCAACAACGGATACCCCAATTTTTCACGGCTTTCGACAAATTTTTGAGCCGCTTGCCGACTTAACGCACGAATGCGACCAATGTAAGTGGCGCGTTCGGTAACCGAAATCGCCCCCCTTGCGTCCAATAAATTGAATGTATGACCTGCTTTTAACACCAATTCATACGCAGGTAAAGCCAGCGTTGCGTCTTCCAAAGCCAATAATCTTTGAGCCTGTGCTTCAAAATGATTGAATTGTTCCAACAACCAATCTGCGTCTGAATATTCAAAATTGTAAGTCGATTGCTCCACTTCGTTTTGATGATACACATCGCCATAAGTCAAAGCCGTGCCGTTAGGCAGACGCGTCCAGATTAAATCATAAACATTTTCAACGCCTTGCAGATACATCGCCAAGCGTTCTACACCGTAAGTGATTTCACCCAATACAGGTGAACAATCAATACCGCCGACTTGTTGGAAGTAAGTAAATTGCGTCACTTCCATACCGTCCAACCACACTTCCCAGCCCAAGCCCCACGCACCGAGTGTGGGATTTTCCCAATCGTCTTCCACAAAACGCACATCGTGAAGCGATAAATCAATGCTCAACTCTTTCAGGCTGCCTAAATACAAGTCCTGAATATCGTCAGGAGCAGGTTTTAAGGCAACCTGAAACTGATAATAATGCTGCAAACGGTTGGGATTATCGCCATAGCGACCGTCTTTCGGACGGCGAGACGGCTGCACATAAGCCGCAAACCAAGGTTCAGGACCCAAAGCCCGCAAACAAGTGGCAGGGTGCGAAGTGCCTGCACCTACTTCAATATCAAACGGTTGCAAAACCGCACAACCTAATTTTGCCCAATAATTTTGCAAAGCAAAGATAATTTCTTGAAAAGTCGGAGTCGCCATTTTCGATACGAATGGTAAAAAATAAAACTGCTATTTTACAATGAATAAAAGGGGTTGTTCAAATGGTTTAGGCAGCCTGAAACTTTTTATTTTTCCCACTTCTTCAACAATTTTACCGACAGTGTCATCAGCACGATTAACTGTAATAATAAGACGGCGTACATTTTCCACAGTACGGCGAAGCCCACGCCCTTGGTGAATGTGCCTAAACTGATGATTTGAAACCATGACGCGGGGAAGATTTTGGAAATCACCGCTGCACTGCCTTCTAATGTGGCAACGGGGTATATCATTCCTGAAAAATTAACACTGGGTATCATCACCAAAATGCCTGCGGCAAATAGGGCGGCGACTTGGGTATTGACAAAGCAGGACACAAATAAGCCGATGGCGGTGGCAACGCTGATAAACAGCACAATGCCCGCCAAAAGTGCCAACAGTGAGCCTTTAAGCGGTACGCCCAAGACGAAGATGATAAAGAATAATAAAATCAAGGAACTGGCTATGCCTAATGCGATATACGGCAGTTGTTTGCCGATTAAATACTGGCTGCCTGAAACGGGTGATGTGTAAAAATTTAAGATTGAGCCTAATTCTTTTTCTCGCACCACGCCGACTGCGGTGAGCATGGTCGGTATCATGAGTAACGCCATCATCAATACCGCTGGGGCAATGGCGTATATGCTTTTAAATTCTTGATTATAAATAAATCTGGGTTCGGTAATGGTTGTGAGAGCCGCTCTTTTTTCAGGCAGTATATTCATTATATGCGTGGCTGAAATGCCGCTGATATAGCCGCTAATGGCTGTGGCAGTAAAGGGTTGCGTGCCGTCTATATGATACGCCACTTGTGGCTTTTTCCCTGCGTTTAAGTCTTTACCAAAATTTGCTGGAATATCAATCACTAATTTGGTTTTGCCGTTTTGTAAAGCCGTGTCGATTTCGCTAAAATCGTTTAATGGCGTCTGTTCGATAAAATAGGGCGAACCTGCAAATTCTTGCACCAACTGGCGGCTTTGTTGGCTTTGGTCGTGGTCGGCAACCGCAAATGGCACTTCGTCTATGTCAAACGAAATGCACAGGGCGACACAAAATAAAATCACCAAAGGGCCTGCGGCGGCGAAAAATAAACGAACACGGTCTCGCATTAACTCCAAACTTTCTCGCCGTGCAAAGGTTAGCATTTCGCTAAACCACGCGATTAACTTATTGATTTTATGTGTGTTTTCTGTGTGCTCGATGATTTCATCAAAAGCGGTTTCGGCAGATTCATTCGCACCATTGTCTTCCAAACATTGAATAAACGCTTCTTCTAATGTGGCTGCCTGAAACTGTTGTCGTAAATTTTCAGGCGTGTCGGCGGCTAAAACTTGCCCTGCGTGCATTAACGAAATGCGGTCGCACAACGCCGCTTCATTCATAAAATGGGTAGAGACAAAAATCGTGGTTTTATCTTTTCTTGATAATTCAATCAGTTGCCGCCAAAACATATCGCGGGCGTTCGGGTCAACCCCTGATGTGGGTTCGTCCAAAATCAATAATTCTGGGCGATGAATACACGCGGCGGCAAGTTGCAATCTTTGCCGAATGCCCAAAGGCAAATCCGCAGGTTTGCTATCGGCATATTGAATTAAATCAAAGCGTTGCAATGCGTCCTTGACGCTGGAACGAACTTGCTTGGCGATATTCGGATAAATCGCGGCGGTGAGCGTTAAATTTTGCCTAACCGTCAATTCTTCATACAGCGAAAACGCTTGCGACATATAACCCACACGGCAACGCGTGGCTTTGTCGTCCGTATTAACAGGGTGTCCGAACAAAATCGCTTCGCCTGAATCGGCTTCTAACAAGCCTGTGAGCATTTTCATCGTGGTGCTTTTGCCGCAACCGTTTGAACCCAAAAAGCCAAAAATTTCGCCTTTTTTAATCGTAAAAGAAACATTGTTGGCGGCAGTAAAATCGCCAAAGCGTTTGACGAGATTTTTTGCCACAATCACAGGTTCTTCGTGGCTATCGACAAACGGTGGAATAATCAATTCTTGATTGTTATCCGTTTTTTCAGGCAGCATTCTGCGATAGGCGTCTTCAACCGTGCTACTGTTTGTGGCGTGCAAAATATTTTCACGAAAATCAGCGGCTAACAACTTGCCGTTATTCATCGCCAAAAGATAATCAAAGCGTTCGGCTTCTTCCATATAAGCGGTTGCCACAATCATTGTCATTTGCGGAAACTCGCTTCGCAGGCGGTCGGTGAGTTCCCAAAACTGACGGCGAGACAAAGGATCAACCCCCGTGGTAGGCTCGTCCAAAATCAGAATTTCAGGCTGATGAATCAAAGCACAGCACAGGCTTAACTTTTGCTTCATACCGCCTGACAACTTGCCCGCAGGACGCTCTTTGAACGCAAATAAGCCAGTGGCTTTTAACAGACGGTCTATCGTGGCTCGCCGCAAATTTTCAGGCAGGCTATAAAGCCGTGCGGCAAAGTCAATATTTTCCATTACCGTGAGCGTAGGATACAAATTTCGCCCCAAACCCTGCGGCATAAACGCCACTTTATTCGCCAACACATTGCGTTCGGCTTGGGCTTGGGGACGCATACCCAAAATTTCAATCTCGCCTGACTGTCGCTTTTTTGTGCCAGCAATCAAAGACAGAAGCGTAGATTTTCCCACACCGTCAGGCCCAACCAAAGCCACAGTCGCCCCTTGATGAATGGTCAAAGAAACATCATCAACCGCAAGGGTTTTACCATAGCGGTGGGTTAAATGCGAAAGGGTGAGAATGGGGGCGGTCATTGTTTTTCCTTGTGTTTTTAGGCTTTCAGGTTGCCTGAAACGCCATACAAAAAAATTACTGTCATTACGAGCCGTGCTATGCACGGCGTAGTAATCTCCTTGCGATGGAAAACGGCAATGCAAAAAACATTTCAGGCAGCCTGAAAATTATTATAAATTCATATTTAGATTTTGCCGTTCAATTAAACTATATAAATATTTACCAAAATCAAAAAAGTTTGATTGTTTCAATATAGTAGTAATTTTCATAGATTGTGTTTGATTTTTAGGAAAAAAAACAACTCGACTACTTTCATCATAATCTTTAATATAAGGTCGTGGCAAGTCATACCATAAATAAGAAACTCGAAAATTTCTCATTATTTCATGAAAACGAAATAAATATTTTGCTTTGATTGTAACCATTTCATATTTATCACAAAGACTAATGACAGATTGTTCATTTATAGAATAAACATTTAATTTCCCATTTAATGAAACAGGAATATTTAAACGATTAGCAATATATCGAGCCGCTGCAAAATGATGAGAGCCGTCATGATTCATTAAAAAAACTCGTCCGTCCCACATATGTTGTTCAAAGTGATTACTTGTTTTCTTGTTATGTATAATATCAATCCCACGATGAGCAAGATTTTGATTTAATTTTTCAACAGTAACAGGAGTTATCATTTCTTGGGAATTTGTTTCTACCATTTTATCCAGTGTATCAAAATCCTTTAATGTTGATTTAGAACAAGATAAACCGACAACATCTTGAATATCACATTGCCAATTTTCAATTATTTTACAAGTAGTAAAATTCAATAATTCATTTAATACTTCACTAACACAACTATAATAACCGTTGTTGTTATTAAAACCATTCACTTCTCCTTTGGCTTTGTGATAATCAACCGAATGCCAATTTTGCCAAAATATAATACTATCCTGCCATGAAATACTATGTTTTGGTTCGTTTAACGGCATAGAAATATCTGGACAATTTTCTATTAGAGTATAAAGAGATGCAGGTATTCCAAAACATTCTTGAATAAAATTGAATATTTTTTTTGATACATGGATTTGTTTCATATCTTTGTTCTTTCATACATGGTAACAAATAGTTTTAAGGCAACCTGAAAACCTTTTTGCATTGTTGTTTTTAAGGATAGGTTACCCTGAAACGATTTTCAACTTCGCCTTGTCAGGTTTGTTAAAAATCGTTTCAGGAGATTGCCACGCCGAAACTTCGTTTTGGCTCGCAATGACACGCTGTTTAATTTCAGGCAGCCTAAAATTATTCCTTTGGCAGTTTTACTGCCAAATTTTCGGGGAAATTTTTATTTGTGCTAATATATGCCGTTGCGGTTAATCCGCCTTTAAGATAGTGTTTATATTTCAAAGCAATATCTTTATCGATAACTAATTTCACACGGAACATCAATTTTTCGCGTTCGCTTTTGGTTTCCACATATTTGGGCGTAAATTGTGCTTGGTTGGCAATAAACGAGACTTTTGCGGGAAAAACCGCGTCCATACCGTCAATCACAATGCGTGCATCATCGCCGACTGCAATTTCAGGCAGCCTACCCACAGGCACAAAGATTTGTGCGGAAATATCAGACGGGTCAAGCAGGGAGATAATTTTCATACCCGCACCAACCACTTCGCCCTTATCTGCCAAGCGATATTCCACGCTGCCGTCAATCGGGGCTTTCAGCGTCATATCGTTGTGGATATTTTCAATGCGTAAAACTTGGGCATTTGCTTCGGCAACGGCGGCATTTGCCGCGTCTATGCCCGAATGTTCCGCTTTGGCTTGAATTTGGCGTTTTTTCAATTCGCTTGATGAAACCAAGTTTTCTTTGTATAACTCGCGTGCATTTTGCATATCTAATTGTGCATTTGCCTGTTTTTGTTTTTGAGCGGATAACGCTGCTTCGGCACGCATTTTCGCCGATTTTGCCGCCGCCAACTGGGTTGTGGCTTGCGTATCTTCCAACTTCACCAAATCTTGACCTGCCAAAACTTCATCGCCTTCATTCACAAAAATGTCTTCAATTTTTCCTGCATACAAAGACGCAATATCGGTGCGACCCATTTCCAAACGCACATTGCCCGCAATAATATTTTCAGGCAGCCTATTTTTATCGGCAGATATTTTTTGATATGCCAAAAAACCTGCAATGGCAACAATCATCAATAAGGGGAAAATAAATTTTTTTAATTTTTTCATTTGCTTATTCCTTTTTAACTTCACTGCGTTCGTTGAACTATGTTTCAGGCTGCCTGAAAATTTTAATAAAATTAACTCATTTTATTTAATAATTGTTTCAGTTCTTCATATTCTTTTGAATATTTAGATATTTTAGATAAATATTTTTTGGCTTGTTTTAAATTTTGTTCTGTTCCACGACCTTTAATATACATTTGAACAATACGATAAAGCACTTCTTCGGAATGATAAAATTTATCTTCCTGCTGAATAAATTGTTTATATAATTTTAATGCTTTTTTTTCATCTTTGGGTATATTGTATAATCCTTGTTCATAGATTTCTCCTAATAAAAGCACAGCGTCAATAAATCCTTTACTTGCCGATTTTTTTAGTAAAGAAATACCTAATTTAATATCTTGTTTGATATATTCGCCATCTAAATAGATACAAGCCAAATGTTTTGTCGCTTTTTCATTTCCTGCATTTGCTGAAAGTTGCCAATATTGAATGGATTTTTGAATATCTTTTTCAACACCGATACCATTAAAATAACTATGTGCAAGATTATTTTGTGCGTAATTATCACCATTATCAGCGGCTTGTTGATACCAATAAACGGCTTGACTTAAATTTTCTTCTACACCATAACCAATTTCATAACAGTATGCTAAATTATGTTGAGCAAAAGCGTGTCCATTTTTAGCGGCTTTTTGATACCAATAAAAAGCCTGTTGCGGATTTTCTTTAATATCACCTATTGTATAAAAAAAATACCTATTTGATTTATCATACATTTGTGCCAAACGATATTGAGCCTGAACACAATTTTTATGTGCTAACTCAAAAAAGATATTTAAAGCGGCAGAATAATTCTTTTTATTAAATTCATTTTCTGCTTGTTGTAATTCATCAATATATTGTTCGTCCATTATCTTTACCTTTACATTATTTTTTCAGGCTGCCTGAAAAATATTTCATTCGGGTTTAGCACCCAACGCTCGATAGAGTGCAATCGTGCTTAAATGGCGGTCTCGATTTGTATTGATTTGTTCTTGTTCAATGGCGATTTCGTCTAATTTGGCGCGCAAAACTTCGTTGTATAGGGCGTAGCCATTCGCAAACAAACGCTTTTGGGCGTTGTGGCGTTGTTTTGCTGTTGTGTGTGCCGTGCCTAATTGTTGCGAGCGTTTGTCTAATAAAATCCGCGTGTGATATGCCGTATCCACTTCTTGCAAGGCGTTTAACACTTGTTGTTGATAATCTGCCATAGCGGCGTTTAATTCGGCTTCTTTGGCTGAAATATTGTGCTTTATGCGACCTGCGGTAAAAATCGGTAGTTGCACGCCTGCGTTAAACAGCGTGCCACTAAAATGAACGCCGTCCGTAGATAAGCCGATTTTGCCTGTTTCGCCCAAAAATTGCACGGTAAAACGGGGCAGTAAATCGGCGCGTGCCGCCGCAACGCCTGCCGCCGCTTGTTGAACCGTAGCGGCTTTGGCGGATATATCAGGACGCATAAGCAAAATATCAGACGGCACAAAACCTGTGGGGGCAGGCGGCGTTTTCGGTAGGGCATTTGGGTTTTCAGGCAGCCTAAACGATTGCGGATTTTTTCCTATTAAAACAGCAAGTTGCTGTTCTTGTTCGGCTCGTTGGGTGATTAACAGCGTTTTTTGTGCCACTAATTTTTCGCGAGCCATTTGCGTTTCTAAAATATCCGCTTTTTGAGTCTGTCCTGCCTGAAAACGCCTTTCGGCATATCGTTGTAACTCTTTGATTATATTTATATTTTCATCAATCAAGTGTAAGGTTTTGTCGTTTGCGACAATTTGACAATACAACACCGCAATTTTTGCCGCAATCGCCTGTTGCAAAAATGCCGTTTGTTCCTGTGCCGACAAGGCTTGAAACGCCACAGCGTCCGCGTCTGCGGTTTTTTTACCAAAAATATCAGGTTCCCACGACGCAGAAAAACCCAAAGCAATTAAACCGTCATCTATTTTCATTTTTTCAGGCATAAAAGGCGATAAAAACGGATTATCTTTCAAAGGGTTATCTATGGATACATTTTGATAACCCAAATTGCCAGAAACCCCTGCTTTGGGCAGTAAATCGGCTTGGGCGGTTTGAGCATATTCATTCGCCGCTTGAACACGCAATAAGGCTGCCTGAACGGTAAAATTTTCTTCAACGCCTGTGCGAATTAAATTCGATAAAACAGGATCTTGCCAAGCCTGATACCAGTGGCGTAAATCGCTTTTTTCACCTTGCGGCAAATAACGAAATGTGTCGCTGATTGTGGGCGACACCGCCGTATTCACCGTCTGCGTAGCACAAGCGGCAAGCGACAACGCCAAAAGAAGTGAAATTTTTTTCATCATATTTTCAGGCAGCCTAAAAGGGGCATTGTATTACAGATAGATGATAAATAGATTAAGATTTTAATTAGTGAGCAGTGAGCAGTGAGTAGTGAGCAGTGAGCAGTTGTTATGTCAAGCCTTACGGCTTGACGGATATTTTTTTAGATATAGTCAAACAACTTCAAAATACAAAAAATAAAAACAACGCATTGTGCATAAATATTCTACAATTTTAATTTAATCCTGCGTGTCATTACGAGCCAAGCCGAAAGGCGAAAGCGTGGTAATCCAGTAAAAAACCGCAGGTTTTTTATCAACGCCGCAAGGCGTTGTAACGACAAGTTTCATAAACAATTCAGGTTGCCTGAAATGATAACAGATAAGTCCGTTACAACGCCTGTGGCGTTGATGAATTGCTATGCAATTCATTGGATTGCCACGACAGGACTTCGTCCTGTCTCGCAATGACACAGTTTTTAACATTTTGAAGTTGTTTGACTATAACTACTCACTGCTAACTGCTCACTGCAAACTGCCTTTCAGGCAGCCTGAAAGAAATATCGAAGCATTATCTAAAAAATATCCGTCAAGCCGTAAGGCTTGACGAAACAACTGCTCACTTCTCACTGCTAACTGCTCACTGTTTTCAGGCTGCCTGAAAACAAAAAAGGCGACCGAAGTCGCCTTTGGGTTTGTCAGTAGTCAGGGAAACGCAACTACTTATTTGTGATGGTCATGATGCGGTGTATTCGGACCTGCGGCAGGCAGAATTGGCATTGTGCGTGCTTGTGCAGATACTTCGCCAGTTAAGGCATTCAAGAAAGTAACGATGCTCTTCACATCTTTGGCTTTCATTTTTTGACCTAACTGTGCTTGACCCATAATTTCAACCGCTTTTTCCAAACTCCACACAGAGCCATCGTGGAAGTATGGATAGGTGCGAGCCACATTACGCAAGCCTGGTACGCGGAATACATTCATATCTGCGTCAGATTTGGTAACTTCAAAGCGACCTTCGTCAGGTTTTTTGGAGCCTGTGAATTTCCAGTAAGGACCATCAACCAAACCGAATTTTTGATATTGGTCACCACCCATACCAACGCCAGTGTGGCAAGCCACGCAACCAACATCGATAAAGGCTTTCAAGCCTGCTTTTTCTTCTTTATTCAAAGCATTCACATCGCCACGCAAGTATTGGTCAAAGCGAGTAGGAGTCAGCAATGTGCGTTCAAATGCACCGATAGCAGCGGTGGCGTTTTTGAAATTCACATTGTTTGCACTCTTACCGAATGCAGCGTCAAACATGGGTTGATAGCCAGGAATAGAACGCAATACTTTTTCAACTGCTGCTTCGTTAGGCATAGCCATTTCGGCAGGGTTGAGCATTGGGCCACCTGCTTGTTCTTCCACATCTTTGGCACGACCGTCCCAGAATTGGGCGATAAACAAAGAAGAGTTCAAAACAGAAGGTGCGTTACGACCGCCGAAGCCGCCAGTAACACCTTTGGAGAAAGATTGGTTATCCACACCGTATGTAGCCAAGTTGTGGCAAGTGTTACATGCTTGCACTTGGTCAGCAGATAAGCGTGGGTCATAGAACAATGCTTGACCTAATTTGATTTGTGCATCAGTTACTTTTTTCACTTTTTGCATTTCATCGAAAGTAGGCAAGGGTTTAAAAATCCCTTGTGCTTGTGCCAACAAGTCGGAGTCAGCGTCTGCGAATGCCGCAGAACTCATTGCCAACGAGGCTACGATGGCGGACAATACAACTTTGCGAGATTTAATACTCATAGTAAGGTTCCTTTCTTTTGAGTGATACAGATAATCTGCACTTGTCTTTATACGCATTTCAGGCATAGGCATTATTGAGATAAATCAAAAATCTATTAACCGATTATTTGTTATTAAATATTGCTATTATTGCCAAAGAAAACAACTAAATTATCATTTACTGATATACTATTGATAGTGATTATTAAATAAATAAATTTAATTGATATATCAATATGATATATTTTAAGCAAAAAATTTAGGCAGGTTTTTTGCCCAATCACGATGGGTAATAAAGTCTTTAAGCAAGAAAAATAGGCGATTTTTTTCGTCAGGGTTATTTGTTGTAAAAAAGTCAGCAATCACTTCGGCTTGTTGTTCCATATTGAGTTCTGCGAAGGTTTTGTGTGTTTTTATTTTATGTTGATAACGATAGGCTGCCTGAAAAAAATAGCCGCCCGATAGAAAAATTAAAACGCCCGCAAACAACACAGGAAAGCCGTTTTGCGACTGCCAAATATGGGTGATTTCATGCACAAACCAGCGTTTCATAGCCATGTTTTGTTGCGTAAAATCATCGCAAAAAAAACGGCGTGGAAAATAAATGCGTCCGCCAAAACTCATTGCCGTGTTTAATTTTAACCAGTCAAACGGCACGGCATAAATCTTGATATTGGTGCAATCAATGCTGTCGGCAAAAATGGATTGCACTAATTGAATTTCGGAGTAGGTTAAAAAACGGTTTTTCAACATAGATGAACTTTCAGGCTGCCTGAAAGGCACAATCGAAGCGTTATCTAATATATCCGTCAAGCCTGATAAGGCTTGACTTAACAACTGCTCACTTCTAACTGCTCACTGTTCATTGCATTTTTTTATGGTCAAGTACAAAACCTGCGTCTTTATATAAACGAAAGCGTTGTCGTGCGGCGGCAAGGGCGGTTTCGTCTGCTCCGACAATTTCGACAATGCGGGTAAAACGGTTATCCAAACAGGCTTCGGTAGATAAATTTAACACGGTTGCAAATGGGCATTGCGAAAAATCATCATTCGGCGAAAACAAAATAATTGGAGCTGTGCTATTCGGATTATCTGCCCACAATTCGTGTGCCAAAAACGAATTGCTATCAAACGCCCACAGTTGTTGGTCTAACCATTGGCATTGTTCAAGCGTGGCACAACGCACCGCAATGTCGGTGTGCTTGTCATAAACGGTTCGCAATAGCCGACAAATAAACGAAGGTATGTCGCTAATATGCGTGTAAAACGAAACGGTTTGCGGCATTTGTGGGCTTTCCATTAAAATGTTCAGGCTGCCTGAAAAACATTTGTTTTTATATCGCCACACGGATTCGGAATTGCTCACGCAATTCCTATAAATTTTTTCTTTAAAGATTTTGCGTGAGCAAAATCGAATCCGTGTGGCATTTAAAAAATTTATCCATTTAGGCTACCCGAAAAAAATCCTGTCATTGCGAGCCTTGACGCAGTCAAGGCGTGGCAATCTCCTTGTCGATTAGGTAGATTAAACTTTCAGGCTGCCTGAAAACAATTTACTGCTTACTTTTCGCCATTAAATATTCTAACAACAACGGCACAGGTCTGCCTGTGGCTCCTTTGGTTTTGCCGCCGCTTTTCCAAGCCGTGCCTGCAATGTCCAAATGTGCCCATGCGTATTTTTCGGCAAAATAAGACAAAAACACGCCTGCGGTAATTGTGCCTGCGGGTCTGCCGCCGATATTGGCAAGGTCGGCAAAATTGCTTTCTAATTGTTCTTTGTATTCGTCCCACAAGGGCAGTTGCCACATTTTATCGCCTGATGATTGGGCTGCCTGCAAAATTTCGTCAATCAAGTCTTGATTGTTGCCCATCACGCCGCCTGCAATGTGTCCCAAGGCGATAATGCACGCACCTGTTAAAGTGGCTGTGTCAATCACCGCTTGTGGTTTGAAGCGTTCGGCATACGCTAACGCATCGCACAAAATAAGCCGTCCTTCTGCGTCTGTATTCAAAATTTCAACCGTCAAGCCGTTTAAGGTTTTGACTATATCACCAGGTTTATTGGCGTGTCCTGACGGCATATTTTCGCAAGTTGGAACTAACGCAATTAAGTTAAGCGGTAATTTTAACTCTGCCGCCGCACAGAATGTGGCAATCACGCTGGCAGCACCGCACATATCGTATTTCATCTCGTCCATACCTGCACCAGGTTTCAACGATATGCCGCCTGAATCAAATGATATGCCCTTGCCGATGAGTACAATCGGTGCGTCCGATTTTTTACCGCCGTTATAGGATAATTCAATAAAACGCGCTTCGGTGTCGCTGCCTTTGGCAACCGATAAAAACGAGTGCATACCCAATTTTTCGATTTGAGCAGGCAGATAAATTTTCACCGTTGCCCCTGCTTTTTTGGCTCGATTGGCGGCTTCTTCGGCTAAAAATTCGGGCGTGCAAATATTGGCAGGAGCATTGGCTAAATCTTTGGCAAATTTCATCGCGTCTGCCAGTGTTGCGGCTTGATTAAAGGCTGCCTGAAAACTGCTGTCATTGGCATATTCTGTAATAAAAACAAGTTCTTGTGTGTTTTCTTTATTGTCGCGGGTTTTCTGGGCGGTGTAAGCATAAACCGCGTCAGCAACCGCACGAATGGCGTGCGGTATTAACGCCAAAGCGTCTTTTTTTGCCAAGCCGTCTAAATACACCACAATTTCGTCTTCATCGCCTGCTTTGACCCATTCGGCAAAGGGTTTGCAGATTTTGGGTAAATCATCGCCTACGGCTTTGAAAGCGGCAATGCGGTGCAAAGTGTCTATTGCAGGGGCTGCCTGAAACGATTTTTTATCAGACTCTTGTGCCAAAGTTGCCAAAGCGGCAATTAAGTCATTGTTTTTCTTGCCTAATAACATTAAGGATTTGGCTTTCAGGCTGCCTTGTCCGATACACAAAACTTCTGCCTGTGCTTTTGTTTGCTGATTTTTTTTCGTGGATATGCTAAATTTCATTGTTTAAAATTCCTGTTAAAAAATATCCGCCATTTTAATACAGAATAGCGTTTTTTACAGGATAGAGATTTTGATAGAAAAATTGGTAAAAATAAAAGTTTCAGGCTGCCTGAAAAAATATGAAACAGCGTGTTAAAAGCGAGTAACGCCGTAGGGTGGGCATCCTTGCCCACCGATACGCCGCAAGGCGTAATTTTTTGGATTTTACAAATTTTATTCCGCCCTGTCGGGCGGTTTGGTGGGCTGGGAAGCCCACCCTACAAGTGATTAAAAAGATTTTTAAATATGATTTATCGCCGTCATTTAATGAAAGAACTCACACTCACCGCTGTGGGGGTGTTTTTTATCTTGTTGATTATTCTCATTTCCACGCAAGTCATCAATCTATTGGGACGCGTGGCAGGCGGACGAATGGCGTTTGACGCAATCGGCACGATGTTAGCGGTGTGGGTGCTGGGTTTAACGCCGCTGTTACTGATTTTAACCGCATTTGTCAGCATTCTCACCGTCTTTGCCCGCTATTGGCGAGACAGCGAAATGGTTGTGTGGTTGGCCACAGGCTTATCGCTTAAACGCTGGTTATTGCCTGTTGGCGTGTTTATTACGCCGTTTGTGATTTTAACCGCCATTATTTCCTTATCCGCCGCACCGTGGGCAGAAGCACGGGGTAAATCGTTTGCGGGTTTTCTCAAACAAAAACAAGATTTATCGCTGTTAGAAGAAGGCGTATTCAAAACCCGCTCGGACGGCTCGGTTTATTTTGTCGGACGCTTTGATATAGAAAAAGGCGTGGCAGAAAATGTATTTGTTCGCACGCAAGATGCCAAAACAGGACGCACGGTTGTGATACTTGCCAAATCAGGGCAAATGAAAGACGATGACGGCAAACGCATTTTGCAATTAACAGACGGCAACCGCTATTCAGGTGTGGCAGGTCAGGGCGATTTTGACCAAGTGGGTTTTGGCTCTGCCGATTTAACCATTGCGGTTGCCCCAAAAATTGAGCAGAACGATGCCGACCGCCACACCGCAAGCAATCGAGCCTTGTGGCAAAGCACCAATCCAGACTGGCACGCCGAGTTAATGTGGCGAATTTCTATGCCGCTTGCCATTCCTATTTTGGCGTTATTGGCATTGTCTTTATCGTATTCCAATCCACGACACGGCAAATCGTATAATATTATTTTAGCGGCAATATTTTTCTTTATATATCAAAGTCTTTTAACATTTGCACGCACCAAAATTGGCACAGGACAACTGCCGTTTTGGGTAGGCTTATTGTCTGCACATATTATTATGCTGATTGCAGGCATTATCCTATTACGATACCGAGATAACCCATTGATTTTTAGTAAAAAGGCAGCATAATGAAACTGATTGACCGTTATATCATCAAACGCTTGTTTTTTATGTTGCTGTCCGTATTATTGGCGTTTGTCGCCCTGTATGCGGTGTTTGATATGCTGGCTGAAAGTGGCAATGTGGGCAAAGGACAATACACGGTTGCCACGCTCTTTCACTATATGCTGTGGCGATTGCCTGTGTATGTGTATGAAATTTTTCCTGTGGCGGTTTTAACGGCGGCACTGATTGCACTCACACGCTTGTCTGCCGCCAGCGAATATGTGGTCATGCGAGCCTGCGGTATGTCGATGAAACGCATGATTGGCGTATTAAGCGTATTTGCCTTAATCTGTGCGGCGGCAAACGCACTTTTGGGCGAAAAAATTCTGCCCACAGCCTACAAACAATCGGAAATCATTGCCTATAACGCACTGAATGGACAAAACGCTGTATTCAACAAAGACGGCGGTATATGGCTAAAATCAGGCAACGATATGGCACAAGTAGGCAGCATGCTACCAGATGGCGACTTAAAAGACATGACGCTTTATCATTTAAGCGAAGACTATCGCTTAAACGGTTTAACTTATGCGAAAACCGCACAACATATCGACAACGGACAATGGCAATTATCGGGCGTACAAGAAAGCGTATTAGCAAGCGACAAAACCCTTTTCAGGCAGCCTGAAAGCATTGTTTGGCAAAGCACCATCACCCCTGATTTATTGGGCGTGTTAATTGCCAAGCCCGAGCAAATGTCGTCTATGGCACTGAACGCTTATATTCACCATTTGAAAGACAACGGACAACGCACGCTGTCGTATGAAGTGGCTCGTTGGCGAAAAATTTTCTATCCATTGGGGGCATTTTCTATGGTGCTGATTGCACTCGCATTCACCCCAGTGATTGCTCGCCACAGCAATATGGGCTTACGCATTTTTCTCGGCATGTGTTTGGGTGTGGGCTTTCACTTTTTGGGCAGATTTTTCAGTTTTTACGCCGAACTATTCAGAATGTCCCCCTTTGTCGCAGGAGCCATGCCCGTCTTGCTTTTCCTAATCATTGCCATTTTTGCCGCATCGAATGCAGAACGGCAGAAGTAATTCAGGCAGCCTGAAAACACCGCCAATGCAACGCCACAATCAATTCCGTGCCGATTGTGGCAATTAAGGACGCGGCAAACCATACGCCTATGGGCATGAGTTTGGTGAGCAACACCGCCAGTAATAAGCCATAAATGCAGGCAATCGCCAAGCGTGTGGCAAAGGATTGAATATAAAACTCAATCCACAAACGCACTAAAAGCGTGAAAACGCCCACGCATAAAAAAGCGGCTGCAAAAGACAATAGAAATATATCTAACTTATTGATAAAAAATAAAATATTTCCAGTAAAAAACCATAAAATACACACATCGCCGATGAACGGCACCAAAAGCGTGCCAAGTATGATGCGGAAGATTTTTCTTCTTGATGACATAAATCTATTCTTTCAGGCTGCCTGAATAAATCTTAATCAATTTCTTCAATAGAAATCCATTGATTATTACGAAATATTTTAATAATTGCATTATCTTTAAAAAATTCCTGCATTAAACGAGCAATGGCAATTTCTTCTTGTGTATGATATTGCCAATCTTGTTCGGTATGTTTTGAATAAGGCATAAATTTTTCTTCAAAGTGATTGTGCCATTGTTCAATGCGTTGAAAAATATAATAAGGTAAATTTGCTTGTTCGTAAGTGAGCATTTGACCTTGACTATTCCACACCCCACTACTACCCAATTCTGCATTTAAGCGAATTTCTTTTGTTGTTGTTTTCATTTGTTTTTTATCTATTTGTTTTTTATCATATTTTTTAATATGACGATATAAAATCCATTCGGTTAGCATTACAGCAATAATAGAAGAAAATAGCCATATTCCATTATCTGTACTAAAATTTTTAGTTAAAAAAATACCTAAACCTATTGCAAATATAAAAGAATAAAATAAACGAGTACCTAATTTTTGCGTAGTAAATTCTATGATTAAACGAAAAACAAAAGTTTGTATGCCTGTAAAAATAAGAGCAATAATATAAGTGATTAAGATTAATTCAATAATTTCATTTGTAAAAAAAATACCATAAAAAAGCAAAAAACACAAATCTCCCAATAACGGCACCAAAAGCGTGCCGAGTATAATGCGGAAGATTTTATATTTTAAATTAAATAACATAATCAAACACTTTCAGGCTGCCTGAAAATTTATGACGACAATTTTTTCAATGCCATTTTAACGCCGTCTGCGGTGTTGGTGTTTTCAGGCAGCCCTTTGACGGCGTTGCGGGCTTCTTTTTCGCTGTATCCTAATGCTATTAGGGTTTCGACAACTTCGTCTGCAACGCTATGTGTGGCAGGGCTTGTGGCGGTGTTGCTTAATTTACCCCGCAATTCTAAAATCAGCCGTTCGGCGGTTTTTTTGCCGATACCAGGCACGCTGGAAATTTTGCGTACATCGTCTGTGGCAATCGCGGCGGATAGGGCGTTGCTGTCGAATACCGACAACACCGCCAAAGCGGTTTTGGCACCGATACCGCTGACTTTCAGCAATTCTAAAAATGCTGCTTTTTCGCTTTTGTCGGCAAAGCCAAACAATAAATGTGCGTCTTCGCGAATAATTTGTTGTGTGAAAAGGCGAACGCTTTGTCCTGCTTCGGGCAGAGCGGCGTAGGTTTGCATAGAAATATGCACTTCGTAGCCCACACCTTGCACTTCGACAATCATTTGTGCAGGTTGTTTTTCAATCAATATGCCAGTTAAATATGCAATCATTATTTAAATTCCTTTCAGGCAGCCTGAAAAAACGATTTATAAATTAACATTATCGCAAAAAACACCAAAATAAGCGATGAAATATACGATAGGGCGATTGTGGTGCTTTTTTTCAATAGTGTTCGGCTTTTGTAAATCACTAATGGAAACAAGGCGATCCATGAAATAATGCCTAAAAATAATCCGATTAAAGACAATATTAGGTGATTACCCATTTTGGCTGTGGTTGTGGAAACGCTAATCCAAAAAATAATCGCAAAAGGATTCATTAAATTAAGTAAAAATCCTTTAATAAATAAGTGTTTTTTATTTTCGCTGTTTTCCGTTTTTTGTATATAAATATCACGGCGAGCATTTTTGAAAATGGTGTATGCCATATACAATAAAAATAGGCTGCCTGAAACGGCTAATATATTGAAAATAAATGGTTTATGCACCATTTGCGATACGCCTAAAATGGACAGCACCAAAAATCCCAAATCAGCAAACATTGCCCCTACGCCCAAAGACAAAGCCTTGCCGTAGTTTTTTAGGGCGTAAGACATAATCAACACATTGATAGGCCCCACAGGCACAGCCACGCCCCAACCTAAAATAATGCCTTGTAAAAATTCGTTCATTGAAAAGGCTGCCTGAATGCTTAAAAATTATTCATGAAATGGTTGCAATCGCCACGAGTTTTTTAAGCGTTTGGCTAATTCTTTGGGGTCTTTGGGTGCTTGTGCGGACGCACAAAATACCGTGTATAAAGTGTATGCCACTTGATTTTGGCGAAAAGCGGAACTGCCCAACGGTTGCCATTTGCTGTTTTTGCTTTCTATCCATTTTTGATGCGTGGTGTCGCCAAAGGCGTAAATGCGTTGCGTTTTATCTTTGCACAACAAACCTTCGGCACTGATGTTGTCTATGCCATTTTTGCTTTTCAAATTAAGTACATAGCGAATAGTACCGTCATCAATATAACGAATATTGTCGGTGAGCAAATAGGCTTTGCCGTCATTGTCTTTTTCAACCACAATTTCTTGCCACGCAGGGCTATCCATTGCGGGGAAGGGCGGTAAATCTTGTTTGTTTTCAACCCATTCCTTGTCTTCGTCAGGTTTGGGTTGATATTCGCTAATCTGCCGAGCATAAAGGCTGCCTGAACACAATATCAAGGCGAAAATCGGAAGTAATTTTTTCATTTTTCGTGCTGTTTTCATTCAAAATAGGGGGCATTTTAAAGCATTTCGCCGCCTTTGTTTTTTAAAAAATGCAAATAAAAACTTTCTAACGGCTGTTTGCCGTAATGAATTGATTTTATTTGATATTGATAAGAAGACAATACGCTTAATAATTGTTCAGGCGAACATTCAGAAGATTGCCATTCGTTTTCTTCGCACTCTATTGCGTTTAATATTTGGGCGTGTTTTTTATCTAATTTTGGGCTGACAGAAAAATATAAAATATTTTCACCGTGTTGCGTTAAAATGTCATCAATTTTGCCATGATAAATTTTTTCACCATTTGCAAATAGGGCGATTTTATCACATAATTCTTCAATTTCTCCTAAATAATGCGAAGTATAAATAATGGTAACACCTTGTTTTAATAAGTTTTTTACATTATCTAAAATAAATTGCCGCCCTTGTGGGTCTATGCCTACGGTGATTTCATCTAAAAATAAAATTTCGGGTTTGTTAATTAAACCGATGGCAAAATTTAATCGTCTTTTTTGTCCGCCTGATAAATTGCCAGACAGTTGATTTTTCTGCTCAATCAAACCTACTTTTTCTAATAAATCCATTAAATAATTTTGATTTTTCACCCCATATAAAGCGGCAAAAAATTTCATATTGTCTATTACGGATAACAAGGGATAAAATGCCAAATCTTGTGGCACTAATGCGATTTTACTGCGTTGCTTCTTGGTTAAACGGCAAAAAGGCGTGCCGTTGATGATGATTTCGCCCGAAGTGGGTTTCACCAAACCGCACAACAGCGACACCAAAGACGATTTGCCTGCCCCATTGGGACCCAACAGCCCCAAACATTCGCCCGTTTCAATGGTGAGCGAAACATGGTGCAAAGCGTCCGTATCCGCTTGCGGATAACGCAAAGAAAGTTCTTTAATTTCAATCATTTCAGGCTGCCTGAAAAGTGTTTGATTTCTTGCCAAAAGGCTTTTTCACGGTCTGCAATTTTGTGCAAAGCAGCGGCAACTTCGGCGTATTGCGACAGATTTTCTGCTTTACATAAAGCCACACAAATAGCGGCAAATTGTCGCCAACTGTCGCCTATTTCGGTTAATTGTTGCGAAAATCCTTGAATATCCGCATTGTTTAATAAACCGCCCACGCGTTCTAAAAACGCCGCATACAAATAGCGAAAACCCGCACCGCCTGTGCCGATTTCTTCCTGCATACGCACCAAATTGCCCAAATACAATTTGCGGTATTTCTCGCTTTTATTTTGATTAGGCATTGCCGCCACACTGTTTGCCACACGATGAATACCACGATAGCCGATAAAAAACAAAGGGGCTAACATTTGTTTTGCACCGCGTTGTAAAGCGTCTTGCGTTAATTGGGGCAAATTCAATTCATCAAGGGTAGGGGGCTTGGCAGTAAAATAATACATCAATCCTTTGGCAGACAATGCCCCTTTGGCAAAGCGTGCTTTTTGCAAATCAGCCACCATACAGCGTTGTGGCGTATCCAAAATGGGGTCGGAAATTAAATATTCACCATTTTCATAGCCATAAACCACTAAATTATGAGCATTAAAATGAAAACGAAATGCATCTGGAAAATAAGGCAACCAGTAAATTGAAGTTTGCACACCCACAGGAGAGCCTTGCAAAAGAGCGTCATTTAACGCTTGCATGCCCAGTTCAGGCTGCCTGAAACGGCGGCGATAAAACGAAATATTCAGCACTTTTTGCAAGCGTTTTAAAATAGCACCTGGCGGCATTCGATAAGAAATCAAAGGCATACCTGCCATTTTCACCACAGGAATAAAGGCATACGATAAACCACAACCGAAACCAAACGCCAAAGGTTCATCAAACGCCAAACCGCCGTGCTGCAATAAAGCCGCCGCCGCACCGCTTTCACAATGTGCCGCATGAATATGGGGAAAATCAAGTTGAATATTTTGCATGGCGTTTGTTATTGAATAAAACTGACTATTCTATCAAATTGCGTTTGTTTTTATGGTAAAAAAGTTTCAGGCAGCCTGAAAGCACTTCCCGTGCGGGGGCGGCACTTCCCGTGCATAAAATTCGTCATTGCGAGCCGTGCCACACGCACGGCGTGGCAATCTTCTTATTATGGAAAATGCAACGAATGATTTTTACGCCTGTTCAACAATTTTTATTTCTTCATCGGTTAAGCCGTAGAGTTGGTACACCATTTGGTCAATGGTTTTATCGGTTTGGCTGATTGTTTGTTGCAAGGCGGTTAAATGGGTTTGGTATTGTGTAAAATAATCTTCCCATTCGTCTTGCTCTGCGAGTGTGAGTTTAATTTTTTGTTTTTTCAATTCATTCACAAAATCGGCAAAGGAAAGTTGCCAAAATTGCGTTAATCCGCCTTTTATTTTGATATGGGCAAAATTTTGTTGCAAACGGCGAATAAAACGAGATTTTTTATCGTTTAATTCGGCATTAAGCGATAACATTTTATCAGCAAAATTTCTACAAATTTCACTATCTAAATTATCAGGAACAGGAAGTGATTTAATTAAATCAGGAGTGAAATTAATTCCACCGCCCATACTTGAACTATAATAATTTTCATGGATATAATATGAAATTATTTTAGAATTTAATAAGCAAACAAGACAATAAAGTTTAGTCAAATCACCTGTTATTGTAACAGTAGATTTTGCTGGTAAATATAAATTATCTTTGTCTAATAAGGCTTCAAAATATCTAATTCCAGTTATTATGATTTTTTGTGTTGATAATTTATTATATCTTCTTTCAAAATTTTGTCTAAATATTTCTCTATTAACAACTGGATATTGTAAAGATTTTTTAAGGTATTTAATATCTTGATAGCCCCATAGAGAAGTATATTTATCAATTAGCCCAGTATTGATAAGCTTAAAATCATCTTTTGAAACAATTTGTTTATCAATAATAAATTGCGTTAAATCATATGCTTCTGCTGTCGTAAAAGAGCCAAATACTGAAATTTTTTTATCATCTCCCAGTTTTGAAAATTGAGATAGTTTATGTATAAGCGATATTCCATCAGAAAATACAATACTTAAATTATTTTCTAATAATTCTATATTGTTATCAATAGTTTTATCAATATTTATTTGTGCATTCTTTGCCCTTCCAACTAATATTGTTTTTGTATATTTTTTTCTTATACAAAAAATAACAGATGATATACTTGCTGAATCAAAAACTTTTTCATCTGTACAATCAATAATTAAATCTATATGTGGAACTACAAATTCTCTTATACTATTACCATAATCTAATGCCAACCATTTATTTGAAGTAATAAAGCACACCAATCCGTTTATATTTATAAGATTACATCCTTTTTCAATAAATGGAATTAACAAGTCCCAATTTCCTTTTGCGTAATTATAATTCTTTGCTATAAACTCTCTTTGCTTAAAAAGGTATTTAGTCATTGATTCAGAATCAACATACGGCGGATTACCAATCACAATATCAAAACCGCCATTTGCCATAATTTGTGGAAATTCGTTTTACCAAATAAAGGCGTTTTTATCCACTGTTTTATCGTCAATTAAAGAATTGCCACATTTAATATTATTCGATAAATCCGTCAGTTTCCGCCCTTTTTGTGCGGTGCGTAGCCACAACGAAAGTTTGGCAATTTCTACTGCGTCCGCATTTATATCTACGCCATATAAATTGTTTTCTAAAATGGCAATTTCTATATCGTATAAACCCAAACTTTCATTTTCTAAAATACGGCGGTATTTATCAATAAAAGCATGTTCTTTAATTAAAAATTCTAATGCTTGGTTCAGAAATGCACCACTGCCACAAGCAGGGTCAATGATTTTTAATTCAAGCAAAAAATTTCGATATTGATATAATCGGTCTAATAAATTTTGTTCTTCTTTATTGAGTTTCTTTTTTATTTTTTCAGGCAGCCTGATTTCTTCATTTAATCCTAATGCTTGTTTTTTCTCTTCACAAATTTTACCTATCGTTTGTTCCACAATAAATTGTGTAATATATTCAGGGGTGTAAAAAATACCGTCTTTTTTGCGTTTGGACTGGTTGTAATCAAATTGTTGATTATCAATCGCCGCATTGAGTTCTTCTAAATCACTTAAACTCTGCTCAAAAATATGCCCCAAAATATTCACGCTAATATCAGACTTAAAATCATAAGTGGATAATTTGGGTAAATGTTCCCCTAATATATCATCGCTAATAATCAGTGCATTTAATTCACTATCATCAGCAAATAAACCGCCGTTATAAGGCATAATGCCTAAATCGCTGTTTCCTTTATCAATCGCTTGAAAATATTTTTGATAAATTTGATATAAACTAATTTCGGCAATGCCTTTAATTTGTGTGTGCTTATTTTCTATTTCGGCAATGGTGTTGGGGTTGAGTAATCCTTTGTCTTCGGCAAATAAAATAAATATAATGCGGTCGCAAAATTTTTGAATTAAACGCAATAATTTTTTTTGCGGTATTTCCGCATTATTTTGCTTGGCATTGTTAAATAAAGCCAAACGAAAATCAGCAAAATCAGCATACAGTTTTTTAGAAATATCTGCGTCTGCTATATCCGATTTTTTCTTAATCTCTATCGGTAAATCACGCACAATAGATTGATAATTGAGTATTAAATAAAACCGCCGAAATTCGTCCTTATCCATTGTAAATAAATCAAATTTTTCGTAATCCGTTTTTTTATCAATGTAAAATCGTAATTCATTGAAATTAGAAACAATAATATATTTTGAACTTTTGTGATTGTTATGATAATTAAAAGCCTGCTCAACCGCTTTGCTTAAATCTTGGCTCTTTTGGTCTTTGAGTTCAATCACCGCAATCACTTCGCCTTGTCGGTTTAATATAGCAGCGTCCGCCTTTTTACTGTCGGTTTCGTTTTTGCTTTCTCGCTCAATGTTGTAATTTTTGGGATTAGCCGTTTTAAGCGTGTAGCCTAAACATTGCTCAAAAATATCGTGAATAAAACCAGTTTGATATTCTTCTTCCTTGAATGCCCTTATTTCTTCGGCTTTTTGTTGAAATTGTTGTAAGGCAGAAAAACAAGCGTCTATCTCGCTTTCGTCTTGCGTGTATTGTGCCAAAATTTTTGCTTTGAATAATGACATTTTAGAACTTTCAGTAAGGTTTTTAGGCAAACCAAAATTATAAAACACTTTGCAAAAAGCGTTTTTTTATTTTTCAGGCTGCCTGAAAAGGCTTTTTGCGTTGCCGTGTATTGATTTACGACACCCTAAAATTATTTTTAACTTCGTTTCACTCGTTAAAAATAATTTTAGGAGATTGCCACGCCGTGCTTACGGCACGGCTCGCAATGACGATAAGGGCTGCCTGAAAAATATAATGAAAATAATCCATTTGACGAATGATTTTATTTTTATTATACTGCAATGTTCTACACATTCGGGGGCGACCTTGGTTTCGACGGGGGTTGCAAAGCGAATGCGGGCATGTCGGGATTTCAGTAACCCCGTAAAACACTGAAACTTAAATAGTCGCAAACGACGAAACTTTCGCTATCGCTGCGTAAGCGGTGCCGCTGCAACGATTTGTTAATGGGTCGTGTGGGGCAACCCACAGCAGTGTCATTTGACATTAAATAGTTGGCTGTCGGACTACTTGGCAGTTGATGAGATT
Organism: Neisseriaceae bacterium; assembly: GCA_017458185.1. Lineage (GTDB taxonomy): Bacteria > Pseudomonadota > Gammaproteobacteria > Burkholderiales > Neisseriaceae > RGIG9985. The sequence continues at coordinate 57,951 of JAFTFY010000025.1, forward strand.
TAAGGTAGTTGGTTTTGTTTGTAGCCTGTCTTTCGGCGATAAATAAAACGAGATTTTTAAATAGAACAGACTAAACATGTAGAACGCTTCGTAGAGGGCTTTCGGACGCGGGTTCGATTCCCGCCGCCTCCACCACAACGCTTGTCAATGCGTTCAGGCTGCCTGAACAAATTTCTTTTTATTCAATTATTCTTAATAACACCATATATAAAATAGTGGGCAGGCTAATGCTTAATAAAAAATTGTGTTTTAATTTGTGTAAAACAAAAGTTAATAACAAACAAATTATCATCAACAAGCCATTGCGATTAGGCATAAAACCAATGGATTTTAATGAATAAATAATTAAAATTGCCATAATCATTAAACCGCTATATTTTTGCAAATAGGCTAATGAATGACTGTTGCTTTTTTTCTTAAATAACCAATAAGGTAAAAATCGTGTCAGTATGGTCGCAACACTGGCGGCGATAATATAAGGTAAATAGGTTTTCATATATATTTCCTAATGATTAACAAAATTGCTGTTGCCATAATCAGTGAGCCGAAAAGAAAATATTGTTCTGGAAAGATAAACAATCCCACAAAAGCACAAGAAAAAGCCAAGAACAACACTTTATAATTTGGATTTGTTTTAAATAATTCATAAGTTAAAATGGCAAATAATGCAACCAAACTAAACTCAACACCGTCATAACGCACAGGCAAGGTATGCCCCAGAAATGCACCCAATAAAACCCCCGTAATCCAATAACTGTGATTAAAGAATGCGGTTAAATTAAAAAGCAAGTTTGTATTTTCATTTTTATTTTTTGGACGAGAAACCAGTAGGGCAAAAGTTTCATCGGTTAGAGCATAAATAAAATACAGGCGATTTTTTAATTTTTTTATATCATCTAATAAGGTCATGGTATAAAAAAAATGACGAAAATTAAGTAAAAAAGAAATAATAAAAACTTCCAATAAAGACGCTTTGGCAACAATAAATGCTACTAATACAAATTCTACGCTACCTGCATAAATAAAAATACAAGTTAAAGCCAAAACCCATAAGGGCATATCAGAAGCAACGCCATATATACCAAAAGCCAATCCTAATGGAATATAACCCAATAAAACAGGAATGGTATTTTTAAAAATTTCTTGTTTGCTCATACCATAATTAACAATTTACATAAAAATAGAATATTTTGATACGCATTATAATGATTTTTCAGGCTGCCTGAAAGGTTTTATTTTGCCAAAAAAACGCCCTTTCACGGCAGGCTGAAAGGGCAAAAGGGAAGAAAAGATAGTAGGGAAACTGGTTTTTAAGCGGCTTTTTCTCCGCCGAATGCTTCGTATGCCATTAGGGCTTCTGCGGCAGTCATTAAAGATGGTCCGCCGCCCATATAAATCGACACTTGCAGCATTTCCATAAATTCGGCACGCGTGCAGCCCATTTTGGCTAACGCTTTGGCGTGAAATGCCAAACAGCCTTGACAGCGAGCGGCAATGCCAATGCCGATGGCAATCAATTCTTTTTGTTTTGGACTTAAAGCCGTGTCTGTGGCTGCGGCTTGTGCCATTTGTCCAAAACCTTTCATGGTGTCGGGAATTTCTTTGCGAATTTCTGCTAATTTAGCGTTTAATTCGCCTGTTAAACCGACATAATCGTGTTGCATATTCAAAACTCCTTATTTTTTGCAGGTGTTGATTTTCAAAATGCTGTACAAGGGGCAGTAACCGACAAGTCCGCCCAACAATGGTACAACGCCTACCCAGCACCATTTTGCCCAAGAAGCGTCTAAAAATAAGGCAATGGCAATCAATACAATGCCAACAACAATTCGTAAAATGCGGTCAATACCGCCAACATTTGCTTTCATGATTTTTCCTTTACTCATCTATTTCAGGCTGCCTGAAAGTAAAAAACAGCCTGTATTAAAAAAATTGATATAGACAATAACTCTATGTATTTATTATAAAAAGTTTCAACTTATGCTTTATTCCACGGCATTTGGGCAAGTAATACTGCCAAGCCGCAAAATCCTGTGATGCCTGCAAACAACAAGCCTGCACCGACAAATCCGCTTAATAAAAAGAACCATTGGGATACGAAAAAGCCTAATAGCACGCCGATTAAAATCAGGCTGCCTGCACCGATTTGTACTTGTCGCATAATATCGAGCGTGCTTTTGCCGTTGCCGCTCACTGGCAAGCCTGCGGCTTTCCACGCTTTTAAGCCGCCGTCTAATAAATAGATTTCGCCACAATCGCAAGCACATTGTGAAAGATTTTGAGCGTTAGATTGCGTTCTCATACCCGATAGGCAAGAGAAAATTAAAGTGGTGTTTGGGGGAAGTTTGTCGGCAGACATTTCGCCGACTGGAATACATTTCGCTCCGCTAATGTGTTGTCGTGCATATTCATCATTGGAGCGAATATCAATTAAAACGGCACCGTTATCAATCAGTTGTGCCGCCTGCCTTGCATTGATGGTTTGAATGGTCATTTTTTTCGTCCTGTGTTATGGGACAAAAAATTTCTTTCAAGACGCTAATCACTTTGGCAACGCGGTCATCGCAAATTTTGTAATACATTGCTTGGGCATCTCGCCGCACTGCCAACAAGCCTTCAATACGCATTTTTGCTAAATGTTGCGACAATGCCGATTGGCTTAAATTGGCTACATTTTCATGCAGATGATTGACGCACATTTCGCCGTTTGTCAGCAATAAGCACAAAATCTGCAAGCGATTGGGATTGCCCAATGTTTTCAAAAACTCTGCCACGACAAGTGATTGGTCTTCCAAAGAAAGATTTTGTTGTTGTGTTTCCATTTTAGTTTTTCCTAATATAACTAAATACTAAAATAATGTCAAGAAAAATTTTTATTTATTTTTTTCTTGCTGTATGAAAGTTTTTCATTTTACCATTGTTGAATAATAAAGCAAAAAATATTTTTTATTAAAAATCAAAGGGTTTTTTGTGTATTAAATATTTTCATAAACTTTACGCTTATTTGTGGAAAAAGAGTATAGACATATTTTTCAGGCAGCCTGAAAACACTTACCGTGCTGGGAAAATCGTCATTGTAAGATTTGATGAAATCAAATCGAAACAAGCTCCTAAAAATCCGTAAGGATTTTTAGGGGAGCCTATCCTAAAAACGACAATGCAAAAATATTGTTCAGGCAGCCTGAAAATTATTTTCAAAAATTAAGCCACAAAATCCCCCCATAGCGTTTGCACGGCGGCAATGGTTGCCAAGCCTGCGGTTTCGGTGCGTAAAATGCGTTTGCCTAATTGAATGGGGACAAAACCTTTGTCTTGTGCGGCTTGTTCTTCTGCGGCGGAAAAACCGCCTTCTGCACCGATTAACAACACTATTTTTTGCGGTTTTTCTTTGATTTCACCTAATTTCAGGCAGCCTTGTGGCGAGAGTAAAATATATTTATCTGTAATAGGTAAGTTATTGAAAATATTATGTAAAGATTGCACAGGTTGAATTTTAGGAACCGTATTTCTGCCGCATTGTTCGCAGGCGGCAATGGCGATTTCTTGCCAGCGGCGGCAGCGTTTTTCCGCTCGCTCGCCTGATAATCGCACGCTGGAAAATTCGCTTAACACAGGGTAAATTTCTGCTACGCCCAATTCAACCGCTTTTTTCACGGTAAAATCCATTTTGTCACCTGTGGAAACCGCTTGAATTAACACAATATGTATAGGGCTTTCGCGATTAACGGCGTTTTTTTTGCCTATTTCTGCCCAGTAAGCGTTTTTGCTTTCAATTTTTAATACAGCAGGGTATTCGTAACCCTTGCCGTCAAACAGCGTGATGCTTTCGCCATTTTTTAATCGCAAAGAATTGATATGACGAACAGTATTTTCAGGCAGCCTGAAAACGCTTTTTTCAGATAAATTCGGAATGTAAAAACGGGGCATAGTGTTTTAAAATTCAGGCTGCCTGAAAAAAGGCAGCCTGAAAAAGAAAGATTAGAATACAAAAGCGTCTGTGGCTAATGAATTTTTGCCTTCAATTAAGGAAGGAATATTCGTATCAAACAACACCTTATGTGTGAAAGTGTCATCTTTTTCACGCGTAATCAGCACCGCTCGTTTAACAGGAGCCGAACCCAAAACCGTTACCAAACGACCGCCCACAGCCAATCTTTGACGCAATATTTCAGGCACTTGGCTGACAGACGCACCAATGTAAATTGCCTGATAAGTTTCGCTGCCATAAGCGGTTTCATCAAAGCCGTCTCGCACTTCTAACGACACATTATCAATGCCCACTTTTTGCAAATTGATGGCGGCTCTTTGGGATTGCTCGCCGTCTAAATCAATAGAAGTAACCTTGCCTGCCATTTTTGCCATCACCGCAGTGGCATAACCGCCGCCTGTGCCGATTTCCAAAACGCTGTCGGTTTCCTGCAAATCTAACGCCTGAATCAGTCGTGCGACAATTTTCGGCTCAATCATCAACGATTTATTCGGCAATACCAAGTGCATATCGGCGTATGCATACGCTTTTTGTTCTTCGCTAACAAATTCTTCGCGTGGCAATTCTTGCAAAACATCTAACAGACGAAAATCCAACACATCCCAAGGACGAATTTGTTGTTCAACCATATTAAAACGAGCGCGTTCAAAATCCATTTTCTGCTCCGTTGCGTGCCTTAAACGGCAGTGTTTATAAAATCCTGGCATTATCGCATATTTTAAAAAGGGTGTGTTGTGCTTCGTCTGGTGATTGAATGGGTAAATTGATAAAAACAATGAAAAACAGATAAAAATAGAATATGGTTAATGTTTCAGGCAGCCTAAAAAAATAAGTTTATTCAGGCTGCCTGCAAATAAGGGGATATAAAATAGATATACCCATTCAAAACAACAACGCTTATTCAATGCCTGCTTGTTGTTTAATATCGTCCATCGCTTGGGTTAAATGCAAACGCAAGGTATCATGCACGGCTTCGTCTAATTCATTTGGCAATTCGTGTTGCAACTGCCACGCCAAAGACGACATATAGCGTTGTAAGGCATTTTTCACCGCACCTGCAATAACCTGATTTAAATGCGGACGCAGTTTTTCGGTGAGTTGTTCAATTAACACTTTTTCGTCCATCACCGCTACTTTTTGTTGTTTGGCAATCGGCGGTTCAACCACTTTTACCATATATGTAGGCATTTGCGAAACTTTTGGCGGTTGGGCAAATAAATCTTGCACGGTGTCGTAAGCGGTTTTATTTTGCGTGGCAGGCGGTTCAATATTATTATCCGCAGGCGTGTTTTCGTGGTTGGTATCTTCGTCTAAATATTCAAAAAAGTTTTCGCCTGCTGCTTGCATTTGCAATTTTTCTTCGGGCGTAAGCATAACGGTGTTATTTCCATTTGGCTCGCCTTTGGATAATATATCTTCGGCGGTTTGTTGCCAAACATCGCCAAAAAGTACTTGCACGGAATTGTCATTCTCGTCATCGGCTAATAAATTGTGTTTTTTTTGCCATTCTTTTAAGTGTTGTTGAAAGGCTTTATTTTTGATATTTTTTTCGTCATCAGTCGGCGGCGGCGGCATTTCGTTAATGCCCGCACGAATGTTTTGTTGTTGTTGTTTTAATAATTGCACCCAAGACGGGTCTTCATTGTGTTGATTGTTTCTGCTCATTGTGGTGATTTCCGAAAAAGTGTGAAAGGGTGTTTTATTTTAAAATGAATAGTCTGTTTCTGTCAAAGTAATAGTCAATATAATATAAATATTTTCAGGCAGCCTGAACATTTGTGTTTCAGGCTGCCTGAAAAAAATCTCGAACATTTCTGCCCGAGATTTTTATGTCATTGAAAAATGGCTTATTTAGCAGCCAAACTTTCTAATGATTTACCACTTTTGAGTGCTTGTTCAACCCAGAAAGGTTTGCGACCTTTGCCAGACCAAGTTTCGCCAGTGGTAGGATTAACATAGCGTTTGCGGTTGTTTAAGTATTCTTGAACATCAGCCAAAGAAACATTGTATTTGTCCATTTTGGCAACGATGTCGCGAACAACGGCAGAGCGTTGGTTTTTCAATTTTGAAATTTCTGCCGCAATTTTTTGCTGTTGTTTGGCTAATTCAGCAATGCGTTTTTGTGTTTTTTGATCTAATTGTTCCATATGAAAACCTCATCATGGTTGTTGAAAAAAATTGTATGTTTTTCATTCTATCCAAATTTTTTTAATATAGCAATATTTATTGCTTTTTCTCTAAAATAAAATCGTTATTGTGTCATTTATGATACAATTCGTCCTTGTTTTTTTAAGAATGTATTTAAACAAAATGATTAGTACAAATAATTTAACGATGCAATTTGGCGAAAAGCCGCTTTTTGAAAATGTGTCGGTAAAATTTGACGGCGGCAATCGTTATGGTTTAATCGGTGCCAATGGTTCGGGTAAATCCACTTTTATGAAAATTTTGGGCGGTGATTTAGAACCCACAGCAGGCGAAGTGGCAATAGAAGCAGGCTTGCGTTTAGGTAAATTACGCCAAGACCAGTTTGCTTATGAAGATAAAAGAGTGCTTGATGTGGTTTTAATGGGACACACGGAAATGTGGGCAGCGATGACCGAAAGAGACGCGATTTACGCCAACCCAAACGCCACAGAAGACGATTATATGCACGCGGCAGAATTAGAAGCGAAATTTGCCGAATATGACGGATATACTGCGGAAGCTCGTGCAGCAGAATTATTAGACGGTGTTGGTATTGAGCAATCTTTACATAACGCCACAATGGCAGAAGTCGCACCTGGTTTTAAATTGCGGGTTTTATTAGCCCAAGCCTTATTTTCTAAACCCGATGTTTTGCTGTTAGACGAGCCAACGAATAATTTGGACATTAACACCATTCGCTGGTTAGAAGGGGTATTAAACGATTACGATTCTACGATGATTATTATTTCCCACGACCGCCATTTTTTAAATGAAGTTTGCACGCATACGGCTGATGTGGATTATGGTGGCATTACGCTTTATCCTGGTAATTACGATGATTATATGTTAGCGTCAGCCCAAGCCAAAGAAAGAGCGATGCGAGATAACGCCAAAGCCAAAGAAAAATTGCAAGAATTGCAAGAATTTGTCGCACGCTTTTCGGCAAATAAATCCAAAGCACGGCAAGCGACTTCTCGCCAAAAACAAGCGGATAAAATTAAAGCGGAAATGGTGGAAATTAAACCGTCAAGCCGCCAAAATCCATATATTAGATTTGTGGCAGATGAAAAAGCCAAATTGCACCGTCAGGCGGTGGAAGTGGAAAATTTATCTAAATCATTTGATAAAAAATTGTTTGAAAAACTGTCGTTTATCTTGGACGCAGGTGAAAGACTGGCAATTATTGGTCCAAATGGTGCAGGTAAATCCACACTATTAAAATTACTCGCAGGTGCATTTGACGAACACTATTCAGGCAGCCTGAAAGCCGACAACGGCACCATCAAATGGGCAGAAAAAGCCCAAATCGGTTACTACCCCCAAGACCACGAAAACGATTTCGACTGCGAGATGACGCTCACCGAATGGATGCGACAATGGGGCAGAGAAGGGGACGATGAACAAGTCATTCGCGGCACTTTGGGACGCTTACTCTTTGGCGGCAGTGAAGTGGGCAAACAGGTGAAAGTTCTGTCAGGCGGTGAGAAAGGCAGAATGCTGTATGGCAAACTCATCTTGCAACGCCCAAATGTGATGATTATGGACGAACCCACCAACCATATGGATATGGAAAGCATTGAATCCTTAAATATGGCGTTAGAAAAATACAACGGCACGCTGATTTTCGTCTCTCACGACCGCCAGTTTGTGTCGTCATTAGCCACACAAATCATCGAGTTAGACGGCAAAGGCGGTTTTGATTACTATCAAGGTGGCTACGAAGAGTATTTGGCGAAAAAGGGCTTGGTGTAAGGCAGTGAGTAGTTAGAAGTGAGCAGTTATATTTTTCGTTTTGCCTGACGGTAAATAACGCTTCGATGATGCTTTCAGGCAGCCTGAAAATAGAAAACGGAAGAATATCTCTTCCGTTTTTTTTATTACATCACTTCCAACACTTCAATCCCCAACAAATTCAAACCTTGTTTTAAGGTTTTGCCTGTGAGTTTGGCGATGGCTAATCGGCTGTTTTTCACATTTTCTTCTGCCGATAAAATCGGGCAGTGTTCGTAAAAGTGTGAAAACAGTGTGGCGAGTTGGTATAAATAGGCGGCTAAATAATGTGGGCAGGACGATTTGGCGACACTCACTAACACTTCTTCAAATTGCAATAAGCATAAGCCCAAGCGGTGTTCGGCGGATTCCGTAATGTTCAGGCTGCCTGAAACGCTGTTTGATATATCATCGCCTGCCTTGCGTAATAGGCTGGCAACGCGTGTGTAGGCGTATTGCAAATAGGGGGCGGTGTTGCCGTCAAAGGAAAGCATATTGTCCCAGTCAAACACATAGTCGCTGGTGCGGTTTTTGGATAAATCGGCGTATTTCACCGCTCCTATGCCGACTACTTGTGCAATTTTCTGCACTTTTTCCGTTGATAAATCAGGGTTTTTCTCTTGCACAATTTTGCAGGCACGAGAGACGGCTTCGTCTAATAAATCGGCGAGTTTCACGGTATCGCCTGAACGGGTTTTGAACGGTTTGCCGTCTTTGCCTAACATGGTGCCAAAGGCAATGTGTTCTGCCACAACGCGTTCAGGCAGCCAACCTGCTTTGCGGCATACGCTAAATAATGCGGCAAAATGTAAAGACTGCCGTGCATCAACCACATAGGCAATACGGTTGGCGTGCAACTCATTCACACGAAAACGCAGGCACGCCATATCGGTTGAAGCATACAAAAAGCCGCCGTCTTGTTTCTGCACAATAAACACAGGCGTTTTGCCGTCTCGTTCGGGAAATTCGGGCAAATCGACTAACTTCGTGCCGTTGTCTATGCGGGCAATGCCTTTTTGCAACAATTCATCAACCGTAGGTTGTAAGTCTTTGTTATAAAAGGATTCGCCACGCACATTTTCAGGCGTTAAAAGCGTGTTTAAGCGAGTATATATATTTTGTGCGTGTTGCAGCGAAATTTCGACAAAATAACGCCATAATTTCAGCACTTCATCATCACCGCTTTGCAGTTTCACAACGAACTGTCGTGCGGTATTGGCAAAGGCTGTGTCTTCATCAAAACGCACTTTGGCGTTGCGATAAAATTGTTCTAAATCGGCTAATGCTATGTTTTCATTGCCTATTTTTTGTTGTTCCACAAGGTAGGCAACCAACATACCAAACTGCGTTCCCCAGTCGCCCACATGGTTTTGTGCCACAACCGTTGCCCCCAAAAACCGCAACACACGGGAGAGAGCATCGCCGATAATCGTGGAACGCAAATGCCCCACATGCATTTCTTTGGCTAAATTTGGCGATGAATAATCAATCACAACCGTTTGATTTTTTTCAGGCAGCCCCACATTTTGGCGATTGTCGTTCAAGGCTGCCTGAATATTTTTTTCAATAAAATCAGTAGATAAGGTTAAGTTAATAAAACCAGGCCCAGCCACTTCGGCTTTGGCTAACCAAGGGCAATCGCCCAAAGCGTCTGCCACTTGGGCGGCTAATTCACGCGGATTTTTTTTCAACTTTTTCGCCGCCCCCATCACGCCATTGATTTGATAATCACCAAAATCAGGGTTAGAAGACGCTTTTAAAATAATCGGCTCATCAGCCAAACCCGCTACAAGAAAGGCGTTTTCAACGGATTGCGTTAATTCATTTAAGATATTCATCGTTATTTTATCTATGCTAAAAGGCGATATTTTAACTTGACACGCTATAAAAAGAAGTAAAATATTCACACTTTGACATAAAAATTGAGTAAAAAATGACGGACAACAGCAACCCCTTTACTTTTTGGCAACAATTTTGGCAACGCACAGCCACGCAATCGCCGTTTTTTAACATTCCGATGACTGTGGAAGAAATTGAAAAACGCCAGCAAGAACTCAAACATATTGAGTTATTTTTGGATTTCAACCTACAAGCCGTGCGTTCGCATATTGCCTTATTAGAGCAGCAAAAAACATTGATGAGTACGGCGGAAAATATGGCAAAAAGTTTCTACGGCGGCAGTGAAAAAGATGAAGAAAAACAATAAGTTTTAGGCTGCCTGAAAGATAAAACACAATGAATAAATCCTTATTTTTACTTTTTATTTTATGTACGCTATCCGCGTGTTCGCCCAAGTCGGAAGATAGTTTCAGGCAGCCTGAAAATAATCAAGTTGAAGTGATTTCCGCCGAAATTGTGGATAAAAGCCGCGAAAATGCCGATAAAAGCGATGAAAAAGACGCTTTTGGTCTTGCGTCTATTTATGCCGAAGACAATCGTTCGCCGTTAGAAATTCGCACCGCCGCATTCAAAAAAATTGCCGAAGATATGAAAGGTTTAGAAAAAGTGGTGAATGGCGAAGCCCCGTATGACCCCGATAAATTTTTAGAGCAAGTGGTTGAATTTTTTGGCGATGCTCATGAGCCTTTTCATTATTTTGAAGCCCAAATGCCACCCGATGACAAAAGGAGCAATGCCAAACCTGAAATTTGGACGGACGAAGACGGCTTTTTTAATCAACAAGTTAAATTTGCCGAAAACACTTCTGCCTTATTAGAAGCCACCATTACCGATGATTTATCCAAAATTAAACCTGCTTTTGAAACATTAAAAGGCTCGTGTCAATCTTGTCATCAAGGCTATCGAAAAGAAATAAAATAATTTTCAGGTAGCCTTTATAATATGGGAATTTCTAAAAATTAAAAATGAGACAACAATCGTTTTATTTTTTAACAAACGGATTTGTTCGCATCTAACGATGCTCACGGTATTTTCTATAAATATCAAAAAGTTACGCGAACTCTGTTCAGCGTGAGCAAATCCGTTTGTTAATTTAAAAAAGTAAAAATCTCTATAAATTTTAATTTTTAGAAGTCCTTATATACAAAATTTCTTTCAGGCAGCCTGAACAATGATTTTGCACAATATTTACAATTTTTTATGGACAATCGCTCCGCCCATATTGCGTTATTATTTACGCAAAAGGGCGAAGAAAAATGCCGATTATTCGCTCTACTGGAACGAACGCTTTGGCGTGCCGTATGATAATCCTGTGAAAAATGCGGTGTGGATTCACGCCGTTTCTGTGGGCGAAACGCGGGCGGCTATGCCTTTGATTGACACATTGCAAAAAAGGCTGCCTGAACAACCTTTGTTGATTACGCAAACCACGCCCACAGGACGCAAAACCGCACAGCAACTTTTTGCGAATGCTCAATGTCGTTATTTGCCGTATGATAATCCTAAATATATCAAGCAGTTTCTTGACGAACACGCACCTAAAATCGCCATTTTTATGGAAACCGAAATTTGGGTGAATATGTTGTTAGAATGCCAAAAACGCGGCATTCCTGCGGTGCTGGCAAATGCACGGCTCTCTGAAAAATCGTTGTCGGGTTATGTGAAATTTGCGTCTTTATTTCGCCCCGCTTTTGCGTCTTTTGCTCAAATTTTCGCTCAAAGTGAAGATGATAAACAACGCTTACAGCAAGCAGGAGCAGGGCAGGTGAGCGTAACAGGCAATACCAAATACGATATGCCGATAACGGACGCAATGCGACAATTAGCCGCTGAATTTCGCCAAAAAATAGGCACTCGACCTGTGGTTTTGTGTGCCAGCACCAGAGAAAAAAATGGGGTAGATGAAGCGAATTTGCTGTTAAATGCGTGGAAAAAGCAGGAAAATGCCGTTAAAAATACACTTTTAGTGATTGTGCCACGACACCCAGAAAGATTTCAGGCAGCCTGTGAATATGCCCAAAAATTGGGTTTTACCGTGCAAAATCGTTCGGATAATCAAACGGTTAGCGAAAACACGCAAGTGTGGATTGGCGATTCGATGAACGAGATGACGGCGTATTTATTGTGTGCAAATTGGGTTTTTGTTGGCGGTTCATTAGTGGATACGGGTTGCCAAAATGTGATTGAACCTTTGTTGTGTCAAAAGCCTGTGCTGTTTGGTTTTTCCACTTACAACTTCGCCCAAGCCACGCAGGACGCACTTTTAGCAGGCGTGGCGTATCAAGTGCAAAGTGCCGATGAATGGGCTGAAACGCTTTTGCAACTGATTGATAATCCAAAAGAAATGGAAAAAATGCAACAGAAAATTGGCGATTTTATTCAGCAACACACAGGTGCCGCAGAAAAAATTGCCGATAATATTGTGCGAATTATGGGTAATTGATTGATAAATATTTAATTTTTTTATTGAATGGATTTTCAGGCTGCCTGAAACGCGTTGTGCAAGCCTTGTTTATTGTAAAAACGAACATTTTTCAAGGGGTTGTTATATGAAATAATTTCATATTAAAACGCTGTCTTAATTCATTTCTTATCTACGCACAATATTTAATTAAAAAATAAAAAATAATATCTTGATATATCAAAGAAAAAACAATTTTCAAATTTAAATATTAGTTGAATTTTATTGATAAAACCATTTTTAACTTATTGATTTTAATTGAAAAAAAATTTCTTGCCTTGCTTGGCGTTTATCGGTATGCTTTGGACTGTTTCCAGTAAGCAAATAAAGGAAACGCCACTTGCGGGGCATTCGAGAAACGAACACAATTTGTTTCGCCCCTTTTTATCAACCATGACATTTATGGAGACATAAATATGAAAATCTCACAAGCATTGGACGAATGTATGGCGATTGACGGTGCAATCGCTGCATCAGTTGTAGATTCTAACAACGGTTTTATGTTGGGTGCGCAAGGCAAAGGTTTGGACTTGGAATACGCATCGGCTGGTAACACCGAGTTGTATCACGCCAAACAAAAAATTATGAAAAACTTGGGGCTAACTGGTGAAAAAATCGATGATTTCTTAATCACTTTGACCACTCAGTTGCACATTTTAATGCCTGCTCATCAATTAGACGGTGTGTTCATTTACTTCGTATTGGACAAAAACAAAGGCACATTAGCGTTGGCTCGCCGTCAATTAAAAGACATCGCAAACAAATTGGAACTGTAATCTAACAGTTTGAAAAAACGGACGATTTTTTGTAATCGTCCGTTTTTTTTTGGTGAAATATTTTCAGGCTGAAACCTTTGCAAAACTCAATCTGAAACAAAAAAGCGTCCGTTATAGGGTGGGCATTCTTGCCCACCACTCTGCCTGCGGCGTTGATTATTTATTGATATTTAAGAAAATTCCGCCCTGTCGGGCGGTTGGTGGGCTGGAAAGCCCACCCTATAACATTTACATTTATTATATAGATAAGTAGGTTTTGCAAAGGTTTCAGGCTGCCTGAATGTTTGCTTTTGGGTTGCTCACTGCAAATCACCCACTCATCTTTTGACATACATTAAATAAATATGAAAAAACTTGTTTTGTCGTGCAACAGGCAGTATGATTAAGCCTAATTCTTGATGAGTAGTGTGATTAAGAATTACCAGCAAAGGGTAGAAAAGACAAACACCATTTGTTTTGCCCTTTAAAATCAACCCCCAAAATGGAGACATAAGTATGAAAATTTCACAAGCATTGGACGAATGCATGGCAATCGATGGTGCAATCGCTGCGTCTGTTGTAGATTCCAACAACGGTTTTATGTTGGGTGCACAAGGCAAGGGTTTGGACTTGGAATACGCATCGGCTGGTAACACCGAGTTATATCATGCAAAACAAAAAATCATGAAAAACTTGGGGCTCACCAACGAAAAAATCGATGATTTCTTGATTACCTTGAGTACTCAGTTGCATATTTTAATGCCTGCTCATCAATTAGATGGCGTGTTCATTTACTTCGTATTGGACAAAGCCAAAGGCACATTGGCTCTGGCTCGCCGTCAATTAAAAGACATTGCTGGCAAATTGGAACTGTAATTGAACACTGTTCAATAAAAAAGCGGACGGCTAAAAAAACCGTCCGTTTTTCTTTTTGGAGATTAAAATGAAATCATGCTTTCGCTGCCCAAGCATTGCACCAACCGCCGCTTTCTACTTCAAAGCCTTTGTACATCGTGCAAGTGCCTGATTGTTCGTTAATGGCGGTATAGTTTGTGCAAGTGGCACATTTTTGACCGTCTTGATATTTGGCGTATTTTTGTTTATCTACGCGTGAAGCGTCTGGCACATAGCCCAATGCTTTGGCAGCGGGGTTGTTGTCCGCACTTAATTTCGGTTCAGCCAAAGCGGCATTACCTAAAACAGTAACTGCAGCAACCGCAGGTACAACCTGAAACAAGAAGGTTCTGCGAGTGGTCATTTTGTGTTCCTTTTAGTTCGTTAATTGGTAGAGCAAAAACGATTGCCCTGTGATTTGTGTAATTGAATTATACAATAGAAAACTAACTTATGATAATTGATATTTATCATATAAAGCATAAAAAACGCTATATCTTGAATAAGTTATTAAAATATTTCAGGCAGCCTGAAAAACTTAACACTCAGTTGTAACTTTTAATCCGTCATACGCCATTGCCACATTGGGCGGGCATTTTGCGTTGATTGCGTCAAAATCTAATTTGTGTGTGGTGTGAATTAAATAAGTCTGTTTGGCGTTGATTTTTTTTGAAAAATCAACCGCTAATTCAAAACTTAAATGAGATGGATATTTTTCCATCATCAAACAGTCAATAAAAAGATATTCCACGCCTTGCAAGGCGGCGATTGTGGTTTCGTCTATATCGGAAATGTCGGTCAGCCACGCAATGTTGCCGATTTTATAGCCCAAAACTTGCCAGCGACCGTGCGGTAACGCGAAATATTGTACGCTAACGCCGTGAATGTCGGCGGTTTTGCCGTGTCCGTCCAAAATGTGTGGCACTAAAACTGGGCGATTCCAGTGTTTGCACGGCGGCATAAAGGCGTATTCAAAGCGGCTTTGAGCGTTTTCCATTGTAAAAGAATTGCCATAAATATCAATGGCTTGTTTTTTACGAAAACAATAAGCACGCAAATCGTCTATGCCGTTAATGTGGTCGGAATGCGGGTGCGTGTAAAGCACCGCATCGACCGCAGGGATTTTTTCGCGTAAGGCTTGTTGGCGAAAATCTGTGCCTGTGTCGATGATAAAATGTTTGCCCGCCACTTCAATCCACGCCGAACAACGCGAACGGCGGTTTTTGGGGTTGTCGGACTGACAAACCGCACAATCACAGCCAATCACAGGGCTGCCTGATGAACTGCCGCAGCCTAAAACGGTTAAAGTTAATGCACTCATAGTCGTTTTGCCTTATTGAATAAGCAGAAAAAATTGTCTGTTGTGGTGTGGGCGAGTTGCTCAAAATCCATGCCACGCAAATTTGCCACAAATTCCGCCGTATGTCGTGTGTAAGCGGGCTGATTGAGTTTGCCACGATGCGGAGCAGGGGCAAGATAGGGGGCGTCTGTTTCGACCAAAATTCTATCATCAGGCACTATTTTACAGGCTGCCTGAACTTCCTGTGCATTTTTAAAAGTAACAATGCCCGAAAAGGAAATATAAAAACCCAAATCCAAAGCGGCTTTGGCAAACGCACTATCTTCGGAAAAACAATGGATTACACCGTTATCCGCTTTTTCTTCTTGTAAAATTTTAATGGTGTCATCAGGGGCAGAACGCGTGTGAATAATCAAGGGAACGCCTGCGGCTTTTGCTGCTTGAATATGCACACGAAAACGATTGTGCTGCCACGCTAAATCGCCTTGGCACCAGTGATAATCCAAACCCGTCTCGCCAATCGCCACCACGCGTGTATGTTGCGAGCGTTTAACCAATTCATCAAACGAAAACTCTTCCGCCGCCTCTTCCGCAGGGTGAATGCCCACAGACGCAAAAATATGCGGATATTGTTCGGCTAACGCCAAAACTTCGTCCGCCGTTTGCCGAGAAACGGAAACTGCCAAAGCATACGCCACTTGTGCGGTTTTCATTTCATCTAAAACCTGCGACAAGTTTTCGGCAAGTTCGGGAAAGTTAATATGACAATGCGAATCGACCAACATAATTGTTTTGTACTTAATAAAATGCTTATTTTACTTTTTTTCAGGCTGCCTGAACGATTTTTTCTTGCTTTGTGTTTGTTGATAACTGTGGGCAATTAAGTTTTTCAGTTCGTCATCGGCAATTCTGTCTAACAGCACGCTAATCCAATGTTTTTTATTCATATGATACGCAGGGAAAATGCTTTTGTGGTCGATTAAAATCATCTTGGCAAATTCAGGGTCGCATTTCAAATTAAGAATATCCACCGTTTCAGGCGTGTCTAAACCCAATTTTTGAGCGTTCATATTTTTCATCAACACCGCAAACCATTTTTGATTATCAAAACGGCGAAAAATACAAAATTGTGGGTACTTCTCCCATAAATATTCAGGAGAAACGCCATATTGTTGCTGAATGTGGGCAATTAAATCCATTTTGACTCCTTTCAGGCAGCCTGATATTCTTCCGCCGTTAAGCCCAACTTCGCCAACAGAACGCTGTCTTCGTTTTCTTCTTTATTATTCGGCGTTACCAACAATTTATCGCCGACAAAAATCGAATTTGCTCCTGCCAAAAAGCACAGGGCTTGCACGCTTTCGGGCATTTGCGTTCTGCCTGCGGACAGTCGCACAAAACTTTGGGGCATAGTAATGCGTGCAACCGCTACGGTTCGCACAAACTCCGTCCAGTCTAAATCTGCCGCATTTTCTAACGGCGTGCCTGCCACTTTGACTAACTGGTTAATCGGCACGCTTTCAGGTTGCGGGTCGAGATTGGCTAATGACGCAATCAAGGCGGCACGCTCGGCACGGTTTTCTTCCATGCCTACAATGCCGCCACAGCAAATTTTTAGCCCCGCTTGGCGTACTTTACCCAAAGTGTCCATACGGTCGGCGTGGTCTCGGGTGTGGATAATGTCGTTGTATTTGTCAGGGGCAGTGTCTAAATTGTGGTTGTAATAGTCCAAGCCTGCGGCTTTTAAGTCTTCTGCCATACCGTCTTCTAACATGCCGAAAGTGCCGCAGGTCTCCATGCCTAACGCTTTGACAGCACTGATAATTTTGGAAACCGTTTCAATATCTTTGGGCTTGGGACCACGCCACGCCGCACCCATACAAAAACGCGTTGCACCGCGTGCTTTGGCGATTTGGGCTTTTTTGATGATTTCGTTAATATCCATCATGGTTTCTTTGGCTAATCCCACGCCTTTATGATGAGCCGATTGCGGACAATAAGCACAATCTTCGGGACAACCGCCTGTTTTGATGGATAAAAGTGCGGAAATTTGCACTTTGTGTGGGTCAAAATGTTGCCGATGAATTAGGGCTGCCTGAAAAATTAAATCTAAAAAAGGCAGGTTAAATAATTCTTCCACTTGACATTTTCGCCAGTATTGGGCTGTTGCATGTGGTGTGGGTTTGGATTTAAGTTTTAATATGTGTTCGCTCATTATTTAATCCTATTATTTTTTTACGGGTAAAAACATAAAATAAGTAGCGGCAGCAATTAACACAAATGACACCGCATAATTCCATCGCCATTTTTCTTGCAGAAACAAAACCGCAAAGCCTGCAAAAATAATTAACGATAAAACTTCTTGAATAATTTTTAATTGAAACGGCGAAAAACCGTCTATTTTGCCAAAATAATTATTGGCAGGTACCATAAAAATATATTCAAAAAACGCCACACCCCAAGAAATAAAAATTAGGGCAATAATTTCTTTAAAATTATTGGGCGGATTGTCTTTTAAATGACCATACCAAGCGTAGGTCATAAAACAATTTGAAATCGCTAATAATAAAATGGTACGCATATTATTTTCCTGTTTTATTTCTCATAATATTTCAGGCAGCCTAAATCAAAACAAAACGCCGTTAGAAACGCCTGCGGCGTTTATTTTGCCTGTGGCAAAATTGGATTGCCACGATTTAGGTTTCAGGCTACCTGAACTTGTTTTTTACGATACACCAAATGGGTTAAATATATCACAAAAAATAATTGTAAAAACAAACCTGCCAACGGAATTAAACACAATAAATAAAAAATAAAACACGCAAAAATAAAAGCACTGCCGCCGCCTTGTTTGATTTGTATTAAAAAATCATCTTGGCTGACGGTATTGGAATAAATATCCACTAAAAAGAATTTATAAAATAAATAAAAAAATGGAATATGTAAAACAATTAAACCCAAACCTGGAATAAAACATAAAGGCAGGCACAATAAAAATAAACCGATAAATTTAAGTAATACCCACGCCATTTCTTTAATCACAATATAAAAATTGGCTTTGGGGCTAATATTGAATTGATAATGGCGTGCGTCAATTTCAGCGGTAATAATGGGGGTTAATAAACCCGCAATCATTAACGCAATAATGACAGAAAAAATAATAACAAATATAAAACCTAATGAATAAAATAAAAAATACATTAACCAGTGTACAACTGTTAAATGCAAAAACCAAGATAAGATTTTATATTGTTCAATAAAACCATAATTACCTGTTTCTAAACCTGTTTTAACGCTGTCTAATAATGCACCACCTCCAACAATCAATAATGTAAAAAAGATGACTAAAACCGCAATTAAAGGCAAAAAAGACCATAAAATAATCTTTTTTGTCCAGAAATCACGAAAGGATAAGGCGAGTAGGTTGCTCATTGTTCAGGCTGCCTAAATTTATTTTTTATCTTTATTTTCAAATTCAATCAATAAGTTATCAAAATCGCTACGATATTGCTTATCTTGAATAACACGATATTTTTCAAATTCGCTTTCCGCAAATTTTTGGGCAATTTCCATAGTGATTTTTCCTTTATTTTTCAATATATCTACATCATTAAATTGTAAAAAAGCGTCTAATTTCTCTGCCCAGTCTGCCATGGTCATCGGAATATGTCGCCGTGCTTGGCGAGTGGCGTAGTCTAAATACATACTTACAATTTCGTTCAGTTCTTTAACTTCTTGTTGTTGCAGATAATTTTTTGCCACTTTTACATCAGATTTGACAATTTTACCATTCGGTGCATTTTTCCACGAAGTCAAACCCATATTCGGTTGCGTGTGATTGGCACGGCTGTAAATCACTTCGGCAGCGGTATTGCCGTGAATGGCGTAGTGCATTTTGTTTTGCACCGTAGCAAAAAATTGTTGCGTGATTTCGCTATCAAAACGATAATCGGCAGCAGTGGCGTAAATGTCGGTAATTTTTTGATAAAAACGCCGTTCGCTGGCTCGAATTTCCTGAATTTCGGCAATCAAATGTTCAAAATAATCTTCGCCAAAAATCTGCCCATTGATGAGTCGATTTTTGTCCAACACATAACCTTGTTGGGTAAAAGTTGCCAAAATCTTGGTTGCCCACTGCCGAAACTGTGTCGCCTGCTGTGAATTGACGCGATAACCCACTGCAATAATGGCGTCTAATGCGTAAAATTTATACTGATAAGTTTTGCCGTCATCGGCAGTTTGTGCAAAAATTGCACAAACTGATTTTTCATCTAATTCTTTGTTTTCAAATATTTTTTTTAAGTGTTTGCTCACCACACTGCGTTCCACAGAAAAAAGTTCAGCAATCGCTTTTTGCGTGAGCCAAACCGTGCCATTCTGAACACGCACTTCAACCCCGTCCCCGCCGTGTTCGGTGTTGAAAATTAAAAAATCTACTGTGGAATTAGTGAGTTGCATAATGTTCTTATCAGTTTCAGGCAGCCTGAAAAGGTTTTCAGGCAGCCTGCACAATTTACCATATTTGTCGATTGCTCAAAGTTTCTTTCACTTCTTGCCTAATTTGTGTACCGAAGCGTTTGCCTAAAAGGGTTGCGAAGTCGTCTTTGGGCGTGTAATCGACTAATTTTTCGGCTTTAATCACATCGCGTGAGACGCTGTAAATATTGCCGAAGTCGTCAATTAAGCCGACTACTTTGGCTTCCGTGCCTGTATAGACGCGTCCGCTGAATACATCGGGGTATTGTTGCCATTTCAGTTTTTCGCCGCGTCCTGTTTTGACGGCGTTGATAAATTGCTGGTGAATGTCGTCCAACATTTTTTGCCAAATGGCGTTTTGTTCGGGCGTTTCGGGAGAGAATGGGTCGCCCATGCCTTTGTTTTCGCCTGCGGTTTTTAAGCGGCGTTCAACGCCTAATTTTTCGATGAGTTCAGTCGCACCAAAACCGCCGCTAATCACGCCGATAGAACCAACCATAGACGCTTGATTTGCATAGATTTTATCCGCCGCCGCCGCAATATAATAACAGCCTGACGCACACACATCTTCGGCAACCACATACACAGGAATATTTTTGTGCTGTTCTTTTAGTCGGCGAATTTCAGAAAATGCGGTGTCGGAAATCACGGGCGAGCCGCCTGGACTGTCGGCACGAATAATAATGCCTTTGACTTTGTCGTTTTTATAGGCAGATTCCAAACCTTCTAACAGTTTTGTGGCGTTGTCGTTATAACTGTCAATTACGCCTGATAGCGAAATCACGGCGGTGTGGTCATTTTTTTTGGCAAGCATTAAACTGTTGGCGTTCGCACCAGTGCCGCTTTTGTCCATATCCATCAGAGCAAAAATCAGGGCAAAAAACGCCAACCAAATAAACAAGCGAATCCACTTGGCGTTGCGGTCTTTGCGTTGTTCGCGATAGACCTGCATTAACAGTTTTTCCAACATGGCTTGTTCCCATGTTTGCGGTTGCTGCTTGGGTGTTTCTGGGGAAGACATAATTTTTTCCTTTTGATTTTAATGGGTTATAAAATTAGTTTAAAATCAATTTTCAGGCTGCCTGAAAATATTTAACATACTGTAATCATTCTGTTTTATTATTGCCACACGGATTCGGAATTGCTAACGCAATTCCTTTAAATTTTGCTTTTAAAGATTTTCCGTTAGGAAAATCCAATCCGTGTGACATTTAAAAAATCTATGTTTTCAGGCTGCCTGAAAATATTTAAGGTACTGTAATCATTCCGTTTTTTCATTATCACACGGATTGGAAACGGCTAACGCCGTTTCTTTACATTTTGTTTTTTAATAGATTTTCCGTTAGGAAAATCCAATCCGTGTGACATTTAAAATCTATCTATTCAGGTTGCCTGAATAATATTTTACATTGCCGTTCTCCGTAGTTGGAAGATTGCCACGCCTTAAACTTCGTTTAAGGCTCGCAATGACGGCAAGGGTTTCAGGCTGCCTGAAAAATATTTAATCTACTGTAATTATTCAGTTTTTTTATTATCACATGGTTTCGGAATGGCTCACGCCATTCCTATTATTTTAAAGATTTTGCTGTCAAGCAAAATCGAATCCGTGTGACATTAAAAAATTTGTCCATTTAAGTGTTTTTATGGTTGTTTAAGTTTTCGGTTTCTTTTTCACTACTTTCAGGCTGCCTGAAAGGGGTTTTTCTGTTTTTTCAGGCGTTTTTTCTGCCGATTTTTCTGCCGATTTTGTAACCGTCAGCGTATCGTCTTTCTCCTGCGGTTGATATGGCGTGGCTTCAAAAGACATGCCCATGCCGTTTTCGCGTGCGAAAATGCCCATAACATTGCTAACAGGCACGGCAATTTCAAATGGCTTACCGCCAAAGCGTGCCACAAATTCAATCCACTCGTTATCCATTTTTAAGCGTTGCACCGCTGTGTCTTTAATGTTTAACACAATTTGATTGTCTTTCACATACGCTTTGGGCACTTGTGCATTTTCATCAACAAAAACAATCAAATGCGGCGTATAGCCATTGTCGGCACACCATTCATAAACGGCACGCAAAAAATAAGGTTTTAATTCGTTCATCGTTTTTTCTTTTTTAATTAAAACACTTTCAGGCAGCCTGAAAGTTATCTTTTAATTTTATCAAACCACGCCGTCATAACAGCGTGGTTTATCGTAAATATAATAATAAAAACAAACACTTAACGCCGCATTGCCTTTTCAGACGGTGTCAGTGCGTCAATAAAAGCAGGACGAGAGAACAGGCGTTCGCCGTATTTCAAAATGCCTGCCGCAGAGTTGTCTAACTGAATGCCGTAGTGGTCTAAACGCCACAACAGCGGGGCAATCGCCACATCAACCATAGAAAAATTGCTGCCCAAAATATACTTATTATTTTTGGCAAACAAAGCCGACATATAAGTTAAGCGTTCGCGAATGGCAACACGAGCGGCATCTTTGGCTTCTTCGGTGCTGTCCAAGTTTTCCAAAGTTTGCACATGGCAGAAAAGTTCGCGTTCCATATCAAACAAAAACAATCTCGCACGAGCACGCGAAATTGGGTCGCCTGGCATTAACTGCGGGTGCGGAAAGCGTTCGTCAATGTATTCGTTGATAATGTTGGATTCATACAAATTCAACTCGCGTTCAGCCAACACAGGCACTTGATTGTAGGGATTCATCATCGCCAAATCTTCGGGCTTGTTGAAAATATCAACATCTTTGATTTCAAAATCCATTTCTTTTTCAAACAACACAATGCGGCAACGGTGCGAAAAAGGGCAGGTAATGCCCGAGTACAAAATCATCATAATCAAAAACCTTGTTCAAAAGATGAAAAAACAGGGGAAATTATACTATTTATTGTGATAAAAAGACAAAATTTTTATTATATCTTGTTGAATTTAATATATATTTTTATATTTTGTGAATAACTTTAATCGACAATTATTTTGAACACATCAAGCGGCTTTGTTTTACAATAGCCACTTTGCACAGAGTAGGGCGTTTTGCCAAAATGACCTTGAACGATTTTATTTACGCACCGTCTTTAACCGCCGTGTTAAAACAAAATAGAGCGGCGTTTTCGGTGCGTCCGACTTTTTCGGATACAACGGATATTCTGCCCGAAGAAACGGATTATTTTCCTGATATATCAACCGTTTATGCACGAGAAGTGTTGTTGTGTTTGGACGCAACACCTGTGGTTGCTGCCCGCAGCATTTGCTTGCCCAATGACGCTTATTGGCGAGAAATTTTGAATTGTGGCACGCAGTCGTTAGGGGCAAGATTGTTTGACGGCAAAACGCAATGGTCGCGGTCGGATTTTACTGTGGTTTATCAACATTCTTTATTGCAAAAGCGTTTTAGGCTGCCTGAAAACAAAATGATTGCTCTGCGAACTTCGCTATTTGAATACAAAAGCCAAAAATTATTATTAGCCGAATGTTTTTTGCCTGCGTTAAAAGCGTTTGGGTTTGATAAATAGGTTTCAGGCTGCCTGAAAGTAAAATAGAAAAGTTTTTTAATCATTGAAAGGTCAAATTTATGGCAGCGGTTGGTATGATGATAGTTATTTTTATGTTAATTGTAGGTGGTTTAATTTATTTAATAGTATCTGCCTTAATATGCGTTGGTTTATCCAAAAATAAAAAAACTCGGTTATTATATTTTTCTCTGTTCCTTGCCTTACCATTATTGGTTGCAACGCTTAACTATTATGGTTTTTGTTTTAAGAAAATGCGTTTTTTGAATGAACAAGATATATATACAGTAATCAATAATAGTGAATATAAAGAACCATCTAATGATTGTTATGGAGCATATATTTTTACAAGAGAAAAAATGTATGGTAATTTTAAAACAGATTTAGAAGGTACTCATTTATATGAGAGTTGGGGGACTTTTTTAGAAAAAACTCTTGGTTGGCGATATGCAAGAGTACAAACGAAAAGAAGTTCTTTCATTATGACAAATTGTGGAAATCTATATCCGCCTGAATTTTAATTTTTTTCTACAATAGACTTTTTTACTTTAAATTAATTAGGAGTGCAAAAATGGCTGAAATGACTTCAATGTATTTATTTGGTCAAATACGATGAATATTTCAAAAAAATTAAGCATTTATTTGCGGCTTATTCGTTTTGATAAACCGATTGGCACGCTTTTATTGTTGTGGCCAGCACTTTGGTCTTTGTGGATTGCGGCAGATGGCAAACCTGACTGGCTGTTGGTTGTGTTATTTGGTTTGGGCTGTTTTTTAATGCGTTCGGCAGGTTGTGCGATGAACGATTTTGCCGACCGTGATTTTGACGGTTTGGTTGAACGCACAAACAATCGACCTTTTGCGAAAGGCGAAATCACGGGCAAAGAAGCGATGATTGTGTGTGCGGTGCTGTGTTTTTTAGCGGCATTGTGCTTAATTCCGATGAATAAACTCACTTGGGCGTTAAGTCTGCCAGCGGTGTTTTTGGCGTTGTCGTATCCTTTTACCAAACGCTTTTTTGCCGTGCCGCAATTTTATTTGGGCTTGGCATATTCGTTTTCCATTCCGATGGCGTTTGCCGCACAAACAGGTAGCGTGCCGAAAATGGCGTGGTTATTGTATGCCGCCAACACTTGCTGGACTTTGGCGTATGACACCATTTACGCCATTGCCGACAAACCAGACGACTTAAAATTAGGCAATATCAAAACTTCCGCCATTACCTTTGGGCGTTTTGATGTGGCGTGGAGTATGTTTTTTCACTTTGCCTTTGACGCACTTATGGCGGTAGTGGGAATAAAAATTCACGCCAATATTTGGTTTTGGGCGTTTTTGGGCGTGGTGATTGGTTTGCAAATTCATCAATACACGCAAATTAAGGATAGAGATAGACAAAAATGTTTCAAAATGTTTTTATCAAACAACAGAGTAGGATTAGCCATGTTTTTGGGCGTGGTTTGTCATTATATTTTTCAGTGAGCAGTTAGCAATAAGCAGTTAGCAGTGAGCAGTGAGCAGTTGTTTCGTCAAGCCTTACGGCTTGACGGATATGTTTAGATAACGCTTCGATTGCTTTTTCAGGCTGCCTGAAATGTTTTAAATAACAAATATATTGCTACTTTCGATTTTCCAGACAACCCAAAAGATTGTTAAAATTTCTATCGATTTTGTATTTATACACCCCTATAAAATTGCCAAAACCGAAAGAATTTTTTTCCACCAGATGATTTAATTTCTTCCAATTCTTTTCGTTTTACCCAATTTGTTAATTCAATCCAAGCATTTTCTTTTGTTTTTCTTCTGTATTCAATGTATTCCATATATCTTTTGGTTCTTCTCATCATTGTCATTTTTCCCCATTTCATAACTGTACCTTCATGGTAAAGCCCCATATCTACACCACGAACAACACTTTCATAAAAATTAAGTGCATCAAAAAGTTGATTTCCTACTGGTGTTATATGTCCTTCTTTGTCTTCTACTTTTGCTTTGATTTTTTCAAGAGGGAGAGTTGTATCATCGGTTTTTCTAAAACACAAGTCTTCATCTTTTAGAAGTTCGTCAAGATTTAATTCTCTAAATTTTGCCAAATAATTTTGCGTTTCAATAAGTTGTTTATAAAAGAAATTCACTATTATATTCACATAAAGACCATACATAGCCACAAGAGTTGCTATTGCATAAAAGATTGTGTTGAGAATTTCCAAAGTTTCCATAACAGTTGTCTCCTATAATTTCAATGAAAAAAATCGCAAGGGCTTGCTTTGTCAAGCAAGCCCTTATAGAGTACTCTATAAGCAGACACTGACGACAAACAAAAAACGCCACACTGTATGGCGTTTGGTACAGGGTTTTCAGGCAGCCTGAAAAACACTCGAAGCGTTATCTTAATAATAATCCGTTTTGCCGCAAGGCAAAACTAAATAATTGCTCATTACTCATTGCTCACCGTCTATTTCTTCTGCGTCTTTTTTCTTTTTTCAATAACTCAATCGTTTTTTTGCGGTGTTTGCGTCTTTCTAAAATTTTTGGGCGGCTTTCTTTGAAAAATTGTGTGCGGCGGTGATGACGGTAGAAATAGTATGCCAAAACAACGGCGGCAATGGCGGTGAGTATAATCATAATATGTTGAAATTGATGAACTTTTTTCAAAAGCCAGTCAATATTTTTTGCACCATACGCCCCCAATAACACCCACACAGGGACAGATAGGCAGGCTGCCAAGCCGTCCATAGCGAAGAAACGCCAGTAGGAAACTTTGTGGCTAATGCCTGCACTGATGTAAATCGGCATACGCAAACCTGGTAAAAAGCGTGCCACAAACAGCACCCAGTTACCGTATTTGTCGAATTTTTCTTGTACGCGTGCGTAGCGGCGTGGGGTCATCACGCGAGCAACCATACGCAGTTTGAGTATGCGTGGCCCCCAAATGCGTCCTGCGGCAAACATAATGCCATCGCCCATAAGCACGCCTGCCAACGATACGGCAACCATTAAACGCACATCGGCATTGCCCAAACCCGCCATCACGCCGCCTGTAACAAGGGTGATGTCTTCTGGAATCGGCACGCCCAAACCGCACAGCAATAGCACGACAAATACGGCAATATAGCCGTATTGTCCGAAAAAAGATTCTAATAGTGCGAAAATATCCATTTATATCAAAACTATATATTTTTTAACTTCACTTCGTTTGCCTGCCGCTGTTCAGGTTGCCTGAAAAAAAATCAATCCTACAAAATTACTGTCATTGCGAGATTTTTTCGTAAGAAAAAATCGTGGCAATCCCCTTGTTGTTTATGTAGATTAAATCTTTCAGGCTGCCTGAAATTGTTTTTGCATTATCGTTCTCCGTAGTTAGGAGATTACTACGCCGTTATTTCACAACGGCTCGTAATGACAGTAGTTTTTTCAGGCTGCCTGAAAATTGCTTTACGCTTGTATTGCCTGTGCAATATTTTGAGCGTATTTTTCAGCCCATGCCATTTGTTGGGCTTCAACCATCACCCGCACCACAGGCTCTGTGCCTGACGCACGCAGCACCACGCGTCCTTTGCCGCCTGATAAAGCGTCTTCGGCTTCTTTCAACGCATCAGCCGACACCGTTTGCCAGTCTTGTCCTTTTTCTATGCGAACATTGATCATTTTTTGCGGATAGGGCTGCCAGTCGTTCATCACCGTAGATAAGTCTTTGTTTAATATATTTAAAGACGCTAAAACTTGCAGAGCCGAAATAATGCCGTCTCCCGTGTTGTGTTTATCCAAACACAAAATATGCCCAGACGCTTCGCCGCCCACTTGCCAGTTTTTGTCGTGCAGTTTTTCCAAAACATAACGGTCGCCGACTTTGGCTCGTTCAAAGGCAATGCCTTGTTCTTGCAAACAATTTTCCATTGCCATATTCGTCATCACCGTGCCCACTACGCCGCCTTTCAGGCTGCCTGAAAGGTGTCGGGCTTTGGCAATCACATAAATTAAACTGTCGCCGTCATATAATCTGCCGTTTTTATCAACCATCATCAAGCGGTCGCCATCGCCGTCTAATGCAATGCCGTAATCTGAGTCATTTTGCAACACAGCCGCTTGTAAGGTGCGAGTGTAAGTCGCACCGCATTTTTCGTTAATATTAAAGCCGTTGGGCGTGTTGGCAATGGCAATCACTTCTGCCCCTAATTCGTGGAAAACGGCGGGTGCAGCGTGATATGCCGCACCGTTGGCACAATCAACCACAATTTTTAAGCCAAAAAGCGACATTTCGTTGGGAAAAGTGCTTTTGCAAAATTCAATATAGCGGTCGGTTGCCCCGTCTATGCGTTTGGCTCTGCCGTATTCTGTGGCAGCAACAGTTTTAAATGGCTCATCAATGCGTTGCTCGATTGCCGCTTCAATTTCGTCCGACAATTTCACCCCGCCTTCGGCAAAAAACTTAATGCCATTATCGTGAAACGGATTGTGGGAAGCGGAAATCATCACGCCAGCGTCCAAACGCAAAGCACGGGTTAAATAAGCAATCGCAGGTGTGGGAATAGGGCCTGTGAGGCGAACATCAACCCCAGCGGCGGTAAAACCCGCCGTTAATGCCGCTTCCAAAAGATAACCCGACACACGCGTATCTTTACCGATAATCACCGCAGGACGATGATTTGTTTCCTGCCGAATTAAAATCCGCCCTGCGGCAAAGCCTAATTTCATCACAAATTCAGGCTGAATTACCGAATTGCCGACATATCCACGCACGCCGTCCGTGCCAAAATATTTCCTGCTCATTGCCTTTTTCCACAACCGTTTTACAAAACCCTATATTGTAATTGAAATAGCGGTATTTCTGTTTATAATCTTGTATATTTTCGTTTCAGGCTGCCTGAAAAATAAAATTAAAAAGCGATACACCGATGAGCGACATTCATTCTTACCGCACTATTTTGCACCCCACAAGTGCTGAATTTAAGGACAAAAACAGCCGTTTTTTGGCGTTTGCCTATCCCATTTTGACGGCGGACGATTTTAAGCCGCATTTAGACGCTTTGAAAAAAGAGCATTTTAAGGCACGACACCATTGTTTTGCCTATCGTTTGGGCTATGACGGCACGAATTTTCGTGCCAACGATGACGGCGAGCCGTCAGGCAGTGCAGGGCGACCGATTTTAGGGCAGATTGATTCCTTTGAAATCACCGACACGGCGGTAATTGTGGTGCGGTACTTCGGCGGTACGCTGTTGGGCGTGCCAGGCTTAATTCACGCCTACAAAACTGCCACGCAAATGGTATTGCAAAACGCTGAAATCATCAACAAAAATATAGAAAAAACCGTGCAAATTCAATGCGATTATGCTACGCTTAACAGCGTTTTACGCTTGGCAAAACAGTTTCAAGCACCTATTGTGCAACAAGATTTGCAAGTCGATTGCCGTTTGACGCTACGCGTACCCTTGTCTTCGTATCAGGCTTTTGCACAGGCAATCGGGCAGGAACGCAATATTGTGTTTCAGGCAGCCTGAAAACCTGATACAAAACAAATAATACTATCATTGTTCGCTAAATTCTTTTCAGGAAGCCTGAAAGCAAATTTTCATCAAAACTAAAAAAATTTTTGTTTCGCACAACGATTTTTATTATCTCTCACGGAGAACACGGAGTTTAATTGTTTTCTCCGTGTCTTGTGTGAGCAATTTTAAAAATAAAAATCAGTTTCGTAGTTTATTGTTTTATAACAGAAAATAAAATCGTTTAGCGGGCAACCACATAGGGTTACCCTTACGGAATTTTAACATTTTGTTTCTGTAACGAGTTTTGCAGGGGTTTCTGAAAAAGCGTAAAATACAACTTTTTAAATCATCACCACAAGGAAAGTAAAAAATGTTAAAAATCAGCACACTATTTGACGGCGGCAGTATTGAAGCGGTGTCGGTTAAAGATCCGCAGAATATTCAAGTGCGACTGAAAAAAGACAATGCGGCGGATTTTCGTCAGTGGTTTTATTTTCGTCTGCAAGGGGCAGCGTATGTGCCTTGTGTGATTGATTTTGGCGATGTAAGCGACACGGCGTACCCTGCGGGCTGGGAAGATTATCAGGCGGTTGCGTCCTATGATCGCAAAAATTGGTTTCGTGTGCCCACTTCGTTTGATGCAGGCTGCCTGAAAATTCATCACACGCCTTTGGCAAACAGCGTTTATTACGCTTGTTTTGAGCCGTATTCTTATGAACAACACTTAAATTTATTGGGCGAAGTGCAAAGCAGCGGCTTGTGTCAGATTGAAGATTTGGGGCAGACGATTGACGGTCGTGATTTGAATTTGCTCACCATTGGCAATCAAATAGAAAGCGACATTAAAATTTGGCTGATTGCCCGCCAGCACCCAGGTGAAACAATGGCAGAATGGCTTGCCGAAGGTTTTTTAATGCGGCTGTTGGATTTTCAAGATTCGCTGTCTCGTTCGCTGTTGGATATGGCAACGGTGTTTGTGGTGCCGAATATGAATCCAGACGGTTCATATCGGGGTAATTTACGCACGAATGCGGCGGGGGCAAATTTGAACCGTGAATGGGCAAATCCCACAATGGAAAAAAGCCCCGAAGTGTTTTTGGTGCGAGAAAAAATGCTTGCCACAGGCGTGGATATATTTTTGGATATTCACGGCGATGAGAGTATTCCTTATGTGTTTGTGTCAGGCTGCGAAGGTGTACCAAATTATTCGCCTAAAATGGCTGAATTGGAAAATCTGTTCAAAACCAGTTTTCAGGCAGCCTGCCCTGATTTTCAAGATGAATTTGGCTATCCCAAGTGTGCGGCAGGCAAGGCGGATTTGTCGTGGGCAAGCAATTTTGTTGGCAATCAATTTGGCTGTTTGTCTTTTACTTTGGAAATGCCGTTCAAAGACAATTTTAATTACCCCGATGATGATTATGGCTGGAACGGGCAACGCTCGTTGAGAATGGGTGAGTGTTTGTTGAATCCTTTGCTTGAAGTGTGTCGGAAGTTGAAGTCAATGAGCAGTGAGCAGTGATTATGTCAAACCTTGCGGTTTGACGGATATTTTTTAGATAACGCTTCGATAAACCTTTCAGGCAGCAGACAAGGCAAAATCGAAGCATCATCTAAAAATAACTGTTAAGCCTGACAAGGCTTGACATAGAAACTGCTCACTGCTCACTATTTTCAGGCTGCCTGAAAATAAAACCGTTCTTTTTCTCGCCATAAGCCGTCTGGGTTTTGGGCGACAAGGGCGATGTGTGTGTTTTTGGACGGCAGTGAAAATGCGTCTATTTTTTCACGCAGGGCAGGGGCGATGTGTTCTTGAAAATTCAGCGTAACCCAGCGTTCATTGGCAGCAATTTCAGGCAGCCTATGGATAACAGGACACAACCACGCCGTAGGCGAAAAAGCGGCTAACTCGCTGTTTTCTTTGATATATACCAAACCACGCGTCAGCGTTTTATTGTTTAGGCTGCCTGAAACTTTGTTTGGCGTGTAATAATCAAAAGAAAATTGAATTTCTTTTTGGCGTAATGTTTCTTTATTTGGGGAATGATTTAACCAAAAATGCCATAATTGTTGGGCATAATTTTTTATATCTTGTGTGGCTTGTAAATGGTTTAATAATAATTGCGGATTTTTATCTAATTGTTTTAAAAAACGAAAGCCCTTTTCGCCTAATAATTCTTTTACCGAAATTTCATTGGGATAAATAATTGGAGCAGGGGCGGTTAATAGCGTGGCTAATGAGCGAACTTCATGATGATATAAATACCAAAATAGTGCGTCTTGTGCGTAATTCATTTTAATCACCGTTTATTTTAATTACTTTGTTTTATCCGTAAAAATGCTATATACAATACCCAACATACCTAATAATAACATAAGGGTTGCGTATAAAACCCACGAAATCCAAGGTTCGATATTTTTCAGGCTGCCTGAACAAAATAAAATTAAAATAATATACCAAATAATGGTGAGTATAAAAATAAAATGACCATATATTTTATTTTTGCGTGTAATAAACACTGCCCATAATGGCGATAATATTAAAAAAACGGCTAATAATTGTGCGGGGTGTGTGTTAAAACTTTGTAAAAATAATGTCCAAATATCGCTAATTTGTGCGGTTTGATTAAGCGTGATTTGTTGATACAACAAAACGCCTGCAAATGCCACTAAATGACCGATGAGTGTTATCCAAATTTTGAGTTTGCTTATATTCATTGTTTTAAGGCTGCCTGAAAATATTATTCCGTCAATTTATCTGCCAAGCCGTAGGGTGGGCTTCCCAGCCCACCGCAACGCCGAAAGGCGTTGATAATACAAAAAAATTTTATAAAATCAAATCGTTTGTTGCCCCTGCGGGGCAATGGTGGGTTGAAAACCCACCCTACGAGTTACCCCGTCAATTCATCTGCCAAGCATTGGGCTGCCTGAAAGTCGATGGTGCCTTCGTAAATCGCACGCCCTGTAATCGCTCCTTCAATGCCGCTATCTGCCACACTACACAAGGCACGAATGTCGTCCAAATTGGTTAAACCGCCTGACGCAATTACGGGAATGGTTAAAGCGTTGGCTAATTTGGCGGTTTCGTCAATGTTAATGCCGCTCATCATGCCATCGCGGGCAATGTCGGTGTAAATAATGGACGACACGCCTAAATCTTCAAATTGTTTGCCTAAATCAACCGCCGCAATGTTGCTGACTTCTGCCCAGCCGTCCGTTGCCACAAAGCCATTTTTTGCGTCAATGCCCACAATAATGTGATTGGGAAATTCACGGCAGGCGTCAGCTAAAAATGCTGGATTTTTTACCGCCGCCGTGCCGATAATGGCATAGTGTAAGCCGATTTTGATATATTTTTCAATGGTTTGAATATCACGAATACCGCCGCCTAATTCCACAGGAATATTTTTACCCACAGCCGATAAAATGGCTTCAATCGCCGCAAAATTTTGCGGTTTGCCTGCGAATGCACCGTCTAAATCCACTAAATGCAATCGCCTTGCTCCTTGTTGCAACCAGTGTTCTGCCATTTGTTGCGGATTGTCGGAAAACACCGTTGTTTCATTCATTAAACCTTGTTTCAAACGCACGCATTGTCCGTTTTTTAAGTCGATTGCAGGGATTAACAGCATTTTTAGATACTCCAAAATAGTTTCAGGCTGCCTGAAAGGTTAAAAATGGTGTATTTTACCGTTTTTTAACCGTTTCAGGCAGCCCTTATCGTCATTGCGAGCCGAGCGAATAGCACGGCGAAGCAATCTCCGATAAATTGACGCAGTCAATTTATCGGGTGGCGTGGATCAGGATAACGGCAGTGCAGAAAGATTTTTAGGTAACCTGAAAGGCTTTTTGCATTGCCGTTTTATTCGATAGGCTACCCGAAATGCCTGCGGCATTTCGGAGATTGCTTCGCTACCGCTCGCAATGACGATAAAGGGGTAGCCTGAAAATTTCTTTACCATAAAAAACAGCGGAATAAATATTTCCGCTGTTTTTGCTACGCTTTATTTTTACCGCACGAACACCACATAAGCAGGGCAGGGACGGTAATGAGCCATACATACCCCATAATGCTGGCTACGCTTGCTATGTGAAACAGCCAGTCGGTTAGGTAATTCATATGTTTTAAGCCTGAATGGAAAAAGATAGGCAAGAGAAAAAACGCTGCCACACCGCTGATTAGCGTTACCACAAATGCTTGTTTGCGAACGCGTTTCCAGTTGCGGGGGTCAATGCGGTTTCTTAACGCCAAGCCCCAAACCAGTATCACGGTGAGAATAATCGCGGCACTGATATGCGGATAGTCCAAAATCAATTCCCGCACCATTAAAATAGCCATAAAAAACAAGTCAGTAAAACTCATTGTTCGCTCCTTTATGCTCTGCCACGCAACACCGTCATATAGGCGGGTTTGAGCATCACATCTTCCAAATACCACGCAAAATAACTCGGTTGCAGGGGATTAACCAAAGGCAGTGTGGGGGTGAGTTCGCCCTTGCCGTTAAATTCAACCAACATGGCTTCGCCTTCTCGCACCAACATCGGGCAGGAAGTGTAGCCGTCAAACAGCATATCAGGCGTTTGTCCGTTGATAACACGAATTAAGTTATGCACCACAACAGGCGTGCTTTTTTTCACCGTAGCGGCGGTTTTGCCACGCGGCGTGCCATTCACATCGCCCAAACCAAAAATATTCGCATATTTTTTGTGTTGCAGCGTTTCAGTATGAACATTCAGTCAGCCGTTTTCGTTGGCTAACTCATTGTTATTAAAAATAACATCAGGTGCAAACATCGGCGGCACAATATGTAAGAAATCATACTGCTCGGCAGTTTCGCCGCCTGTTTCAGGCAGCCTGAAATAAGCCATTTGCTTATCCATATCCACAGCCGCAAGTTCGTGATGATAATGCACTTGTGGCGGCACGGCTAATGTTTGCCAGAGTTCCAAAACCTTGTCTGCCACAGGTTTTACGCTAAAAATCGCCGCTTTGGCTGCAAAAAAGTCAATTTGCGAATTGTTAGCCGTGCCTGCCTGACGAATACGGTCGGCAAGCATAAAAGTCATTTTTAAGGGGGCTCCTGCACATTTCATATCAGTCGGAGCAAGCGTCATCAACGCTCGACCGCCTTTTTGGCGGAAAATATCCATAGCCTGCCAAGTAGCAGTTGCGGCTTCTGGGCTGTAATACACACTGCCCAAACCTTTTTGTCCCAAAGCGGTGATTTCAAAACCGTCAATTTTTTCATAACCCAAACGCAAACCCGTTGCCACGATTAAATAATCGTAATGCACCTTACCGCTGTGGGTGATAATCATCTGATTGTCAGGCTGAATTTCCTGAACGCTTTCAGGCAGCCATTTGACGCCGTGCGGAATGAGTTTGGCGTTGTCCGCCTTAACCTTTTGAGCATTGTGCCAAACGCCTGTGGCTAACAGCGTAAAACCTGGCTGATAATGGTGTTCGCGTTTGCCGTCAATAATGGTGATTTGGGCATTCGGCAGTTGTCGGCGTAAGCGATGAGCCGCCGCAAGTCCAGCCAAACCGCAACCCATAATCACAATATGCACATTTTGCTTGGAAGTTTCGGCTTGTATTGTGCCAAACGGCAAAGCCGCAACCACAGAACCTGCCGCCGCTATTTTTAAAAATTGACGGCGATTGAGTGTTGAGTTTTGCATTTTGTTTTCCTTTGAAATCATTGATGTTTAATATAACAGATTATTTTTGTTATTCTTTTTATAATAAGTTATATCGCTAAATTTTATATAAGTATAAATTAATATTATATTTATTTCAATAGAAAATATTAAATAATTATTTTCTTGTGTTTGAGATTGTTTATATGACAGAATGATTTTCAGGCTGCCTGAAAAAATCGGACGATTATTTAATCGTCCGATAGATGAGATTTCAGCATTCAATTACGCCACACCTGACCCTGTCAAGTAATTATTAGGATTAAGCGAATTATCCGTATTACTTGCCAACAATGTGGTTGCACTGCCACTGCCGAAACTTGCCATTGCGTTAATCATTTTTTGCAAAGACGCTTCGGTTGCCGCAAGTGTGGGGTCGGCAATAATGGCGTCAATGTGGGCAGTGGTTAATTTTGTGCCGTTTTTGAATTGCAACTCGTCAATGCGATAGTTACTGTTAAAGTGATTTTGCACCGTCAATTTATCATCACCTGTTTTGGCTTTGATAATCAAATTAGTGCCACTACGCGTAAAAGTAAAATCACTCACTTTACGATTATCAGTAAAGCGAATAACATCTTTACGATTTTCAGGTTTATCGTAGTTATAAATGGTATCTTGACCAAAGTTAGCGTCAAACAGATACACATCGTTGCCGTAACCGCCACTCAAATAATCGTTACCAGCACCGCCGTTTAATGTATCGTTGCCATTTTCGCCGTACAGTCTGTCATTACCCACACCGCCATACAAACGATCATTTCCATCACCACCATATAGCGTATCATCGCCATTTAAGCCATACAACAAATTATTTTCGTTATTTCCTGAGACGGTATCATTATTTGCCGTTCCCACCATAACATTTTGTTTGAGATAATAATCTATCACTGCATTATCCTTACCCAATGCTTTGACATCATCAATCATATTTTGGATAGGCAAAACAGCGTAAGTGCCAATACCATTTAACACGCTTACCAAATCGTAGATAGCATTTGTTTTGGCAAGAGTGGTATTGTTCCAAGACAAACCTTTCGCCAATTCCGTTAATTTGGTTTTCAGGTTGCTAAACACCATTTGCACTTCACCAGTAACCACATTGGTTACTGTTTCCATTGCAAACAAATCTGCATAATCCGTTTGAGCTAAAATCATTGAATGCACATAATTTTTGAATTTATCGTATTCTTTACGCAGTTCATCTGCCGCACCTGAACCTGGATTTCTATTGTATCCATTTTGTTTAAATTCGCCGCCAGTTAAAACTTCGATTGTTTCCAACACTCTTGCGTCAATATATGAGCCACGCGAAGTTTTATCCACTTTGGTAACGCCTGCCCATTCAAAAATCAAATCGTCCAACATATTGGTACGATTGGTTTTATTTGCGGCAACATATTTTTTTACCATATTCAGCAATTTGCTATTTTGCGACATAGCAATCATCAAAGATTCCAAATTGCCAAATCCTTGCACATCAGGCAGGGCGTATAATTGTTCTAACACTTTATCCGACACACCGTCTAATGTTGCAGTACTTTGCGTACGCGTTAAATCGCTGTTAAACCACACATCGTCAATACCAGTGGTTTTACCGTCTTTCCACACAACCGTTGATTGTTGAGCGTGTTTATTGCCATTTTCATCAACCACATTACTGTTTTTATATCCCAAGTTAATTTCCGTAATGCCTGTTTTACTAATGGCGGTTAATTCGTCCGACTGCGACACGCCGTCATTTACTTTATCTTGCCACACGAGCAATTTTTTCCACACTTTATCTTTATTGTTAATTACGCCGTCGCCGTTATCGTCATATTGAGCCAGTGCGTCAAAGCCGTTTGTGGCGAGCGTGCCGTCTTTTAATTTGGTGTGATTACCAAACAGTTCCGCACCGTTATCGATTGTGCCGTTACCGTTCAAATCCAGTGCCAACAAGCCGTCTTGGTAGTGAGCCCAAGCGGTTTTTTCCTTAAAGCCATTGTTATCCAAGTCGAAATAAACGCCGTTTTTGAGTTTATACGAACCCACACCGTCCCCATTTAAGTCGATTACTAATGGAGAAGCCGCATTGACAGCAGGTTCTGTATCAGGAACTTCTGGGTCTTTTAATAAGCAAGGAATTAGTGGAGCAAGCCAATCATAAATTGTTGTGGCAATGGTATATGGCCAGAAAAATTTTCCTGCTACAAATTTAATTTTTCCTAATCCTTTGAACCACCCTTTGGAATCTTCCAATGTAGCCGCTTGAGTTTCTAATGCTATTTTTGCTGCTGTTCTTTGGATTTCTGCCCAAAGATCCCAACCCGTAGCACTACCCGAATTGATATTTGAGAGCGTTTGTATCAATCTAACTAGTCCTGCCGATGTTTCTTTGGCAAATGCTTCCGCCGCTTCTCCGTGAATATTCATTGCATTAGCAATGAGTTTTCCACCCAATTCGGCAAATTTTTCCCACACTTCGCCTTCCATATTGTCCCAAAACACTTCTTTAATGCAAGCCCATAACTTGCTTTCTTTTGGCTGATAAGCCACTGTTGTACTACTCATTGCAATTCACTCCTTATTGTGAATAAAGTTAAAAAGAAATTATCTTTTGATAAAATACATTATCAAAGATAAATGCCAAAAAAAATAAAAATATTCCAATATAGAATAATAAAATACAAAAAAATCTAACTTCTATACGAAATCCAGTATCAAATAAATCTAATTTGTTTTTTGCTACGCGTTCGTAATTAAATTTTTTTATGTAATCATAATCTCTAATAATTCCTTTATTTTCTGATACTTTAATTTCATATTCAAAATAATTACAAAGTAAAGAATATGTTGTATTGTATTTATAATATAATTTGCTACATTCTGAATACTCATCAAGACCATCAACTGAAAGTATAAATATAAAAATAAAGGGACTTAAAATAGCAAAAATTAATATGATACCTATAATTCCCAAAAAAGATAAATTTAAATAAAAACTAAAATCACAAATAATCATTAAAATTCCCAAACAGATTATTGTACCGTCTATAATGCTTAATTTTGATAATATGTTAATAAATTTATCAAATTTAGCAACAATAATATCTGCTTGCTGATATTCTTCATAAATATTTTTATCAAAAGATGAAGATTGTAAGGTAATTTTTTGCCATTTTTGTTTATTTTCTTGTAATTTTTTTAATGAATTATATCCGTCATAAATCAAAAACACGCCCAATAAAAATAAAGCAATATGAATAAACATTTCCATAATCAAAAATCCTTTACAAAAAAACCTTTTCAGGCAGCCTGAAAAGCCGTAACAAGCGTAGGGTAGGCAACTTGTTGCCCACGCGTTTTTATTCAACAATAGGCAACCTGAAAAACATTTTGCATTGCCATTCTCCTTGCGTGCGGAGATTACTACGCCTTAACTTCGTTAAGGCTCGTAATGACAGTATCTTTTTTTGTATAGCGTTTCTTCCCCTGCACGGGAAGTGCTCACACCTGCACGGGAAGTGCTTACCCCTGCACGGGAAGTGCTTTCAGGTAGCCTGAAAAAGCAATTTTAACGCCTGCCATTATACAATACTTCTGCCCAAAAATATAACATAGTAATGTAACTATTTTTTCGATTTATGTGTTTTTTTTTTTTTATTATTTCAATAGGTTGTGATATATTTTTCATTTTATTTCATTTTCTTGAATTATCACTCATTGTTGCGTTTTTTGTCTTTTTACCTGTTTTATCCCAAACAAATGAGTAATCCATAGCCCACGCATTTTAATTGCCTTTCAGGCTGCCTGAATATTTTTCAATTTAATGGGTGATAATTGATACAATAAACCACTTTCAGGCAGCCTAATTCAACAAGGAGTAAATATGAAAAAACGCATTCAACACATTCATTTTGTGGGCATTGGCGGCACGGGTATGTGTGGCATTGCCGAAGTGTTGCACAACTTGGGCTACACCGTGTCGGGTTCGGATATGGCAGACAATGCCGCAACTGCCCATTTAGATGAAATTGGGGTGAAAATTTTCAAAGGACACGCCGCAAAACATATCGACAACGCCCAAGTTGTGGTTACTTCCACAGCGGTGAAAAACGATAATCCCGAAGTGATTGCCGCCGTAGAAAATCACATTCCCGTGATTCCGCGTGCGATGATGTTAGCCGAGTTAATGCGGTTTCGTGAAGGCATTGCCATTGCAGGCACGCACGGCAAAACCACGACAACCAGCCTAACCGCGTCTATTTTAGCCGCTGGCGGTCTTGACCCGACTTTCGTCATCGGCGGACGCTTAAACGCCGCAGGTTCTAATGCACGACTGGGACACGGTGAATATATTGTGGCAGAAGCCGATGAGTCGGACGCGTCCTTTTTGCATTTGTCGCCCTTATTTACAGCGGTTACCAACATTGACGAAGACCATATGGACACTTACGACCACGATGTTGCCAAG
Organism: Neisseriaceae bacterium; assembly: GCA_017458185.1. GTDB lineage: Bacteria > Pseudomonadota > Gammaproteobacteria > Burkholderiales > Neisseriaceae > RGIG9985. The sequence goes on from JAFTFY010000025.1 coordinate 96,814, forward strand.
TTGCACCACGCTTTTGTGGATTTTATTCATCGTATGCCGTTTTATGGCAAGGCGTTTTTGTGTATTGAAAGTCCGCATATTCGCACCATTTTGCCGCAAATTAAAAAACCGTTTGCTACATACGGCTTTGATAATCAAGCCGATATTTACGCCACGAATGTGGTTGCTTTGGGCAGTCAAATGTCTTTTATGGTGCATTGCAATCATCAAAAAATTCAACCCTTTACCGTGTTGCTCAACCTACCAGGCGAGCATAATGTGTTAAACGCATTGGCGGCGATTGGCATTGCTTTGGAGTGTGGCGTGGGCGTTGCGGCGATTAGTCATGGTTTGAAACATTTTCAAGGCGTGGGGCGGCGATTTACCGATTGCGGTGAAATTAGGCTGCCTGAAAACGGCAAAGTCTTGTTAATAGACGATTACGGTCATCACCCCACTGAAATGCGTGCCACGATTGCCGCCGCACGGGGAGCGTATCCAAATCGCCGTTTGGTGCTGGTTTTTCAGCCACACCGCTATACCCGCACACGCGATTTATTCGATGACTTTGTGAAAATATTAAGCACAGTTGATTTGCTTGTGTTAGCCGATGTGTATCCAGCAGGCGAAACCCCCATCGCCGCCGCCGACAGCCGTAGTTTGGCTCACGCCATTCGTGTGTTAGGCAAAACCGAGCCGATTTACGCAGGACAAGTTGCCGAAGTGCCTGCGGTGTTAATGAATGTGTTAAAAGACGGCGATGTGGTGCTCAATATGGGTGCAGGCAATATCAATAAAGTGCCAGAGTTGTTGAAGCAGTTATCAGTGAGCAATGAGCAATGAGCAGTGAGCAATGATTAAGTCAAGCCTTACGGCTTGACGGATATTTTTTAGATAACGCTTCGATTGTTTTTCAGGCAGCCTGAAAAACAATCGAAGCGTTATCTAAAATAATTTGTCCTGCCGTAAGGCAGGACATAAAACCTAATTGCTCATTACTCATTGCTCATTGCTAATTTGTCTATCCATTTCATCATCTTTGGCAAACTGCATTTGTGTAAATCGTAGTTTTGGCGAATGTATTTGCGGGCGTTTAAGCCTAACTGCTCTCGTGTGCTTTGGCTTTTTAAGATAAACGCCGTGCGGTCTGCCAAAGTTTGATAATCGAAGAAATCAACCAAAACGCCGTTTTCGCCGTTTTCAATCATATCACGCACGGGGGCAATGTCGGATGCCACAATCGCACAGCCGCAACTCATGGCTTCTAACAGCGATGAACTCACAACCAAAGGATAACTTAAATAAATATGCACGGACGACAGTTGCAAAAAGTGAATGTATTGTTTTACAGGCAGCGTGCCAACAAAATGCACGCGAGCGGCTTGTTCGGGCGTGAGTTTATCGGCAATTTCCGACCAGAAAATCAGCCGCCAATTTGCCCCCACGCCAGGCGGCATACTGTATCGCAACGAATCAGCACCGCCAATTAACACTTGGGCATTTGGGCGGAGTGTTAAAAGTTCAGGCAGCATACGGCAGAATGAATGAAAACCACGATGTGGCTCAAAACTGCGGCAAGTATAAGTGATGATTTCTTGCTCTTTGCTAAAAGTGATTTGCTTGGCACCGTCTTTTTCCGATAAAGGTCTATCGCCTGGAATATGCGCACAGTCCGCACCAACGGTAAAAAATGTTGCGGAAATTTCTTTTTTCGGCACAAAAACAAGACTATTGACACCTTCATGCAATACGCTGATTTTTAGTTGAAATTCAACAGGATACGAATTTGCCTGAAAACGAGTGGGCGATAAGCCTGCGTCTGCTCGCTCTAACTGCAAAATGGACGCGGTGTTTGACAGATAAATCTGTGCCGAAAATTCGCCAAAAATATCTAAATTTTGTTCAAAATCTTGGTCAAAACCAATCCACTGCCCAGTCGGGCGAAAAAACATTTCGCAATGAATGCCTAACGGCACATCTTGCCATACATCTTTGATAAATAAGGCTTGTCCTGCGGGCGGATAGGCAATCACGCAATCAGGGCGATAGCCTTGTTTTTTGAGTTCCATTGCCGCCGCAAAAACCGCCGCACCGTAGCGAATTTTGGCTTCCATATCCGCCGCCCACGGGTGAATGACATATTCAATCGGCGGTTGCGAAACAGGATATTGCAAAACACGCACGCCGTGCCAACCGTCTTTTACCTGCGGCATAGCGGCTAGTGCAACGACTTCGTGCCCTTGTTTTGTGGCTTCAATCACCCAGTTTTTGAACTGGGCAGGAAATAGGGGGTGAATAACCAAAATTTTCATCGTGTGTGCCTGTTGATTTGCTGTTTTTTATACGGTTTCCCATAACAACGCCGCCCATATTCAGGCGGCGTGTGATTTTTTTGCGATTATTTACGCAAACCTAAACGGGTGATTAACTCACGATAAGTTTCGGGTTTGGTGCGGCGTAAATATGCCAGCAAGCGGCGGCGTTGGCTAACCAATGCCAACAAGCCACGACGGCTGTGATGGTCTTTTTTATGCACTTTAAAGTGTTCGGTTAAATCGTTAATGCGGAAAGTGAGCAACGCCACTTGCACTTCGGAAGAGCCAGTATCGCCTTCTTTGCGTTGAAAATCTTTAACGATTTGTGCTTTTTGTTCGACAGTTAATGCCATTTTATTAAACTCCATAGTTAGTTAGACAAGTGCGGAAAAGTCAAATCATTTTAACCTTATCCGTCTCCAAACTCATCAGCCGTAATGCTTTCAGGCTGCCTGAAAAGTTTTTTACCAAGCCGATAAAGTTATTTTTCGTATCATAAACACGAAAGGGGCATATTATATCCTGATTTAATTCAAATTGCACGCTTTTTCCTTGTTGTAATGCCAAAATGTCGTTTTCAGGCAGCCGTATTTCAGGAAAATGTTGCAGCATACAATCCACAGGCAAAATATATTTTTCTTGTTCTTGTTGGTCTAACGCTTGTAACGCATTGAATGTAATAGAATTTTCCAATAAAAAACCAGCGGTTTGCGTTCGCCGTAAGGCGGTTAAATGAGCAAGGCTGCCTGAAAAAGCCGCTATATCTTCTGCCAGTGTGCGAATATACGAGCCTTTACTGCACGCCACAAAAATTTGCACAAACGGCGGTTGATACGCCAAAATATCAATTTTATGAATGGTAATTTGGCGTTTTTTGCGTTCAATTTCAACGCCTTGTCTGGCATACTCATACAAGGCTTTGCCTTGAAATTTGAGTGCTGAATACATCGGCGGCGTTTGGCGAATTTCGCCTAAAAACGCATTACAGGCTGCCTGAAACGATTGTTCATCAGGAATGTGGTCTGTTGTAGCAATGATTTTGCCTTCGCTATCGCCTGTTGTTGTTTTTTCGCCCAATTTCAGCGTAGCAATATAGGCTTTGTCTGCGTCTAATAAATATTGAGCAAACTTGGTGGCTTCGCCCAAACAAATCGGCAAAAGCCCTGTGGCTAACGGGTCTAAAACCCCCGTGTGTCCTGCCTTTTGGGCTTTCAACAAATGCCTAACCTGCTGCAATGCCGTATTACTGGACACACCTGTTGCTTTATCCAATAACAAAACCCCCGATATTTTGCGAAAATCCTTCGCCATAAAACAAACCCTTGTTGCTTGGAACCTTTGCAAAACTCAATCTAAAACAAAAAAAAGTATCCGTTATAGGGTGGGCATTCTTGCCCACCGCAACGCACAAGCGTTGATTATTTGTTGATATTTAAGAAAATTCCGCCCTGTCTGGCGGGCGGTGGGCTGGAAAGCCCACCCTATAACGATTGCATTTGTCATATGTAGAAATAGGTTTTGCGAAAGTTTCTGCTTATAAATAAACGGCAAAGCATAGCATTTTTAGCGGTTTTACTGCAAATTCCATACACTCATGACAAACTGTCTCATTTTTACCACAATATTTTTATCATTTTTTGCCGTATCATTGACAAATGCACGCTATTTGTATTACGGCAATTATCCGTTAAAAAAACCGTTTATCAAAAAATTGCAAAAATGTGCAAAAAAATAGTACCATAACGACTGGAAAATTGATTTTGCTTAACATTAGGCAAGAAAGGAATTAAAAATGATGAAGAAACACCAAAAAGCCCGCAAATTTGTATTAAGTGCCATTGCATCCAGTTTGTTGGCTATGCCTGCCATTGTTTCGGCTGGTAATGTAAATATCTCTCAAGAACCCTTGCTTGGGGTATCTAAAATTAATCCTGCAATGGTTATTGCGGTGTCGGTGGAGTTTCCTACTGCATATTCTGCATATGTTGAGAATGAATTCACACCCAACCATGCTAAACAAGAAAATTTAGGTTACTTCGACAGTAGCAAGTGTTACGAATATGTAGTAACCATTAAAAACGGAGATGGCGGTTTTGAAGATTATCTGCACAATCCAAGTGCTCCAAATTGGCGTGGTAAAGTTGGGGACGGTTACTTCAAAGAAGTAGGCGATGCCACTACAAACGGCGATTACATTGGCTTATGCTCTGGCGATTTACACTGGTCAGGCAATATGCTTAACTATATGACGATGTCTGCTTTGGACATTTTCCGTCACACTTTAACAGGCGGCAACCGTGCCAAAGGGGTGGGTTCTTCTCCTGATATTTATCAAGCGGGCGACCCTGCTGGTGAAGATAAGGTTTATTTACGCCGTGCAATGATGTGGCGTGGTCAAGAAGGTGGTGTTTATCAAACGGCTACCGAACAGAACGGTCGCCAAGACCAGCTGAATGCTGAAGATACACGCCAACGCCGTTTTTCACGAGCCGTTTATGAAACCGATGTGGGCGGCAATAAACTGATTGATTTACTCCTACCCAAAGGTTTTAGCCAATCAATGGCACAAATTCGTAATGGCACATTCACAGACCCTTACGGTAATAGCGGTGCAAACGCGTCTGGTGGCACCAATGCTCGTGAAGTGGTGTTTTGGAATTCAGGCACAGGTTTTTATGCCGCTTTGTATCAAGAATACGCTGGTAATCGTGCAGGGGTTTCGCCCAATCAAGCGACATACCGTTTCAAACAAGTGCCAGTGAATACTGCTACTGGTTTGGCAAATCACGCTCCGTGGTTTAATGTGGTGGTGGAACGACCAGAAAAAACCAAAGGTTTATTGCAAGACTACGCTGCTCAAGGTTTAAGAGCGGCAGCAATGGGCTATTTACCTGAAAATGTAACTAATCAATCTCAATATGACGGTGGTGTGTTGCGTGCCAAGATGAAAAATCCAAGCACCGAAATAAACGATGATGGCACTTTCAAAACTAATCCTGAAGGTGCTTCCGAAGGCAATTCAGGTGCGATTAACTATGTTAATAAATTCGGTGATGCCGCACCTTACGACAACAATGATGCGGTTGCTGAACTTTACTACTCTGCCATTCGTTATTTGCGTAACGGTGCGTGGAAATGGAAATCTGACGGCACGCAAGAGCGAGCAGGCGGTAACGCTAATCCATACATTTATAGCAATTTAAGTGCAAGAGCGAAAGACGGTTTCCCTGCTTATATGGAATGGGACGATCCATTGCGTCCAGAAGGCGATACTTTGGAAGACGCACAATGTTATGCACCGTCTATTGTGGTGATTGGTGATACCAACACCCACTTTGATAATAATTTACCGAACTATAACTCCCCAGGTGGTCCAAGTTACTATACCCGCCAACATGTGAGCGACAATGTTGCATTGGAAAAAGACGGTACAACCACTTATAAAAAAATAGCAGATTGGCAAGGTAACCTATACGGAGAAGAAGCAAGTGGTGGTGGTAATTACTACGGCACACTAAACAATAACTATGCCCCATTGTTTGGTCTGGCAGGTATGGCACACTGGGTGCGTGTGAATGATGTGCGTCCTGATGTATCTGCCGTAAGCGGTGAACCGATGCACATTCAATCGTTCTTCATCGATGTGTTGGAAGGTGGTATTACCAAGGCCAAATCAGGTAACGATATTTGGAGTGCCACTGCACGAGCCAACAATGATGCCGATGTTTGGAATAGTTACTACTTGGCTGCCAAATTCAGCGGTTTTAACCATGAAGAAGGAAAAACATACTCACGCGATAACTTCGATAGCACAAAAGATACTTCGTTGTGGAAGTCGCACGATGATAAAGATGGTTATTTCCCATTGGGTATCCCAAAAGGCTATGCTATTGGCAATAATCCACAACGCATGCGAGACGCTCTTATTGAAGCGTTCCAAACCGTGGGTTTCTCGAAAAATACCTTGCAGTCGGCTATTCAGTATAACACTCAAGGTACCGCTACATTAAATGTTGCAGGTGAAGGTGGTTCGTCAAGCCTATTGGGAAGTAGTATTGAAAAAATCACTAATCCCGATGGTTCGGAGGCGTATCAAATTACCAATCGCAATGCCATTATGGAAAAAGTCAGCAATGGTGAATTACCGTTGTCTTTGCGTGCTGGTTATAAGTTTTCAGAACGCACAGGCTTTGTTATCGGCAGTCTCTTAATGCCTGGTTTGAAAAATAAAGATGGCGTGGTGGCAAACTCTTTGGCAGAAGTACCACTTTGGGACGGCGGACAAACACTGTTTAGCCAATACCACGGTAGCGGATACACAACCCGTCAAAACCATGTGTGGAGTAAAACAGGAACCAACATTGTTAGCGGTTTTACCAAATTAAACCCAAGCAATACTGAATTACAAAACTTGGTTAAGGGTTCTGTGTTTGAAGAAGATACTAACTACTTTAGCAGATTGACAGGTACAGCTGCCAATGCCAAAAACCTGATTCAATACATTTTAGGCGACTCTTCACAAGAGGGTAATGGCTTACGCAAACGCGAAAACAGTTTGCTAGGTACTTCGGTGTATTCATCGGTAACGCCCATTATCAAAAATACCGTACGAGATTTCGTCAGAACTGTGCCATTGGGGGCGTACAACGAAAAAACCTGTTATTACTCAAACACGCGTTCCAAAGACTACGCAGCGATGTCGTCTAACGAAGGTATGTTGCATATCTTCGATATGACAGGTAATGAAGTGTATGCCTATATGCCACAAACCGCTTTGCCTTTCATTGCTAACTTTGCGTCTCCCACTTATGCTACGCAAGAACACCGTTTTGTCAATGACGGAGCGTCCTTGTTGCATGAAGTGTGTGAAGTTACAGGCGATACAGGTAAAGCCAAAACCTATTTGGTGGGTACTTCAGGTCGCGGTGCATCGTCCATTTATGCGATTGATGTTACAGACGATAACTTCGCTGCAAAATTGGAAATTAACGCCAAAAACGACCCTGATATTGGTATTTTGGTGAGCAGTCCATTGGTGGTGAATGACGGTACAAATACCCCCGTGCTGATTTTCAGTAGTGGCTATAACCCCAAATCTGGCAAAGATGAAGGTTATTTGTTCTTCTATAACTTGGCAACAGGTGCTCAAATTGCCAAAGTGAAATTAGGCGGTTCAGGCGTAGGTGCTCCATTTGGTTACGATTCTGACAACGATGGTGTGGCAGACCGCATTTATGTGGGCGACAATGGTGGCAATATTTGGCGTGTTAATCGTAACAGTAGTGGCACTTGGGGTGGTACGAGTGGTGAAAAACTGTTCAGTTGTACATCTGATTGCCAGCCCATTACCACGCGTCCTGTTGTGGGACAAGTGAATGGTGGTAGAACTGTTGTATTGGCTGGTACAGGTGAGTACTTCCATTTAGACGATATGCGTACCACATCTCAAAACTATGCCTATGGCATTTTTGATGATGAAGGTAATGCGTCTGTATCGTCTGATAGCACCGACTTGTTAGTGCAAGAATTTGGTACAGCCACAGCGGCATCAAAAACCGATGAGCGTATGACCTATTTGTCGATTACCCAAAATGCTTTGAAAGATGAACACAAAGGCTGGAAGTTGGTTTTACCAAAAGGTTATACCATTAGTTCTGATTCAGGATTCTATGGACCCAAAAATCAGGTTGCCATATATACCGCCGTTAGGGTGAACAATGAAGGTAACCGTAGTTGTCAAGTAAATGGTAGTACGCTGTTAATTGCGGTTGATGCACAAAATGGTGGTGCATACAATCAATCACTGTTTGATGTGGATAACGATGGTCTATTCAATGCAAGTGATTTTGTGGGCGGTGCTTCCGCAGGTGCCATTGAATGGAATAATGCTTTAGTTCCGACTATGAGTGTCGCTTATCTCGGCTCTGGCAGTGATTACAATGTGGCAACAGGTGATGACGGTTCTGGTGGCAGTGCCATATCAGCTAACTTGCTGAAATTCTTATCCACTGGCACAATCCGCCGTGTATCTTGGCGTGAAATCTTCTAATGCTGCTTTCAGCATAAAAACAACCGCCCAGCGTTTTGGGCGGTTTTTTGTTGCTAAAAAACCTTTCAGGCAGCCTGAAAGGTTTTTTTGGGTTGCTTGCAAACTTATGCCAACTTTGCCAACTGCTGTTTGATTTTGTCATGTTTCTCGGTTAAGCCTGCCAACTCTTCTTTATCTTTGGCAACCAAGTGGGCTGGGGCTTTTTCGGTGTAGCCTGGTTTGGCGAGTTTGGCGTTGAGTTTGTCTAATGCTTTTTGCAATTTTTCTAACTCTTTATTGAGCCTTGCGGTTTCGGCGGCTTTGTCGATTTCCACTTTCAGCATCAGCCGTGCGTTGGCAGCAACGGCAATGGGTGCGTCTGTGTCTTGTGGCAGAGCGTCCATTAAACGCACTTCGGTGAGTTTCGCTAAACTCGGCAAATACGGCAAAATGGCGGATAAATCGTCCGTGCTTTCCAATAACAGCGGTGCTTTGACGGAAGGAGCAACGCCCATTTCGCCACGCAGGTTGCGAGTGGCATTCACCACTTCTTGCAAGGTTGCCATATCTTTCAGGCTGCCTGAAACGGGTTTTTCCTGATATTCAGGATATTTCGCCAACATAATGCTATCAACGGTTTTAGCGTTGGCTAATGGGGCAACGGTTTGCCAAATTTCTTCGGTGATAAACGGAATTAAAGGGTGCAACAAGCGTAAAACGGTCTCTAACACTTGCAACAGCACAAAGCGAGTGTGTTTTTGCTGTGCTTCATCGCCCACTTGGATTTGAATTTTGGCGAGTTCCAAATACCAGTCGCAATATTCATTCCACACAAATTCATATAAATTTTGTGCCGCTAAATCAATGCGATAGGTTTCAAATGCTTCGCTTGTTGTGCGTGCGACTTCGTTTAGGCGAGACAAAATCCACTCATCAGCAAAGGTGTTTTTTTCTGTATTTTCAATCGTTTGATTGTCGCAATTCATCAGTACAAAGCGGGCGGCGTTCCACAGTTTATTGCAGAAATTGCGATAGCCCTCGCAGCGTTTGAAGTCGAAATTGACAGACCGCCCCAAAGACGCATAACTTGCCATCGTCATGCGTAATGCGTCTGTGCCGTAAGCAGGAATGCCGTTGGGGAAGAGTTTTTCGGTGGCACGAATGACTTGCGGTGCTTTTTCTGGACGGCGAAGACCACGCGTGCGTTTTTCTAAAAGTTGTGGTAAATCAATGCCTTCGATTAAATCCACAGGGTCAATCACATTGCCTTCGGACTTGGACATTTTTTTACCTTCGTGGTCGCGGACAATGCCGTGAATATACACATCTTTGAATGGCACGCGTCCTGTGAAATGCGTGGTCATAAAAATCATTCGGCACACCCAAAAGAAGATGATTTCATACCCTGTAACCAACACATTAGACGGCAAAAAGGCGTTTAATTCAGGGGTTTCCTGCGTTTTGCCTGTCCAGCCTAATGTGGAAAACGGCACGAGTGCGGAAGAAAACCAAGTATCCAAAACATCTTCATCTTGCCTTAAATTCAGGCTGCCTGAACGATTTTGTGCGTCTTCTAAACTTCGTGCGACAAACACATTGCCGTGTTCGTCATAATAGGCAGGAATGCGGTGTCCCCACCACAGTTGGCGAGAAATGCACCAGTCTTGAATATTGTTCATCCACTGGTTGTAAGTATTCACCCAGTTTTCAGGCACAAATTTTACCGCACCGCTGGATACTGTTTTTTTGGCTTTATCCGCCAACGACAAGCCTTTGTAAGGCGAATCAATTTCTTCATATTTAGGCGTTGCCGTCATTGCCACAAACCACTGGTCAGTGAGCATAGGCTCAATCACACTGCCTGTGCGGTCGCCTTTGGGTGTCATCAATTTGTGGTCGTCAATTTTAACCAACAAACCTTGTTGTTCTAAATCTTCAACAATCAGTTTGCGTGCTACATAGCGGTCCTTGCCGATATATTTTTCAGGCAGCCTGAAACTTTCTTTAACCGTGCCGTCATAAGCAAAAACGCCAGCGTTTTGTGCAATTTTGGCGGTTAAATCCAACACCGAAATTAAATCCGTATTATGGCGTTTGCCCACTTGATAATCGTTAAAATCGTGTGCTGGCGTGATTTTCACGCAGCCTGTGCCAAAGTCTTTTTCCACATATTCATCGGCGATAATCTCAATTTCACGCCCAGTTAAGGGCAAAATCACCTTTTTGCCGATTAAGTTTTTGTATCGTGCGTCATCAGGGTGAACCGCCACAGCCACATCGCCTAACAGTGTTTCAGGACGCGTGGTTGCCACAATCAAACCGTCCGCAGGATTATCCACAAAAGGATAGCGAATGTGCCACATTTTGCCGTTTTCTTCGACATTTTCCACTTCCAAATCCGACACCGCCGTGCTCAAAACAGGGTCCCAATTCACCAAGCGTTTGCCACGATAAATCAAGCCTTGTTCATACAAACGCACAAATACTTCAGTTACCACTTGGGCAAGATTTTCGTCCATCGTAAAATATTCTTTATCCCAATCAACCGAACAGCCAACACGGCGAATTTGCGAAGTAATGGTGCCGCCAGATTCTTCTTTCCACGCCCAAATTTTTTCTAAAAACTTATCACGCCCCAAATCATGCCGAGAAATATTTTGAGCCGCTAACTGCCGTTCCACCACAATTTGTGTAGCAATGCCCGCATGGTCAGAACCTGGAATCCAACAAGTGTTTTCGCCTTTCATACGGTGATAACGCGTTAGAGCGTCCATAATCGTTTGATTAAACGCATGCCCCATATGCAGCGTGCCCGTTACATTCGGCGGCGGCAGTTGAATCGCAAACGATGTGTCGCCTTGCATAGTTGGGCGAAAATAACCGTGTTTTTCCCAATGGGCATACCAGTTCTGCTCAATATCGGCAGGTGAATAAGTTTTGTTTTGCATTTTGGTTTGTAAAAAAGTGAAAATAAAAGGGGGAATTATAATAGATTGAGCATAAATTTTCAGGCTGAAACCTTTGCAAAACTGGTAGATGTGCGTACATTTCAAGGCGTAGTAGCACAGAAAACGAAGACATAACAATTAGTTAGGCGAGTTTTCGAGCAACGCACAACGAAGAAATGTGCCACAGATGCCTGTTTTGCAAAGGTTTCAGGCTGCCTTTTAGGCCGCCTGAAACTCTACACCATACTAATCCCCGATACTTCTCGTGCCATTCTGGCGGCAGTGTTGTCGGTCATACTGCCGACAAAGTCGAGTATTTTCATATACGCTAAATAAGGCGTGTCCTTGTCTTTATCAATGGCGTGTTCGCCCAATAGGGCTTGCGCTAATTCTTGGCGGTGATTGAGCGTTTGCCCTGTGGTTTGTGCATGAGCCATTGGAATGAGTAAAGACAAAATACTGCCCAAACAAGGGTAGGCGGCAATTTCGGTGATGACCTTGTTTTCGTGGCGAAATACTTGATTGGCGGCGATTTCTTTGGCGTTTGCCAAAGTTTCGCTAATCATCGGCTCGGTTACGGAAATTAAGTCTTTGCCTTGAAAATCGCCTGCTAACAGGGCTTTGTGGTGCGTGTAAAAAGTGTTGGCAACGCTGTCAATCGCTTTACCAATCGCCATACCACGCAACATAGCACAGCGTTGGCGTTCGCTTACGGCGTGCCATGAATCAACCGTTTCGCCTGCCATTGGCGCAAACAGCCGTTCGACTTCGGCAGCGTTTAACATACCAATTTCAACTGCGTCTTCCAAGTCTAACAGGGCATAGCAAATATCATCGGCGGCTTCCATTAAATACGATAGGGGGTGTCTTGCCCACGAGTTGGTAGCGATTTCAGGCAGCCCCAATTCTGCCGCAATTTCTTGCATAAACGCCAATTCGGTGCGATAAATATTAAATTTGCCGCGATTTTTGCCATTTTCCGTGTCCGCTGTCCAAGGATATTTCAGCAAAGAACCGATTGTGGCAGCAGTCAGCCGCATGCCGCCTGCGTTGTGATACATTTCTAAATTAGCCACAATGCGAAGCGTGTGGGCGTTGCCTTCATACGATTGCACATCGGCAATTTCTGCATCCGACAAATGGGTAAGATATTTTTGATTTTCAGGCAGCCTAAACCATTCACGCAAAGCGGCTTCGCCTGTGTGTCCAAATGGCGGATTGCCCATATCGTGCGACAGACAGGCAACCTGAACAACCGTGCCAATATCTTGTGGGCTGATATTTTGAGGCAGTTGATGATTTTCCTGCAAAATCAAACCAATATGATTGCCCAAACTGCGTCCGACACTCGCCACTTCCACGCTGTGCGTCAAACGATTGTGCGTTAAATCGTGCTTGGCAAAAGGGTGAACCTGCGTTTTGCGTCCCAATCGCCTGAAACTGCCGCTAAACACCACACGGTCATAATCAATATGAAAATCGGTACGCAAGGCGTTTTTGCCTTCTGCGGTTGAACGCGTGGCAGTGGGCGAGATTTGCCCATTTTCCACTTTAAAGCGTTGCGTGCTGAGTAATTGTTGCCAGTTCATTGATATTCCTTATATTTTCAGGCTGAAACCTTTGCAAAACTGGCATCTGTGGCAGATTTCTTCGTTATGCGTTGCTCGAAATCGTAGCCTTTCTATTTGTTATGTCTTCGATTTCTGTGCTACTATAACTTTGAACTCTACTCACATCTACCAGTTTTGCAAAGGTTTCAGGCTGCCTGAAAAAGTTTTGAGTGTTGTTTTTCAGGCAGCCTGAAACGGTATTTTTATCAGCAAATCACCCTTGCGATACATATTCTTTTAAGTGTTGTCGTACCGCAAGCCATGCTCCGACTATGGCGAGTAAGCCCACGATTAACAGCACCAAAAATAACTCTTGGGCGTTGAAAAAACGCCATTCGGGGTTAATGCCGTAAGGAGCGAACATTGCGGTGAGTTTGGGAGCGAATGTGGCTTGGATTAAACCTGCCAAAATTAAGCCGATGACCATAGACAACAAACCTTGCCACAAGGCAAAATACACAAACGGACGGCGAACAAAGGACGCAGGTGCACCCAAAAGCCGTGTAATTTCAATCTCTTCCTTGCGTGCCAGTGTTTGCAATCGCGTGGTGTTATGCGTTACCAACACAAACGCCAAGCCTAATGTAATCGACAAAAACCATAAAATTTGGCGAGCAAATTCTTTAATGTCGTGCAAGGTTTGCAGCCATTGTGCGTCTAATGCGGCATTATCAACCGAAGGCAAGCCTGATAAGCGTTTGCGTATGTTTTCAATTTCATCAGGATTGCTGCTTTTAGGCGTTACGCTAAATGCGTCTGATAGCGGATTTTCGTCCAACAACGAAACAATATCCGCATCGCCCAAACTGCTTTGAATTTCTTGCAAAGCGGCGGTTTTGTCAATCAGTTTGACATTCGACAAGTCTTGATCGCTCTCTAATGTTTGCTTAACTTGGGCAATGTCGTTTGCATTTGCATTGTGTTGTAAATAAACGGTAATTTGCGGATTAGACGACAGCGAACCAAACAAATTTTGCGTACTTTGCACGGCTAAATATAAGCACAAAGGCAAGGTGAGTGCAATGCCCGTCATCAATAAAATCAAGAAGTTACCAATCGGGCGTTTTAAGAGATGACGCAGGGCATTTTTCGCCGCAGAAATATTTAAATTAAGCCAAGAGTTCATTTTGTATAAAACCTGCCTTCCTGTAAGCGAATAATGCGGTGTCCGTAGTCTGCCATAATGCTTTCATCGTGGGCAGAAACAATAACGGTTGCACCATTTTTGTGGAATGTTTTGAACAACTCCATAATATCCAAAGCGTATGCACGGTCTAAATTTGCGGACGGTTCATCGGCGATAATCACACTCGGTTGATGAACCACAGCCCGAGCAATGCACAGCCGCTGTTGTTCGCCGCCCGAAAAGGTTACAGGGTCGGTATTTTCGCGTCCGCCCAAACCCACTTTTTCTAATGCGGTTAAGGCTCGTTGTTTGGCGGCTTTGACATCGTAGCCGATAATTTGCAGGGGCAGCATCACATTTTCTAACGCACTGCGGTCGAACAAAATTTTATGGTCTTGAAACACAATGCCGATATGCTGACGCAAATAACCTAACTGGTCATCGCTTAACGCACCGATATTGTGTCCGTTAATGGAAACCTTGCCCGAAGTGGGTTTGATAATGCCGGCAATCAATTTTAGAATGGTTGATTTACCTGCTCCCGAATGTCCTGCAATAAACACCATTTCGCCTTTTTTAATATCAAAACTGATATTATCCAAAGCGGTGTATTTACCAGGATACACTTTACTGACTTGTTCAAAAGTTATCATAACTATTTGATTTCCTTGAAAAATTGTTTTAACTTCGTCAAAATAAGTCTTATTTTAACCTTATTTTTGATTGTTGATTTTCGTTTCAGGCTGCCTGAAAACTGTTTCCAGTAACCTGTCTCATAAAGCCTTTCACCACGAGCAGAACTGTGTAGTTCAAATAATTCCTTGCATTTTATACATAAAAACACTTTAACCACTTTATTAAAATAATCTTTTTCTTCCGTATAAACAATAGTTTCTATCAATTTTAAGTTAGAATTATGTTCAACGCTATTTTTAAATCTCAAAAAATCATACTCGCCATTAAATTTAATATTTTTATGAAACCATTGAGTGTAATCTCCTGTTTCATTGTCAATACATTTCATTTTGATTTCCAGTGCGTACTTTAAATTTTTTCCGTTTGTTGAACGCTATTTCAGGCAGCCTGAACAATTAAATATAACTTTGCAACGCCTGCGATACGGTTTCGTTTAAGGAAATATGTCGTCTTTGGGCGTATTCTGCAACGGCACGGTGTAAATCGGGCGAAATTTCTACTTGAAAATGACCTTCGTATGGTTTGTCGGGTTCGATATGATTTTCTTTGCAAAACAATAAGTAATCATCAATCGCTGCATAAAAAGATTGCCGCAAATCTTTGGCGTTATCCGCTTCAAAGGTTACTAATTGTCGAATGCCACTCACTTTGCCGAAAAATGAATTGTTTTCTTCGTCAAATTCAACTGTGCCAAGATAGCCTTTGTAACTTAACATGTTAAATTCTCCCTTTTTCTTGCAGATAAATTTTAACAGATTTCAATGCACCGCCTTTGAGATGATTTTCAGGGTGCGGTTTGTGTAAGTGCAGTCGGTCGCTTTCATCATCTTGATGAATAAACACAACCCGACTGCCTGCTCGTTCAATTAAACGATAACCTAAAAAATTCATGACTGTCAGTAACTTATCCCATTCAAAGGTGCTTTTGCTTGCCTTTAACGCCGATAATAATTTTTCCTGCTTGGTCATAATCAATCAAACGCTTTCTCAATCAGGCAACAGTGCATCGACAAACTCTTTCGCTCGGAAAGGGCGTAAATCGTCTATGCTTTCGCCCACGCCGATATAACGCACGGGAATAGGGCGGCGGGCGGCTAATGCGGCAATCACACCGCCTTTGGCTGTGCCGTCTAATTTGGTCAGCACCAAACCTGTTAGCCCCAAAGCGTCATCAAACGCAATCACTTGGTTAATGGCGTTTTGTCCGATATTTGCGTCTAATACCAACAAAATTTCGTGCGGTGCGTCTGGCATGGATTTTTGCAACACCCGTTTGACTTTTTTGATTTCTTCCATTAAATGCAACTGCGTGGGCAAGCGGCCTGCGGTGTCGGCTAACACAATATCGGTTTTGCGGGCTTTGGCGGCTTCTAATGCGTCAAAACAAACGGCGGCAGAATCGCCTTTTTCTTGCGAAATCACTGCCACATCGTTGCGGTTGCCCCATTCGATTAACTGCTCGCGAGCGGCGGCTCGGAAAGTATCGCCTGCCGCTAATAAAACCGTGCGGTTTTCCGATTGATATAACTTCGCTAACTTGCCGATTGAAGTGGTTTTGCCTGCTCCATTAACACCTGCCATCATAATCACAAACGGCTCACCGCTTTTTTCAGGCAGCATTAAAGGCTGTTCTAACGGTTGCAATAATTCTCGCAAGGCTTCTTTTAAGGCTTGTTTGAGTTCGGACGCGTCTTTCAAACCTTTGAGCGTAACCCGTTTGCGAACATCGGATAGCAAGCGTTCTGTGGCTTCCACGCCCATATCGCTGGTGAGCAGGACGGTTTCTAATTCTTCATACAAATCTTCGTCAATTTGTCCGCCGCCAAACACGCTGGCTAATGATTTGCCTAACTTATCGCGAGACTTGGTTAAACCCTGTTTGAGACGCGAAAACCAGCCCGATTTTTTGGCAGGTTCGGGTTCTGGTTCGGATTTGGGTTCAGGTTCAGGCGTTTGGACAACAGGCGTTGCCGCTTGTTTCGCCTGTCTGAACGATTCTATATCAGGTATGTTAATCTTTTCAGCCTGCCTGAAAGCGGTTGTGTCAGAAGTTTCAACGCTTTCGGGCTGTTTATCTTCTGTCGTATGTTCAGGCTGCCTGAAAACGGTTGTATCAGGAATATCAACGCTTTCGGGCTGTTTATCTTCTGCCATATTTTCAGGCTGTCTGAAAGTTGCCGTATCAAGAGTTTCAACACTCTCGGGCTGTTTTTCATCTGCCACACTATTTTCAGGCGACAGCGTTTTTTCTATTTCAACAGGCTGATTTTCAGGCGTTTTTGCTGTTTTTTTCTTTCTAAATAAACCAAATATCATGGCAATAATCGCATTTAAAATATTTAAAATAGTTGTTATTGTAACCTAATTTATTCGTTCATAATGCCACAAAAGTGGTAAAATCCGCCGTTTAATGCTTTTTCAAGTTTCAGGCAGCCTGAAATTTCCGTTTAACCCGTTATGATGAAAGAAAATACGATGAATGTTTATTACGATAAAGACGCAGACCTGTCGTTAATCAAAGGTAAAACCGTTGCCATTATCGGCTACGGCTCACAAGGACACGCGCATGCCATTAACTTAAAAGACAGCGGCGTGAATGTGATTGTTGGCTTGCGACAAGGCGGTGCGTCTTGGAAAAAAGCCCAAGCCGCAGGACACGATGTACGCGAAGTGGCAGACGCTGTTGCCGCCGCCGATGTGGTGATGATTCTCTTGCCAGACGAAGCTCACAAAGCGGTGTATGAAAAACAAATCGAACCGAACTTAAAACAAGGTGCGGCTTTGGCATTTGCACACGGTTTCTCCGTGCATTTTACGCAAATCGTGCCACGCGAAGACCTTGATGTGATTATGATTGCCCCCAAAGGTCCAGGACACACCGTTCGTAGCGAATACTTAAAAGGCGGCGGCGTGCCCAGTTTGATTGCGGTTTATCAAGATAAATCAGGCAAAGCCCGCGACATTGCCTTGTCGTATGCGGCAGCCAACGGCGGCACCAAAGGCGGCGTGATTGAAACCACATTCCGCGAAGAAACCGAAACCGACTTATTCGGCGAACAAGCCGTATTGTGCGGCGGTTGCGTTGAGTTAATCAAAACAGGCTTTGAAACTTTGGTTGAAGCAGGTTACGCCCCAGAAATGGCGTATTTTGAATGCTTGCACGAAATGAAGTTAATCGTGGATTTAATCTACGAAGGCGGCATTGCCAATATGAACTACTCCGTTTCCAACAACGCTGAATTTGGCGAGTATGTAACAGGTCCAGAAGTGATTAACGAAACTTCTCGCCAAGCCATGCGTAACGCCTTAAAACGCATTCAAAGCGGCGATTACGCCAAAATGTTCATTCAAGAAGGTGCAATTAACTACCCATCAATGAACGCACGCCGCCGTTTGAACGCCGAACACCAAATCGAAGTCGTTGGTAAAAAATTGCGTTCAATGATGCCTTGGATTGCCAAAAACAAATTAGTCGATCAAGAGAAAAACTAATTTGGGTTTGGGTTAAAAAAAACGGCAGTTTTCTGCCGTTTTTTGATGACTTTTAAGTTTTCAGGCTGCCTGAAAGTGATATAATCGCCCGAATTTAATGATAAATACACGAACACAAATGAACATAGCGATTGCAACCGACAAATTTCAACATTCAGGCGGAATGGAACGCTATGTATTTGATTTAGTTCAAGGTTTGTTGGCTCTGCAAATCACACCACAAGTGTTTGCCATGAAATCATCTGCCGAATTTACTGCTCTGTGTCCCACACACACGCTCGGACAATTTCCCATTGCACAACTGCGATATGCTGTTTTTAATGCCAAAGTGCAAAAAAGGCTGCCTGAAAACCATAAATTGATTGCCACCAGTTTGGTGGATAATGCCGATATTTTAATTTGCGGCGGCAATCATTTGGGTTTTTTGCAAGCCACAAAGAGAAAAGCAACCATTAAAGACAAAATGACCATTAAACGCGGCATTTCTGCGTATGCTACCGCAAAAAAAATTGTTACCCATTCCAAAAAAATGGCAGATGAATTACAACAATTTTATCATGTGGCAAAAGATAAAATTATCACCATTTATCCGCCTGTTAATAGCGAAAATTTTTATCCATTATCAAATGAAGAACGCCAAAATTTAAGACAAAAATTTGGTTTTTCTGACAATGAAAATATATTACTTTTTCCGTCAGCAAATCATCAATTAAAGGGTTTAGATTTAATTATCGAAACCGTACAATCTGCACAAAAAGATGTACATCACCCTATTAAAATTGCCGTTTGTGGCAAACAAGCCATACAACACCCTTTAATTATCAATTTAGGCTTTATTAAAAATATGCCTGAACTTTATAATGCAGTTGATTTTACTGTATTAGCATCAATTTATGAAGCCTTTGGTTTAGTGGGGATTGAAAGCGTTTTATGTGGCACAAAAACCATTTTTGCTACAACATGTGGTTGTACCGAAGTCATTAAGGATACAGACGGTTTATTTTTTAATCGTATGCAGCCTGAAACACTTAAACAACGATTATTCAAAGCGGATAAAATGAAATTAGAAAATAATTATAGGATCGATAATCCACAAGATTATATTTTGTATAATCCTACATTGTCTCATCATATTGATAAGGTGTTGGAGATAATATAATGCAATATCCAGTTTATGTAATTTCACTTGCCAAAGATGAAGAGCGTAGAAATTCACTGAAAAAACAATTTAATTCATATAACGAATTTAACATTATTGACGCAGTGGAAGGCAATAAAATTGATATTCAACAATATTTTAAATATCTTTCAGGCAGCCTATCTAAATACAATATTTTAATTAGTCCCAATGAATTAGGTTGCACGCTTTCCCATATTAAAGCATATGAAGCGTTTTTGGCGACAGATGCGGAATATTGTTTAATTTTAGAAGATGATGTTGTGGGGAATGATGAACTCATTAAAAAAGCATTTAGCTTTGTTGATAAAATACCAAAAAATTCAATGATATTATTGGGTGGAGAATATCCCAAAGCATGGGGGAAAAAAATAAGTAATGACTTATATGCTGTTTCTCGTTATTCTTTGCAAAGAATATATAATGCACATGCCTATATTTTAGATAAACAATCTGCACAAAATTTATTGAATATTCAAAAAGAAACACTAACTGTTGCAGATATATGGTGTTATTTATTACCACAAAAAAATATTTCTTTATATTATAGCAAGTTAATTCATCAAAATGATAACGAAAACCCCAGTAATATTGAAATTGAAAGAGACATTAAAACCAAACATCATCTTAATCCTAAAAAAATACGCGGATTAAAATATAATTTTATGCGTATCATTGATAGATATTTTTCCGATTTTTTAATATAGTATTTAAAAGGTAAAAAAATGAACAGTCATTTATTTGGGCAAGGAAAGAGCATTGTCTTTTGTGGAGTGCTTAATATTGATATTTTAATTATTGAGGAATTAAGAAATTATGGTTTTGATGTTATTAGTATCAATGAAGAATTAGAAAAAAAATATATTTTTCATTATCCAAATATTCGTTCATTTTTATATGCTAAATATCGTAAAATTATTTTTCATGATAAAGAAGCAAGTAGAAAAGCAAAGTATCAATTTCGTCGTCAAAAGTTTCTTGATATAGTCAAAGACAAAAAACTTGACTACGCCTTGTTTTTTAGGGGAGATTTATTTGATGATGAGTTATTGAAAGTAATTAAAAATAAAACCACTTATGGAATGATTAATTATCAATTTGATGGTTTGCACCGTTACCCTGATATATATTCCAAAATAAATATATTTGATCGATTTTTTGTTTTTGATTATCAGGATTTATATCGTTATCCTGATTTATTGCCTACTACCAATTTTTATTTTGAGCCACATAGCGAATTATCGAATAATGGTAAAATTTATTTTTTAGCAGTTCATCACGATAGTCGAACCCATTTAATCAATCAATTTACCGCTTATGCTAAACGGCATCATTTATCATTGGATTTTAATATTGTTTTTGCAACAAATGAGCAAAAAGATGATTATAAAACACCAGAAGTTATTGACTTTTTAGACAAGGTCATTTCTTTTAATGACAATATTGTGCGTTCGCAACAAAGTTCTGTTTTAGCAGATTTTGTGATTAACGAACATAAAGGTTTGTCGTTTCGTGTTTTTGAAGCAATTGGTTATCAGAAAAAACTGATTACCACTAATGAAACTGTTAAATTTTATGACTTTTATCACCCCAATAATATTTTTATTTATAATGGTGAAAATCACAATGAATTAACGAAATTTTTAAAACTTCCTTATTTTCCAATAGATGAAAATATTCGTCAAAAATATTCTTTTAATAATTGGATTCGGTATGTTTTAGATATTTCACCCTATCAAAAAATTGAGTTGCCAGAGTATTAAAAATGAAAAAAGTTTCTGTTATTATACCTTGCCATAATCATGCAAAATATGTTGGAGAATCAATAGATTCTGTATTAAATTCAACTTATCAAAATATAGAAATTATTGTTGTGAATGACGCTTCGACTGACAATAGCGGTGAAGTAATACAAAAATATGCCGATAAATATCCGCAAATTATATTTATTGATGAAAAAGAAAACATTGGTGTGATTGAAGTAAGAAATAAAGCAATTTCTATGGCACAAGGCGATTATATATTACCATTAGATGCTGATGATAAAATACACCCAACTTATATTGAAAAAGCGGTTAATATTTTGGAAAATAATTCTCAAATAGGTGTGGTTTATGCCAAAGCGTGTTTTTTTGGTGAGAAAGAAGGGATTTGGGAATTAGCAAATTTTAATAAAGAAAATATCTTACTTTATAATATGGTATTTGTTACTTCTTTGTTTAGAAAAGAAGATTTCTTGCGTGTTGGAGCATATAATAAAAATATGTATGGTGGTTATGAAGATTGGGATTTATGGTTATCTTTTGTAGAACATAATTTAGATTTTTATCAGATTGATGAAGTTTTATTTTATTATCGAATTCATCAACAATCTCGCAATTTAGATGCTAAAAAAAGGAAGATCATTTATATCAAACTATTATCAATAATCATCGCAAATTATATGCTGATTTTTTCTATGATAATAGATATAAAATAAAAAATATATTTAGAATAGAAAAAATAGAATATAAATATCACAAATACAGATTTCTTTTCAAAATTTTATTAGTCATAATCATATTACAATTATTGATTATCATAGGTTTAATTATATGAAGATACTCATCACAGGCGGTGCTGGGTTTATTGGTTCAGCCCTTATTCGTTATATTATCAATCACACCGAAGACAGTGTGATGAATGTGGATAAACTCACTTATGCAGGCAATTTGGAATCTTTAACGAGTGTTGCCAATAATCCGCGTTATCAATTTGCACAAATTGATATTTGTGATAAAACAAAAATGCAACAGGTTTTTGATGAATTTCAGCCTGATGTGATTATGAATTTAGCGGCAGAAACGCATGTCGATCGTTCGATTGATTCGCCTGACGCATTTTTGCAAACCAATATTTTTGGCACTTATCATTTATTGGAAATTTCACGCCGTTATTGGCAAAATTTATCTGACGAACGCCAACAAAAATTTCGTTTTCATCATATTTCCACTGATGAAGTGTTTGGCGATTTAGACGATACAGACACTCTTTTTACCGAAACAACGCCGTATTCGCCTAATAGTCCTTACTCGGCTTCCAAAGCGTCTTCCGACCATTTGGTGCGTGCGTGGCAACGAACTTACGGCTTGCCAACTGTGATTACAAATTGTTCCAACAATTATGGTCCTTTTCATTTTCCCGAAAAGTTAATTCCTTTGATGATTTTGAACGCTTTGCAGGGTAAGCCTTTGCCTGTTTATGGGGACGGCGGACAAATTCGCGATTGGTTGTTTGTGGAAGATCATGCGAAGGCATTGTATCTTGTTGTTACACAAGGGAAAATTGGCGAAAGTTACAATATCGGTGGCAATAATGAACGCAAAAATATTGAAGTGGTTGAAACCATTTGCGCATTGTTAGATGAGTTACGCCCACAAGCAACACCATACGCAGATTTAATTTCCTTTGTCAAAGACCGCCCAGGACACGATAAGCGTTATGCGATTGACGCAACCAAAATCAAGCAAGAATTAGGTTGGCAGCCTGAACATTCGTTTGAAAGTGGCATAAGAAAAACCGTGCAATGGTATTTAGATAATCGCACTTGGTGGGAGAATATTTTAAACGGCAAATATCAGTTGCAAAGATTAGGAGTGGCACAATGAAAGGCATTATTTTAGCAGGCGGCAGTGGCACGCGTCTTTATCCCATTACACAAGGCACTTCCAAACAATTACTGCCCATTTATGATAAGCCGATGATTTATTACCCTTTATCGGTGTTAATGTTAGCGGGTATTCGTGATATTTTAATCATCACCACACCGCAAGATAAAAATCATTTTATGCAATTATTGGGCGATGGCAGTCGTTTGGGGATTTCTTTGCAATATGCTGAACAACCCAAACCTGATGGTTTAGCACAAGCGTTTTTAATTGGTGAAAAATTTATCGCCGATGACAAAGTGAGTTTGATTTTGGGCGACAATATTTTTTACGGACAAAGTTTTACGCAAACGCTACAAAATGCGGCAAAAAATTCAGGGGCAACGGTTTTTGCCTATCAAGTAAAAGACCCTGAACGCTTTGGCGTGGTGGAATTTGATGAACAATTTCAAGCCAAAAGCATAGAAGAAAAACCGCAAAATCCCAAATCCAAATATGCGGTTACAGGTCTATATTTTTATGATAATCAAGTGGTTGAATATGCCAAACAACTCAAACCGTCCGCTCGTGGCGAATTGGAAATCACCGACTTAAATCAAATTTATTTGCAAAATGGCACACTCAGCGTGCAAATTTTGGGGCGTGGTTTTGCGTGGTTGGACACAGGCACTTATGAAAGCCTGCACGAAGCCGCATCTTATGTACGCACGGTACAACATGTGCAGAATACCAAAATTGCTTGTTTGGAAGAAATCGCTTGGCGTAAGGGCTGGATTGATATTCAGCAATTAGAAAAATTGGCAATACCAATGAATAAAAACAGTTACGGCAAATATTTATTACATTTAATTGAAGAAAATGCTTAAAAAGGCTACCTGAAACGCTTTCAGGCAGCCTGAAACTTTTGCAAAACCTATTTTTGAAAAAGAAGTGCCGTAAGGTGGGCATCCTTGCCCACCAAACCGCCCGATAGGGCAGAATAAAAGTCATTAAAATTCAAAAAATTACACCTAACAAAGTATTGGTGGTCTGGGAAGCCCACCCTATGGCAGGATTAAATTTTTGTTTCAGTAAGGGTTTGCAGGAGTTTCTTTCAGGCAGCCTGAAACACAGTATAGGAAAGAAAATTGATGAATTTTTTAATCACAGGTGCAGGCGGACAAGTGGGGCAGGAATTGCAACGATTACTGCCCCAAGCAAACGCTTTGACGCATAGCCAATTAGATATTAGCAATGTGTTGGCTGTGCAAAACGCCGTGCAAACCATTCAACCGCAAATCATCATCAACGCCGCCGCTTATACGGCAGTGGATAAAGCCGAAGAAGAAAGCGAAAAAGCCCATTTAATCAATCATATCGGTGCCAAAAATTTAGCGATTGCCGCTCAACAACAGAATGCCATTTTACTTCATATTTCAACGGATTATGTTTTTGACGGCAAAAAAACAGAACCCTATTCTGAAACAGACGCCAGCAATCCGCAAAGCGTTTATGGCAAAAGTAAATTATTGGGCGAACAAGCCATTTTGGCACATTGTGAAAAAGCCATGATATTGCGAACGGCTTGGGTTTTTGGCAGATATGGCAAGAATTTTGTCAAAACAATGTTAAGTTTAGGCAAAACACATGGTCATTTACGCATTGTTGCCGACCAATTTAGCTCGCCGACAGAAGCACAGGATATAGCAAACGCGTTGATTTGTATGGCAAAAAATCCGCAATTTGGCATTTATCATTACAGCGGTATGCCCTATGTTTCTTGGTTTGAATTTGCACAAAAAATTTTTCAGGCAGCCCACAATCAAGGCATTCTGCACGCACCACAATTAGAAGCCATTAGCAGTGAAGAATATCCCACGCAGGCAAAACGCCCTAAAAATTCACGCTTAAATTTAGAAAAAATAAACAATGCCTTTGGCATTGAAGCGTGCGATTGGCAACAGCATTTACAAGATTTAAGGAAATATCTATGAACATTATTGATACCAACATTTCCGATGTCAAAATTTTACAACCGCAAATTTTTGGCGATGAACGCGGTTTTTTTATGGAAACCTTTCGAGCAAATTGGTTTTATGACAATATTGCACCCAAAACCTTTGTGCAAGAAAACCATTCCCAATCCCAAAAAGGCGTGTTGCGTGGTTTGCATTACCAAAGCGAAAATCCACAAGGCAAATTGGTACGCGTCATTCACGGCGAAGTATTTGATGTGGCTGTGGATATGCGACAAAGTTCGCCCACATTTGGCAAATGGGTGGGCGTTGTTTTAAGTGCCGACAATAAAAAACAATTTTGGCTACCAGAAGGTTTTGCCCACGGATTTTATGTATTAAGCGACACCGCCGAATTTGTTTATAAATGCACCGACTATTACAACCCCAAAGCCGAACATTCCCTGTTATGGAACGACCCAACGGTTGCAATAGACTGGCAGTTATCATCAGAACCTTTATTATCCCCCAAAGACTTGGCAGGAAAAAATTGGCAAGACGCTTGGAAATTTGCATGATTTATGGTTTGTTAAATGATTTCAGGCAGCCTGAAACTGCCTCATTAAAACCCATTCTCCACAATCACTTCACCTTTTTGACGGTTGCGGTGCATGGTGTAGCCTAATTCTTTTAGGGCGTGTAGCGTGTTCTCTACCATTTGCGGATTGCCGCACACCATAAAACGCGTATCTTGTTTTGTCCATTCAAAGCCGCAGGCGTTTTCTAATTGTTTGTTTTTCAGTAATTCAGGAATGCGTTTATGTAAGCCGTTTCCTGTTTCGCGTGTGGTAATCGGAATATATTGAAATTGTTGATAAAATTCGCCCACTAATGGGTCGTCTGCCAAGCCGTTTTTTAGGCTGCCTGAAAAAATTAAATCGTTTGCATAAGATACGCTATGCACCAACACCATTTGTTCAAAACGCTCACGAATTTCAGGCTGCCTGATATGCGATAAAAATGGGGCAATGCCTGAACCTGTGGATAACATAACTAATTGTTTTCCATTAGCAAATCTTTGTGGTAAGAAAAATCCTGTGGCGTTGTTGTCTAATAAAACCGTGTCGCCTGTTTTAAGTTTATTCAAATATTCGCTCATTTCGCCGTTTTGGATTAGCACGGCGAAGTAGTCAAGCGTATCGGCGTATTCGGGCGACATAATCGAATAGGCTCGCCAAATAAAGCCATTATTGCATTGAAAACCCAAACGCGAAAACTGCCCTGCGGCAAAGCGATAGGCGGCAGGGCGGGTAATCGAAAAGGTCATCAGTTTGTCTGAATGGCGTTTTACCCATAAAACGGTTTGTTGGCTAAATTTTTCGTTGTTCATTTTTTGATAAAATCGAATATTCGGTGCTATTGTAATGTAAAATGAACACTTTTTTAAGAGGAAAAAACAATGATTACACTCACAGAGCGTGCCGCCGACCATATCCGCCGATTTTTGGAGAAAAGGGGGAAAGGGCAGGGTGTGCGAATCGGCGTGAAAACCAGCGGCTGTTCGGGTATGGCTTATGCTTTGGAATTTGTGGATACGCCTGATACTCACGACCAAGTGTTTGAAAGTTTTGGTGTTCAAGTGTTTGTTGATGCCAAAAGCCTGCTTTATTTAGACGGCACGCAATTAGACTATGTCAAAGAGGGTTTGCAAGAGGGCTTTAAGTTCGATAATCCTAATGCCCAAAACACCTGTGGTTGTGGCGAGAGTTTTCATGTGTGAGTTTCAGCCAGCCTGAAAAAGCACTTGAACAAACGGATATTTTTATATTATAATTCTCCGCTTGTTTTAATGAAGTGTAGGCACAATCCCTGCACCCGTAATTTTTAAGGAAATCACAATGAAAACAGATATTCACCCAAATTATCACGATGTTGCCGTAACTTGTTCTTGTGGCAACACATTTACCACCCGTTCGGCAATGGAAAAAGACGCATTCCATGTGGAAGTATGTTCCGAGTGCCACCCGTTTTACACAGGCAAACAAAAAATTGTCGATAGCACAGGTCGCGTAGATAAATTCAATCAAAAATTTGGCAATATGTTCAAACGCTAAAATTTTTGTATGGTTTATTAAAACACGGTGTGGCTTACACGCACCGTGTTTTTTGTCTATAATAACGCACGCTTTCAGGTTGAAACTTTTGCTCAAAAGATTTCATCATTTTGTGTCTCACGCACAATCTTACCGATTATTTCAGGCTGCCTGAAAAACAATAAAAACAAGAGGTTAAACAAAATGAAAATCAATAAATCGTCTAATTTTATTTTGATTTGGATTTTGGCGTTTATGTCGGCGTTAGCCCCATTGGCAACCGATATGTATTTGCCGTCTATGAGTGAAGTGCAGAAGTCATTTCACACCACACAGGCGAGTGTGCAACTGTCGATTACGGTATTTTTTGTGGCGTTTGCTTTTGGGCAGTTATTATATGGTCCGATTAGCGATGCGTTAGGTAGGCGTAAGCCTTTGATTTTTGGGATTATTATTTACACCCTTGCCAGTTTTGCTTGTGTGGCGGTTAATTCTATTCATCTATTTGTTTTATTTAGATTTTTACAAGCATTGGGCGGTTGTGCGGGCGTGGTGATTGCTCGGGCGATTATCAACGATAAATTCGATATAAAACAAGGGGCGTCCGTGATGGCGATTATGATGATGATAGGCTCGCTTGCCCCTATGTTGGCACCGTCTGTGGGCAGTTTTATTGTGCAGTTTGCTTCTTGGCACATGATTTTTGCCTTATTGGGCATTTTTGGCTTAATGTTATTGGCGATGATGTTGTGGGGGCTGCCTGAAACCGCCAAATTAGACAATAATGCGTCTTTTAACTTGGTTTCGGTATTAAAAAACTATGCGTCTATTATCAAAGACAGCCGTTTTATGATATTGGTTTTAACTTTCGCCTTGCCATTAAGTTCATTATTTGCCTATATCACCACCGCGTCATTTGTTTTTCAGGATTATTTTCATTTAACGCAACAACAATTTGGTGTGGTTTTTGGAATCAATGTATTGGGTTCAACCACATTTTCCATTATTAACGCCAAAATTGTGAAAAAAATATCACCTTATACGGTTTTGCAATACGCCTTTTTGGCAATGATATTTTTTGTTATCCTGATGATAATAGTGAGTTTTTTACAATTAGGCTTTTTATTATTTGAAGTCTGTTTATTTATGACTATGGGTATGATAGGCTTTATTGCACCGAACGCTACTATATTGGCAATGGACAGATTCCGCCAAAAATCAGGAGCCGCGTCCGCCGTATTGGGTACAACACAATTTGCGATTGCAGGTATTGTGTCATTTTTAGCAGGAGCATTAAATGCAAACACGCCAGAAACGCTATCGGCAATGATGAGTTTTTGCATTTTATTGGGCTGGTTAGCGTATTTATTATTACACCGCCATTTATTTAAAAAAGCCAAAAAGGCAATGGGGATTAAATAAAGCGTAGGGGGGGGGCAATTTATTGCCCACGCGTTTTATATATTAAATTTCAGGCAGCCTGAAAATATAGGGTGGGCATTCCTGCCCAGCAAAAAATTTAGTATCATATTACATTCTCAATCCCCCACAAGGAACACATTATGCCTACCCCGCAACAACTTGTTTTATCGGAAAATTTTAATTTTGCAATATGGTTAGAAGCCGATATTGTGAAGCGTGATGCAATTCGTTCAGGCTGCCTGAAAAGTTTATCTGCTTTATCTGAAATAAAACAACAATTTGCCGCTGATAATGTGGATATGACGCTGGCTTTTGGGGCGGATTTTTGGGCGAGTTTGTCGCATAAAGATGAGGGCGGCGAACTTAAAAACTTTCCTGCATACGGCAACGGCAAGGCGGCGGCTACGCAGTGTGATTTGTTAATTCACATTCAATCGCTGTCTTTTATGGCAAATTTTGCCCTGTTGCAAGCGGTTTTATCGGCGTTTGGCGACAGTATCACCGTGAAAAGCGAAGAGCAGGGTTATCGTTTGGCAGACGCACGGGGCATAGACGGTTTTGTTGATGGCACAGAAAATCCGCACGAAATCAATAAGATACAAGAAATCGGCACGATTGCCGATAACCAACCAGATGCAGGCGGCAGTTACATTGTGGTGCAGAAATATCAACACAATTTACCGCTGTGGCAATCATATTCTATTGAAAAACAAGAAGAAAGTGTAGGCAGAAGCAAGGCGGAAAATATTGAATTTAGTCGTGAAGAACGCCACGCTCGCTCGCACCTTTCACGCACAAATTTAAAAGAAAACGGTGTGGGCTTAAAAATTGTCCGCCGCAGTTTGCCGTATGGCAAAGCCACAGGCGAATGTGGGCTGATATTCTGTGCCTATTGCCACTCGCTTTATAATATTGAAAAACAATTACAAACCATGTTCGGCGATATAGACGGACAAACCGATTTTCTGTTAGAACGGTTAAGTCAAGCGGTATCGGGGGCGTATTATTTTGCACCAAATATAGAACGCTTGCGGAATTTGTAAATTTTCAGGCAGCCTGAAAAGACTATATTCATTGATTTTAAATTGTAGAGGTGAAATATGAAATTAGATTTAACATTAGACTGGAAAGGATTTATCATCTGTTTGATTGCGGCAGTGTTCATTATTGGTAGTTTTTTTTATGATGAAGAAACTTTATGTAAATTAAAAATACCTAGAAATGCAACTACCCGATATTGGAAAGGTTCAATAGAGTGTGAAGAAGCCGCCGAAAAATATATGAAAAAACAAAACCATGCCAAAGCAGAATATTATCTCACCAAAGCGTACACTACATATCAAGAATTATGTGCTGACAAAAAATATAGGAATGGACAAGTTTATGTCCATCAAGCCTGCTCACATATTGAAAGAACTCAAAAAAAAATAGAAGAATTAAAACAACTTCAAAAAACAAAATAATGCCATTTCTATTTACCAAGCGTTTAATATGATTTTCAGGCAGCCTAACAAAATTCTGTGTCATTACGAGATTTGGGCGTAGCCCAAATCGTGGTAATCCAGTTCAAACCGATAGGTTTGAACCAACGCCGCAAGGCGTTGTAACGCATTGTTTCTTATACCATTTAGGCAACAGACAAGGCATAATGTAATGCCGTTACAACGCCTACGGCGTTGGTTTTGTCTGACGACAAAACTGGATTGCCACGCCGTGATTTCATCACGGCTCGCAATGACACCATTTTTAGTTTTGAAGTTTATCGACTATAAAAAGCGGTAATGCAAAAAATTTTTCAGGCAACCTGAAACCATTGAGAAATATTATGTTCAAAAACCAAACCGTTTATTTAGCGTCCGCCAGCCCACGCCGTTATGAGATTTTGGCGAATTTGGGTTTTTCTGTGATTGTGTCGCCTAACCATATTGATGAGCGTATTCAAGCAAATGAACCGCCTGCGGATTTTGTTTGTCGCATGGCGTATGAAAAAAATAATTTTAATATTCAACAACATAAACAAATGCCTGTGATAAGTGCCGATACGATTGTGGTATTAGACGGCGAAATTTTAGGCAAGCCTAAAAACCAACAACAGGCGTTTGATATGTTGCGTGCTTTGTCGGGCAGAACGCACCTTGTGATGACGGCGGTGTGCGTGGCGGGTGAACATTTTTGCCAAAGCAAACTTAATGTTAGCGAAGTTACATTTGCACCATTATCCGATAAGGAAATCACCGCCTACATTGCCACTGGTGAGCCGATGGACAAAGCAGGTGCCTACGGCATTCAAGGCATAGGCGCCGCCTTTGTGCAGCATTTGTCGGGCAGTTTCAGCAGCGTTATGGGCTTGCCTGTGTTTGAAACGGTGTCTTTATTGCGGCAGTTTTGGGGGGAATAGGTTTTCAGGCTGCCTGAAACCCAAATCGTCATTGCGAGTATTGACGAAGTCCATGCGAAGCAATCTCCGATAAAATCGGCGTTAGACGATTTTATCGGGGGGCGAATAAAGATATAACGGCAATGCAGAAAGTTTTTCAGGTTGCCTAAATTGTATAAGAAACAGCGTGTTACAACGCCTTACGGCGTTGATAAAAAAATCTGACGATTTTTTTAGTGAATTGCCACGACTTAACTATCGTCAAGTCTCGCTTTTGACACATAGTTTTTTCAGGCAGCCTGAAAAGTTTTGTGCAATGTCGTTGCAATTAGGTAGGCTACCCGAAAGCCTTGCGGCTTTCGGAGATTGCTTCGACTTAATTTCATTAAGTCTCGCAATGACGGCAAAAGTTTCAGGCAGCCTGAAAATTATTTTTTCAAAAACTCGCTCAATCATATATGATTGAATACAGGTTTTGACAAACCTGTATTCATAAACAACACTGTTCATTGAAATCAGCATAAGGAGTTGATGATGTCCAACAAAGCCCAAGAAATTTTAGCGTGGTTAGAAAAAAATCGCCGTCCTGAAATTCGCATTCAATTCAAAAAGGCAGAACAGCCGCTTGCCATAGGGGCAAGTAAAATCGGCGGTTGTCCTGATGTGCCAGCGAATTTTGTGTGGCCACGCGTTCAAGGCGGCGGTAGTTTTGGCAACCCAAATGCTCAACCTGAACCTATGGAAATTCCCGATAAAAATATGGCAATGAAAGGGATATATGCCTTTTTGCCAGGTGGAGATGCCAAGACTTTTGAAGAATTTCGTGTGGCTCAAATTGCTTATCGGCAGGAAACTCGTCCTGATTTTCAGATGCCCACAGGCGAACGCTTGGAGCAGTTTGAAAAACATATACTTGACCAGTGGCAAGCGATGCAAATGGGGAAAGCTTTGCAAGATGAGTTAAATTTAATGGGCGATATAGCGGATATGAGTGATGAAGAATGGGAAGAATCGTTCAAACCAGACCCCGAAGATGAAAAGCGTGCCAAAATGTTGCGTCCGTTGGCATTTATGGCTCAATTTAATTTGGCAGAACTGGCTGATTTGGATAAGGAAAATCTGCTCCCCAAGCAAGGACATTTGCTGTTGTTTTATGACGAAGAAAGCGGTGCGTGGGGAGAGCGTTATGATAAAGATTGCGTGAAAGTGTTCTACTTTCCGCCCGAAACACAACTTTCGCCCATGCCGTTACCTGATGACTTGGACAAATATAGTCGCCGTCTTTCTGAAGTGCAACTGTCGTTTGTAGCAAGCACGAATACGCCGAGTATTCGGCGTGCTGATGAAAAGTTTGGTGATGTGTGTGATGTATTAAACGAAGAAGACACTGAACGCTTGTGGGGAGAGAATGACGGTACCACAACCAAATTATTAGGCTATGCCGACATAATACACAATGATATGGAAGAAGAATGTGTCTTACATTCTCACGGTTGGGACTGGGACGATTACAATGATAACCCCAAAATCAAAGCCCAAATCGACAAGGAAAAAGATGACTGGATTTTGCTGTTTCAGTTGGGTTCAATTAGTTGGGGCGATACTGATGATACTGACGATACGCCACAGTTGTCCGAAAAGGAATTAGAAGAACACTGCAAAAAGATGCAGGAAAATTACGACAAAGTTGGACAAGCAATTCAAGATGCTTTTCAACAGTCGCAAGAGAAAAAGACTTCTTTTCTGTCGTCTTTAATGGACAAGTTTGGTATTAAAGCAGACGATAATATTGTGGGCGATGAAAATGAAGACGAAGACGATACAATCGAAGATGAAGATGACGAGGAAATTGATTTAGATGGTTTTCTCTTCGGTCAAGGTGGTTTCCTGTATGTTTTTATCCGCAAACAAGATTTGGCAGCGGGCGATTTTAGCCAAGTGCGTTTTGCGGTGCAAAGTTAGGGTGTGGCGTAAAAATAAGCGTTCGAGAATGAAAACGAACGCTTATTTATTTTTCAGGCTGCCTGAAAAAAAGATACTGTCATTACGAGCCGACAGACAGTCGTTAGCGGTTTTACTGCTTACAAATGTGTCGTTGCGAGACTTGACAAAGTCAAGTCGTGGCAAGCCCATAGAACGGCGAAGCAATCTTCAAATAAATCGGCGAAGACGATTTATTTGGGTAGCGTATGCGGCGATAACGACAATGCAAAAATTCTTTTCAGGCAGCCTGAAAATTATTTTTTCAAAAACTCGCTCAATCATATATGATTGAATACAGGTTTTGACAAACCTGTATTCATCAACAACACTGTTTATCAAATCATTATAAGGAGTATCTTATGTCCAGCAAAGCCCAAGCCATTTTGGACTGGTTAGAAAAAAATCGCCGTCCTGAAATTCGTGTTCATTATCAAATGAGTTCTGGTAATTTGCCGATTGGGGCAAGTAAAATCGGCGGTTGTCCCGATGTGCCTGCCGATTTTGTGTGGCCGTATGTTGCCTGTGAATCTCTTTATGGTGATGATGATAAACCGCACCCTTTAACCTTTATGGCTCAATTTAATTTGTCAGAGTTAAGCCCTTGCGATACGGAAAATCGACTGCCAAAAGCAGGTTTGTTGTCGTTTTTTTATGATGATGAAAGTGGCGATTGGGGCGAAAATCCAGATTGTGCCAAAGTGTTTTATTTTCCGCCCGAAATGCCTTTGGTGCGAATGCCTTTGCCGCTTGACCGTGCTAAAAATTGTGATGATGAATATATTGATATAGGTGAATTGACGGTGTCGTTTTCGCGTCAGTCGTATGTGCCATCGCAAAATAGAGCCGAAGAAGCGTTTCCTGATGTGGATATTTATGATGAATTGCACGACACAGCGGAATACGAACAATTTTTCGGCGAAGACGCACGAAACGGTTGCACGGTGAAATTGTTTGGCTGGGCAGAACCCATACAATGGGATATGGAAGAAGAATGTGTTTTGCGTTCTCACAACGGGGACTGGGACGATTACCGTGATAATCCTGAAATGAAAGCCCAAATCGACAAGGAAAAAGACGATTGGATTTTGCTGTTTCAG
Organism: Neisseriaceae bacterium; assembly: GCA_017458185.1. GTDB lineage: Bacteria > Pseudomonadota > Gammaproteobacteria > Burkholderiales > Neisseriaceae > RGIG9985. The sequence goes on from JAFTFY010000025.1 coordinate 130,738, forward strand.
TTAGACAGCATTTATGTGGAAGATAAGAACGCAGTGCTTTATCCCAAATTGCAAAATATTCCCGAAGAGTTGTTGCATTTGTTGTGGGAATATCGTTCATTATTAACAACACAAGAACTGTTTAATACCAAAGATGAAGATGGAATGAGTTTTTGGGAAGTTGCGGCTCAAATGCCAGAAGACTTGCAAAAGAAATTTGCCGCAGAACAAGAGCAAAATAAACAACGAATACAAGAAGTTAGCGATATTTTGCAAAAGGCAGGCATAACGCCGTCTGATGATTTGTTTGAACGAAATCCAAACCATCGCTCTGTGGATATTATGTTCGGCGATGCAGGCTGTTTGTATTTTTGGATACACAAAGACGATTTAGCCGCCAAACGGTTTGATAAGGTTATTCATATCGCACAGTGTCATTAGTTTGTTGATTATAGTCAAACAACTTCAAAATGTTAAAAACTGTGTCATTGCGAGCCGAGACAAAGTCTCGGCGTGGCAATCCAATGAATTGCATAGCAATTCATCAACGCTGATAAGCGTTGTAACGGACTTATCTGCTATCATTTTAGGCAGCCTTAAATTGCTTATGAACCTTGTCGTTACAACGCCTGTGGCGTTGGTGAAAAATCTGCGATTTTTCACTGGATTACCACGCCTTGACTTTCGTCAAGGCTCGTAATGACACACAGGATTAAATTTAAATTGCAGAATATTTATGCACAGTGCGTTATTTTTATTTTTTGTATTTTGAAGTTGTTTGACTATAAAAAAGCGTTTGCTGTTTGATAAACGCTTTTTTTATTTTTCAGGCAGCCTGAAACCGATTTAATCCACAAAAACTGTTGCATTATTACAACAAAACGCAGGCAAAAACCCGTTTAGGCTGCCTGAAACATTGTTTTTATAGCAAATTTTTTCAAATATTCCCCATTTTTATTTAGAATAAAATATATCGTTTTGATTTTAAGTTGAATAATTGTGAAGTGTCCGTTTTGCGGTAACAAAGAAACGCAGGTGATTGATACGCGAACTGCGATTGATGCTTTTTCCATTCGCCGCCGCCGCCAGTGTGGGCAGTGTGGCAGGCGTTTTAGCACCGAAGAAAAAGCGGAATTTCAACTGCCTGTGATTGTTAAAAAACACGGCGAACGAGAAGTGTTTGACGAAAGCAAATTGCGGCGTGGCTTGAAAAACGCCTTACGCAAACGCCCGATTTCTGCCGAACAGGTTGATAATATTATTGATTTGGTGAAACAGTCTTTGTTGCTGTCGGAAGAAAAGGAAATTTCTTCACAAAAAGTGGGCGAATTAGTCATGCTGCACCTGCGGCGATTAGACCAAGTGGCGTATGTTCGTTTTGCGTCTGTGTATGAACGCTTTAACGATGTGGCTGAATTTACACGCATTATTGCGGACTTATCGGACGAAGAATAAATCAGTTAGGACAATAAAATGCAATTAAAAACAATGATTTTGGCAAGTTTTTTGGCTTTTGCAATGACTGCATGCGATAAACCGCCTGCGTCTTCGGTATCGAATGAAAGCATACAACAAGTGGAGCAACAAGCAAGCACGCTGCCTGAAAATACGGCACAAGTTGCCGCAGAAGTGGCTGAACCTGTTAGCGATACCAAAGCAGAAGAAAAACCCATAGATAATAAAACCATACAAACCCTGACCGATAGCACAGGACGCATTAGCATTGCCGTTATGGGTACATTTTCTGTGCGAGATAACGAAGAAAACGAACCGCCCACAACGCTGTTTGCCCAAGACCAAAGCAATCAGGCGATTGTTACGGTGAGCAGTCTCGGCAAATTAAACGGCACGCCTGATGAATATTTCAAAAAATTAAGCGAAGTGGTGAAACAACAAGAAAGCGATAATCCGCAACAATTTTCCAAAACCAAAGTCGGCATTGCCACAAACAACCGTATGAACTACCGCTTTATGCACAACACGGAAAACGGCGAAACCGCCGAAATGTGTATGGCAATCATCGCAGGCGATGATTTGTATTCAGTCTGTGCCAACGGCGAAAACTTGTCGTTTGACGCTTTGAATACTTATCTATCCGATGTACGCATTGCGGGGTAAGGCGTTTCAGGTTGTCTGAAAAATAAAAAACCGTCTTGATAGGCGGTTTTTTATGGTTTATATAGTTTTTCAGGCTGCCTGAAATTCAATTTTTAGAAGTCGTTACAATAAAATCGTATAATTGACCATTTTATATTTTTCAGGCAGCCTAAAATGAGCGAACCCACACTTCCCCCTGATTGTATTATTGAGGCGGCGTTGCTGACTACCGACAAGCCGCTTTCTCGTTATGATTTGCGGCAGTTGTTTGAGCCTAAAATTTCGTCTGACGCATTAAGCGATGCTTTGGTGATTTTAAAAGCCCGTTGGCGAAATCGTGCTTTGAAGTTGGAAGAAACATTAGACGGTTGGCGGTTTTCTGTGGATAGCGATATTGCCATGCACATTCCGCATTTGTATGCGGAAAAATCTCCCAAATATTCGCGTGCGGTGATGGAAACTTTGGCGATTATTGCGTATCGTCAGCCTGTAACGCGGGGCGATATTGAAGCGGTGCGTGGCGTGGCGGTGTCTTCACAAATTATGCAGGTGTTGCAAGAACGCGGTTGGATTGAGATAGTCGGGCAGAAAGAAGTGGCAGGCAAGCCTAATTTATGGGCAACAACCGAGCAGTTTTTAATTGATTTGCGGCTGAAAAACTTAAAAGATTTACCGCCTTTGGAAGAAATTGGGCAGTTAATTGAAGAAGATGTATCCATAAGCAATCAAGTGCCAACGGATACACCACTTTCAGGCAGCCTGAAAGATGAAAATGGGCTGCCTGAACAACAATAAGTGTTTGAATAATAATGAAAAAACATAAATATACGCAAATTGCTTGCAAACATTGTGGCAAATCTCCTGCACAATTTGATAGTGAAAAGCAAGGTTATTTTTGTGAAAAATGTAATCCCAACGCACGCCAACCTGTTTATGACCGTTGGGCAGGATTAGCAATGCCCAAGCCGCCGCAACGCATTATCTGCCACAACTGCGGTTCGCCTGCCGAGTTTGATATTGTTGAGCAAACTTACCGTTGTAGTTATTGCAAACAAACCACAGGTTTAGAACAAAAAACAGAAAAAACAAATACTTGGCGAAAATTAGCGTTTGAAAATCAACGCGATAAACGGTTTGATTTACAACGACATTCTTGCCCTGCGTGTGGGGCAAAAGTGGTTTTTCAGCACAATGAAAGTATTGAGACC
>JAFTFY010000038.1 GCA_017458185.1 Neisseriaceae bacterium
GGCATTATCGGCAAAATTACGCTCGCCGCTGTGAATGATTGCCCAAATTTATTAGGTTTAATCGTGCGTTTTAATAATGAACGCTTGGCGTTTTATACCAAGTTAAGCGGTTTAAACAGTTTTGGGCGTGGGTGGGTGAATCGGGTGGTTAAAAAATTAAACCACACACTGGAATATTTTGCGTTGTAGGAGTTTTGAATAATGAAACCGCCGATTTTAAAGCCATTAGACAAGCATTTATATGCAGTGGTTCGCCGCTATACCGTGGATTTAAATTGTTGTGGGCGTGTGGTTGTGCCTGCGGGTTATAAAACTAATGGGGCAGATATTCCCCGCCTGCTGTGGCGACTGTTTCCGCCTAATTCGCCTGAATACATGCCCGCAGTCGTGGTGCATGATTATCTGTGCGATATAGCCGATGAAGCAACACTCAAAGACGAACGCAAACGAGCGTTTTTAGAAGCGGATTTGGCGTTCAAAGAAATTTTACAACGATTAGGCGTGCCAAATTGGAAAGTGGCGTTGTTTTATACAGCAGTGCGGTTACACCATACCGTGAAAGGGTGAAGAAATGACCGAAATTGAAGAATTAAAGTTTTGCGAACAGGTTAATCGCTGTTTGCGTTGGGCTTTGCGTGAAATTGATGACAAGGTGCAGGCTTTGTATAACCACATCGGCTTTTTTGATGAGATTTTGCAACATATTCGCAAAATTGATGAAAAAGCGGTGTTAAGCGTGGTGCCGCAACGATTAACGGCGGTGATTATCACAGATAGTGTCGCAAAAGCCAAAGAAAGTTTGGTGCTGCTCTGCCCGAACGAGCAAAGATTTCGTGTGATTGATTACGGCAATAATGCGTTTTGGTTGTGTGAAGATAAATTTAATCGAGTGTTGCGGATAACACAAAGAATTGAAACTAATTAGGAATTAGCAATGAGCAATGAGTAATTAGCAATTAGGAATTAGGAATTATGCCTTGTGTCAATCCTTGCGGCTTGACGGATATATATAACGCTTCGATAAGCCTTTCAGGCAGCCGGAAAGAAAAATCGAAGCATTATCTAAAATAATCTGTTTTGCCTGATAAGGCAAAACATAAAGCCTAATTGCTCACTTCTAATTGCTCATTGCTAATTGAACGAAGTGATAACGGAGTGATTATGGACGCATTAGATAAAGCCAGTGAGATGGAAACGGCACACCGTGAAAACAGTATTGCCGCCGTGCGAAATATGGATAAAACAATGAGTAGCCGTGTGTGTTTGGACTGTGGCGAACCTATACCCGAACAACGCCGTTTGGCAGTAAAAGGCTGTTTTCGCTGTGTGGATTGCCAAATTGTGGCAGAAGCAAATTTCCAAAGGGGTTTGTTGTAGTGAGCAGTGGAGCATTAAATGAGTTTAGAAATGGCGTTTAATTTGCTTTGGGGGGTTTTTGTGGGTGTGGCAGGTTTGTTATACAAAAACCTGCTTGCCCGCCTTGACCGTAAAGATACTGCCGACAATCGCCGTGATGAGCAGATTAACCATGTTTTGGTTAATTATATGCCACGCAATGAAGTTCAGGCAGCCTTACAACGCATTGAAAGCCAACTGAACCGCATTTACGACAAATTAGACCAAAAAGCAGATAAGGAGTAAAAAATGGACGAAAACAATGTGATTGAAGCATTAGCACGCATTGAGCGGCGGATTGATAAAAGTCATCAACTGTTGTGTGAAATGCAAGAAAAACAAGAACAAAATCAACGGCAACTTTTGCAAAGAGCGTCTATTGCAGGCGGTTTGTCAGGGGGCTTATTTGCCGCAGGGGTGTCGTTGTTAAAGGCAAAATTTGGATTGGGTGGTTAAAACATGGCATTTGACCCAACTATTCGCAAAACCGCCCGTAGGTTGTATATTTTTGAACACCTGCCTGTGGATACCATTGCTCGCCGTATGGGCGTGTCAGGCAATACTATTTGGCGTTGGAAAGCAGAAAGTTTAGAAAAAGGGGACGACTGGGATAAATACCGAGCCGCTAATATTGTTGCCAGCAACGACCCAGCAGATATTGCCCAAAGCCTGATTAACGGCTTTGTGGTGCTGTTTGATAGCGTACAAAAAGATATTTTAACCGCCGAATTGTCGCCTTTGGAAAAAGCCAAAACGCTCGCAGGTTTGTCGGATAGTTTTAATAAGGTATCCATTGCCGCACGCCGTGCCTTGCCTGAAACTGATGAGTTGGGCGTGGCATTAAAGGTGATGGATTTGTTGGGCGAATATATTCAAGAGAAAAAACCTGACCTACTCCACGAATTTAGCCTGATTTTGGAAGATTTTGGACGCACATTGCCCAAAAAGTTGAATAGAAAATAGCAATAGCCGTATATGTGCTTTGCCGCGAGACGATATGCGTATTGCGAGAGAAGCGTAGCAGTCGTGGCAATCCCATTAAATAATAGGTTGATTAAAACAATGAAAACCACAGCCAAAGAACTCGAACAAGCCTTAAAAGCCCTTTCGCAGGCTTATCGCAAACAAATTGAAGCAGGCTCGCAAAATTTTGATATTAGCCCAAACGCCACAAAAGCAAGAGTGGCAAGGGTGTTGGGCGGTGATTTTCGTTTTTTTGTGCAGTTTTATTTTCCCCATTACATTCGCTCGCAAACAGAAAGCGAATTACACCAGTATTTATTCAAACGGCTGCCTGAAATATTAAAAAATCCTGACGGTATCCAACAAGCGATTGCTGCCCCGCGTGGCGAAGCCAAATCTACGCTGGTTTCTCGCCTTTTTACCCTGTTTTGCTTAATTTGTGAAAAGAAAAATTTTGTGGTGTTGGTGTCTGACACTTACAACCAAGCCTGCCAGTTTTTAGAAAGCATTAAGGCGGAATTAGAATTTAACCCACGATTGCAAAACGATTTTCCCCAACACACAGGCGTTGGGCGTGTGTGGCAAGTGGGGGTAATTGTAACCGCGAAAAACCAAAAAATTGAAGCAGCAGGTTCAGGCAAAAGCCTGCGTGGTTTGGTGCATGGTGCGTATCGCCCTGATTTGGTGATTTTGGACGATATTGAAAACGATGAGCAAGTCAGAAGCCCTGAACAGCGAGATAAATTACAGTCGTGGTTAAATAAAACCGTTCTAAATTTGGGGGCGGTAGATTGTAAAAACGATTTTATTTATATCGGCACAATCTTACATTACGACAGTGTGTTAAACCGCACACTGCATAATCCTGCGTGGCAAGCCAAAGTGTTCAAAGCCTTAAAAAGGCTGCCTGAAAATATGGCGTTGTGGGATAAATGGGAAGAATTGTTTGTGAATGACGGCGAGAGCGTAGCAGACGCTTATTATGCCGCCCACAAAGACGAAATGGACAAAGGGGCAGAAATTTCTTGGCAGGCTCGCCCATTGTTAGCGTTGATGAAAATTCGAGCATCAAGCGGACACGCCACTTTTGATAGTGAATACCAAAATGACCCAGTATCGAGCGAAAGTGGCACTTTTGCCGCCGTGTTAGACACCTGTTTTTATAAAGCCTTACCACCCAATTTAGTGTATTTTGGGGCGTGCGACCCAAGTTTAGGCAAAGCAGGGGCAAGCCGCGACCCATCAGCGATTTTAATCGGAGCGTATGACCGATTAAACGGCGTTTTATTTGTGGTTGAAGCCCAAGTTAAAAAGCGGCTGCCTGATTTAATTATTGAAGACATTATCCGACTTCAAAAGCAATATCAATGCGTGCTGTGGGTAGTGGAAACCGTGCAGTTTCAAGAGTTTTTAAAAACGGAACTGGTCAAGCGTGCTGTCGCTCGCGGTGTGCCTATGCCTGTGCGTGGCGTTAAACCCAATACTGATAAGGTATTAAGGATTGAAAGCCTACAACCTTATTTTGCCAATGGGCAGATTAAACTACTGCCCACCCAATCGGCGTTAATTGAACAATTACGCCACTTTCCCTACGCCGACCACGATGACGCACCAGACGCACTGCACATGCTGTATATGGCAGCCAGTTCTTTTACACGGTCAAACGATGTCAGAGTGGTGCATTTGCATGAACCTGAATGGAGTTAGTCTTTGTGGTGGGCTGGGAATCCCACCCTACGGCTTTTTGTAACCACTTAATACTACTCAAAATTAAATAGTTCTCTCGCTATGCTCTCACCATTCAACAAAATGGTGAAAAACATGAGCCGTAAAAAGAAATCACAATCTGCAAATAAGCCCGATAACGCACGCACGGTGCAATTAGATGATTTACTCAATGACACCGAACTTGCCTTAAAAATGTTTGAATCCGCAGGGCAGTCAGGGGAAGTGTTGTTGAATAACTTGGGCGTTAGTCGCGACCAGGCACTCAAAGCCTGCAATGTGGATAGCGAAGTGGAAAGTTGCAAAGAAGATTTGCGTGCCGCTTGCACCCAATCGGCATGGCGGATTTATGGCGAAAACGCCCATGATGAACATATCGACCGCTTGTGGAAAATCATTAAACAACATTTGCCCACCTTTGTGGAAGTGGTTTTAACCGCTAAACTCAACGGCTTTTGTGTGGCTGAATATATTTACGAAGTGGAAGATGACGGCTTTATTACATTAGCTAAAATCCGCAATAAATCAGGCAGTTTGGATAAATACGGCGTGAAATATTCAGGCGAATTATTACGCAACGGCGAAAATGGCGAAGAAATTTTAGATACCGATTTGAAATATCTTCTGCTCATCAATCACCCCACGGATGACGAACCTGCGGGCGATATGACTATGGCTCGCTTGTTCCCTGCCTTAATGTTGCGACAACACGGGGCAAGATATGCCATGCAGTTTGTCAAACGCTACGCACAACCTTTAATTGTGGGCAAAACCGCAGGCGACAAAGGGGTTTTGGCAGGGCAATTATTTCAACTTAATGGCGGCGGAGCAACTGCCATTGACCATGACGATGAAATCAGCCTTTTAACCTTGCAAGGCACAGGCGAAGCGTTCCCTTTATTAGAAAAATTAGCCAATGCCCAAATTCAAAAATTGCTGTTAGGACGCGTGAAAACAGGCGATTTAGCCAACGGCAGCCGTTCTGCCCAAGAAACCGAAGAAGCCACACGCATTGAGCGGATTAACGCTTATTTGGCGTTGCTCAACAATGCGATTAGCCACGCATTAAACGCCTTGATTGTGGTTAATCAACAATGGGGCAAGCCGATTATTGCCCCCAATGGCGTGTTTTTTGAATTTGAAAAAGAAATCAAAATCGACTTAAACCGAGCCAACCGCGACAAGATTTACATTGACGCAGGCGTATTCACCCCTACCAAAGAATATATTGTGGAAGTGTTGGGGATTGATGAACAGTATTTTGAGTTAGGAGTTAGGAATGAGAAGTTAGGAGTTAAACCACAACAAATGACCTATTCGTTTAATGCTGTAAAACAACTCCTAACTGCTAACTCCTCACTACTCACTGATGAAGAAATCACCCCAACCGAGCAGGCGTTGATTTATCCGTTTTTAGTCAAAGTGTTTGACGCTATGAGTAAGGCAGAGACAGCACAAGATTTTCAGGCAGCCTTAAATGAAATGGATTTTTCCGATTAAGAAAAAACACTGATTAACCAGCATTTGCCTGAAATTGTGGCGGCATATATTAAAGGTATGGCGTGAAAGTTATTCTTCATTTGTGTGCTGATATAGGATCGGATAGTTATCCGTACGCCTGTGATAAGCATTATCGAGTGATTTTAATTGGTCAGGCTTATGGTGTAGAAAATTTAACAAAGGCAAAATTATTAAAAGATTTTGGCGTTTGTCGTGTGCAAGGCATTATCGCTAATCCTGTTTGCACTGATTTAAGCCGTGCAAGGCGTGGCGGAAAGGCAAAAAATATTGCAAGTGGTTTGTTTTTAGTAAATCACTGTTTGAGAATTATCGAAGAATTACAGCCTAAATGGTGGGTTTTAGAAAACCCCGCAACGGGGGCTTTGCGTGATGTTTTAGGTAAGCCTGAACTGGTTTATCAACCGTATGAATATGGTTCAGGTTGGACAAAAAAAACCGCTTTATGGGGTAATTTCAGGTTGCCTGAAAAAGTTTATAAATCGTTTGATGATTGCCCAAAAATTCACGGCTTGTATGTACGAAAAAAACGAGACAAAGCCGCAAGTTTGGCTTTTCAACATAAAAATCATATTCGTTTTATTGATGAATTTGCACCTTTTACCGAAAAAATTAAAACAGACGCAGATTTGCGGAGTTTGTGTAGTCAAAAATTTGCACAAGCATTTAAGCGAGTAAATGAGTGAAAAAATGACTTACGAAGAAGAGAACGCCTGTCAAATGGCGATTAGTGACACCATTAAAAACAAGTTAAATGGGTGTGGGCATTGCAAGGATTTAGCCTTTCTTGTGTGGGTGTTTCACCCTGCAATGGATATTTTGGCTATTCAAAGCCAAATTGATGTGATGTTGTCTATGGACTGGTTAATAGAAGACGCTTGGGGCAATATTTTTTTGGGGTTTGATGAATGAGCGACATTAAAATTGAATACGCCACAAATCTTGTGGATAAGGCGGTGTTGGCGTTTTTGGCGAATAAAACGCCCCGACAATCGTTTAGCCACTGGGATATTTGGCATAATGAACACGCCGTATCTTTTACAGTTGCTAAAATGATGAGCGATGATTTGCTTAAAGATGTGCAGAACGCCTTAATTCGTTCTATTGAACAAGGCAAATCGTTTAACACATTCAAAAAAGAAATGAAACGCCATTTAATGGCAAAAGGCTGGTGGGGTGAGCAGTTTATGCTTGACCCAAAAGACCCAACAGGCTCGCCTAAATTAGTGCAGTTAGGCTCCACTCGCCGCTTAAAACTGATTTTTGAAACCAATATCCGCCAAGCACAGGCATACGGACAATGGCAGAGAATTTGGAAAAATCGTGATTTTTTCCCCTACCTTGAATATATCGAAAGCACTTCCGACAGCCAGAGAGAACAGCACCTTGAATTTGTAGGGCTAATCCTGCCCGTAGAACACCCCTTTTGGGATAAAAACTTTCCGCCAAACGGTTATAACTGCAAGTGTTCGGTGTTGGCTTTAACTAAAAAGGACGCATTAGCCAAAAAAGCCAAACAAGCACAAGGCGAACAAACCGCAGAAGATTTATTAGCCCAAGATGTTGAAACCGCAAACCGCATTATTGCGGAACAAATGGAGACGGAAAACCCACGCCAAAAAGGAGCGAGTGTTACTCATCACCCCACAACGCACCCATCTTTTGCCTATAACGCAGGTAAAGAGCGTTTGGAAGTGTTGGATAAGGTGTATGCCCAAAAACACGGACAAGACGCATTAGAACGCAGACAAGCCGAACGAGAAGCCTATTTATCGGGGCTTTTTACGCTAATTGCGACTATGAATAAACAATTATTTACCGTTAAAGAAAAAGCAAATCCCAAAGTGGTGCGAAAATTGCAAAAAGACAGCAACAACGCATTGCGAACGCACGAAGCAGAAACGGCGGTATTGTGGTTTAATGAATTTAAGCAAGAAGGCGACACGCTCCGCCCATACACAGGCAACGCCAAAAAACCTGCTGATGTAGAAATTCTGCACAAAGACGGCACGATTAGCACTGTTGATTTAATGTACAGTGAAGACCCAAATAATCGGTTTAAAATCGGCAAGTTTAATACCTATTTCACAGACGCAATGGGCGGAATATCTAACCAAATTGCAGAAATTCAAGACCATTTAAGCAAAGCCCAAATAGTGCCATTAGATTTACGCCGTCTTTCTGCATTAAACCGTGCTAAAATAGTGGCTTATATAGCAAGCCTACCGCCTGAACAACAACAACGCATTCACTTGATTGTACAGGAGCAACAATAATGGAATATGATTTTGACTTCAAAAGTCCTGATAAATTGTATATAACTTATCACCTAAAAACGGAAGATAAGGACTTTTCTTTTGACTGCGTTTGGTTAGGCAAACAAGCAGGCTATGCTTTGGCGTGTCATTTATTGCCCAAAGTGGAGCAACTGACTAATTTTTCCTGTGCCGACCGCTTTTATGGGCAGTTGTTAGGCGGTATTATGTCCATTACCGACTTACCCGCACAATACTATATGTCTGTTTATCACGCGATTATGCAAGCCTGCGATGAAATCGACAGTTTAACCCCCTATAAAGACGCATTAAACAAGGCTTTAATGGCAGACCCAAGATTTCAAGAGAAACAGGCTGCCTGAAAATCAGTTAGGAATTAGGAGTTAGGAATTAGGAATGAGCAATTAGGCTTTATGTTTTGCCTTACGGCTTATTTCAATTAGCAATTAGCAATGAGCAATTAGGAATTATGCCTTGTGTCAAGCCTTACGGCTTGACGGATATATTCTGATAACGCTTCGATAATTTTTCAGGCTGCCTGAAATTCCTAATTCCTAATTCCTAATTGCTAATTCCTAATTGCTCATTGCTCATTCCTAATTCCTAACTCCTAATTGAATTTATGACTGGGCGTTGTGTCGCTCTTAACCCCTCTATAAAGCGTACGATTTATGGGGGGTTTATTGATTATTCACAATAAAAACCACTATAATAAAAGCCACTTAAAAAAGGAGCGGCATTATGGGGCATTTATTCAATATTTTTCAAGGCATGGCGTTGGGCGGGCGTGCTTTACACCGCCGTTCGGAATATCATCTACCCATTAACGGCTTTGCCCAAGATAGAGCGAATTTGTCAAACGACTTAAACAAAGTCGTTAAACACTTAAACGATAATGCCCGAGTCAAAATGGAAGGTTGGAACGGACACTAAAAAATGTAACCACTTAACACACCGCACAAGCGGTGTTTTTTGTTGCTTCACAATACAAAAAAACTTGACAAACAAAGGCTTATCACCTTATTATTCGCACACTACTAACATATTAGCGGAAAGAACGCCCGATAGCGTCTTTTCTTATGCCTAAAAGTTTTTAACTTCGCCTTACGGCTCGTTGAACGCTGTTTCAGGCAGCCTGAAAACCAGTTTCACTGGACGGGTTGATAGCCGTAAATACAACACCCGAAAGGGAAATAGCGGCAGCCGTCTAATATCGGTAGTTGAGACCTGTCCGCCTAATCAGCGGATAATCCCTTTTAACTAAAATATTAGGAGTTCAAAATGAACGCAAACAACCAAATTGCCGTATTTAACGGCGAAATCAATCATCAAACTTGTTTAATGTGCAATGCCAGAGAACTGCACGAGTTTTTGCAAGTTGGGCGAGAATTTTCAACTTGGATAAAAGACCGCATTAAAAAATACGGTTTCCTTGAAAATCAAGACTATTGCTCGTTTGACAATTTTGTCAAACGAGAAACAGGCGGCTCTGTTCGCATCGACTACCATATTACCCTTGATATGGCAAAAGAGTTAGCCATGGTTGAAAATAACGCTATGGGGCGACAAATCCGCCGTTATTTTATTGCTTGCGAAAAACAAGCGGTTTCACAACACATTAGCCGACTGATTACGGTGCAAAGCCAAAAAGAACGCTTGGAAGTTGCCTTACTCAAAAGCGACAAAACCGCTAAAAAAATTGTGTATTACATGGGTTTAGGCTTAACCGTGAGCGAAACTGCTCGTGTGATGAGCCTGTCTCGCCGCTGGGTGAGCGAAAAAGTGCGACTGTTGCGACAAACAGACATTATTGCCCCTGCCGTTAATGCCCTTTCTACCCCCAAACAAGCCACACTATGGGAGAATGAACATGAATATCACGCATGAACAACTGGCAACACTGCAAAAAATTGCCACCCATTTGGGCTTGCTGGCTGAACTCACCCACGATTCAGACAACAGCTTGCAAATTCTGCTACACCAACAGATGACAGACGATTACGCCGAACTCACCCAAATCGTGGGCGAGTTAGCCGTAGTTTTTCAGGCTGCCTGAAAGCGTTTTGTTCGTTACGGTGGGTAACATGCCCACCTTACAACCACAAAACCAGTATTAAAGCGGTCTTAAACGCTATTAAACGCTAAAAAATTGCACAAAAAACACACAAAAACAGGGTTTTTTAGATTATTTTTTGTGCAAAATCATATTTTCAGGCAGCCTGAAAAAATCGGCTTTTAGGCTTTATCGCCATAAAGCCGTTTATTTTGCGTTTAGATTGCGTTTTGTAATGGACAAGGAAAAGGTATTCCAAAAAAATTTTACGCAATTTGAGAAGAAATTAAACGGCAATTAAACGCTATTGCGTAAATTGTAACGAATTGATACTACGCAATATTAAGTTATCCGCCTGCAATAATCCGCTCATCGTGATGAATGAGCGGATTTTTTGTTATGAACAAGCAATATCAATTTTCAGTGCAAGCGTTTTCTTTTGCTGAAAACGCCGCTAATGACGGCAAACGCTTGTTTGAAGGTGTTGCCAACAGTGGTAAGCCGTTTGATTATTGGGGCGTGCCGCATATTATTGATTTTAACGGCATTCAATTCAAAGAACGCGTGCCTGTGTTGCGTGAGCATGACCGTGAGCAAATTGCAGGCGTTGCCAGTTTGTTTATGGAAGACGGCGTGCTGAAAGTCAAAGGTGAATTATTTAGCAATGAACACGGACAAGCGATTATTGACGCTGCGGATAATGGTTTTCCGTGGGAATTGTCGGTGGATTGCCGCCCGTCTGCCGTCAGTCATTTGCGAGCAGGACAGGAATTAAGCGTGAATGGGGTAAAACAGTCAGGCGAGATGACTGTTTTGCAAGGGGTTTTGGTGCGTGAAGTGTCGTTTTGTGCCACAGGGGCAGACAGCAATACGCACGCCAAAGTTTTTTCGGAACAAACTAACAAGGATTTGAATATGGATTTAGAACAGGCATTAGCGGAAATTGACCGCTTAACCCAAGAAAACGCCGCTTTGAAACAGCAGGTTGATGAGCAGAAAGCGGCGTTTGAAGAAGAAAAGGCTGCCTTGCAAAATGAAATTGACGAATTGAAAGGCGAGAATAATCAAGCGGATACAGACGCTCAATTATCGGCAGCAGGGTTTATTCGTCAAGATGACGGCAAGTTTGCACGGTTGTCTGATGCTACTTACAAGATGTTGTTATCAGCAGATAAAGCCACACGCACCGCTTTGATTGGTGATTTGAAACCATCGAGTATTCCGCCCTATTTATTGAGTGATGACGGTGATGGGCAAAGCGTTTCAGGCAGCCCAAAAAACCCTTTGATTGAAAATGCAAAAAACCGTAAGGGAGTGTAAAAAATGGCGACAACTGAATTAAAACATGTGGGTGTGGGCAATATTTTGCAATGGGAAGCCACGAATTTAAGCCGTGTGAGCGTGCCGTGTGGTGAGAATGTTAAAGCAGGGCAATTAGTGCCTTATGCTTTGGTTAATCAGTCTTTTCCTGCATTAAAAGACGCAGAAAATGGCAAAACGGTGATTCAGCCTTTGAACTGTGTGATTGACGGTGATTTTGTGTTGGACGACAACGGCAATAAACACCCGAATAGTCAAGCGTTGGCTGCGGCGTGGTTGTCTTTGGGTGTGTCGTTGATTAACGGCACGGTTGCCACTGAAAACGAACAAGGCGGGGGTGCATAATGGTTGATGAATTGAAATACACCCAAAATGTGCGTGGGGTGATTTTTGAAGCAACGGTGCATAGCCGTGTGGTGGTGGATTGCCCTGAAAACTTGAAAGCAGGTTGGTTGGTGAAATATCCCTTGGTGGATAAGCAATTTATGGCATTAACCGATGCGAAAGATGGCAAAACGGTGATTAACCCTGTGAATTGCGTGATGGACATTAACTATTTGCGGCAAAACAACGGCAATACCTTTAAAAACCCTGACTGGGTGATTAAACAGGGTATTGAATTTGGCATTTCGTATATTTAAGGAGTGAAAAATGGATTTATCAAATGATCGTGTGTTTGGTGTGCATGCGTTAAGCGGTGCATTAAATGTGTTACCTGAAACATCTTCTATTTTGCGTGATTTGAAGGTGTTTAACCCTGTGTTTTTGAACACAACCTACGCCGAAATTGAATACCAAAGCGGTGAAATGCGTTTGGTTGCCAGCAAAGCACGCGGTAGCGGTGGCGATCCGTTAGCAGAAAAAGCCCGTGCGGTGCGGACTTATAAAATTCCGCATTTTCCTGTGGATACACAGATTTTGGCAGATGATGTACAAAATCTGCGTGCGTTTGGCACGAATGACAAACTGACTGCGGTAGCCGATGTGGTGAATGATAAATTGCAAGATGCCAAAGGCAATTTGGAATACACCCGCGAACACTTGCAATTAGGGGCGTTGTTGGGCAAGGTGATTGATAAAAACGGCGAAATTTTGTGTGATATTCATGCAGATTTCGGCATTACCCAACAAGAGCATATTTGGGCGTTGGATACGGCAAGCACAGAAGTGGGTCGCAAAATTGACGAAACCAAAACTGCTCAACAAAAATTATCAGGCGGTTTTGCCCACAAAGGTTGGTTGGTGTTGGCAAGCCCTGAATTTATGCAGGCTTTGGTGTGGCATAAGTCGGTGAAAGATGTGTATATGCGTTATCAAGAAGCGTCTGCACTGCGTGCGGATAATACGCATATTACATTCTCTTACAAAGGCATTGACTTTGTGCAGTATGACCATCAATTTGCAGGCAGCGTGAATATTGCCGCAGGGGAAGCGATTTGGTTACCCAAAGGGGCGGATCAGTTGTTCCGTGAGTATTTTGCACCTGGGGATATGAATGCCACGGTGAATACACGAGCCTTGCCATATTACGCAATCCGTGAAAAATTGCCGAATGATAAAGGTTGGAAAATCCACGCCCAAACCAACGCCTTGCCATTAACCTTGCGTCCGCAAGTGGTGGCGAAACTTAAAATAAGTTAGGAGTTAGGAGTTAGGAGTTAGGAGTTAGGAGTTAGGAGTTAGGAGTTAGGAGTTAGGAGTTAGGAGTTAGGAGTTGTTTTTAATGTTTTGGTGATTGATGAAAGCATTTTATACAACTCTTCGCAATCCTTTGATAAGGATATAAATTGCGGTTCAGTAATGATGTTTGCTTCAAAAAGTAGTTCTAACCAATATTTGGTTTCTGCACATTCTTTAAAAGCAATGTACATTTTGGCTGAAAACTCCTTACGACTAATACTACATAAGGCTTCGGTAATGTTTGCACCGATACTTGTACCACTTCTTAATACTTGTTTGGATAACACAAATTCGTGTTTTTCATCAATTAAGAATTGATACAAGCGAATAATGCGTAATGCAAAAGCCTTGCTCTTGTCTTTGGTGATACTGTGTTTCATTTTGCGTTCCTTTTTGAATAGCACATATTAGCATAACTCCTAACTCCTCATTCCTAACTCCTAACTAATAAAGCGGAGCGATTATGGCATTGGCAACAAAACAAGATATGGTTGAACGGTTTGGACAAGTGGAACTTGCCCAAATCACCGACCATGAACACGGCACAAGCATTAACGATGACGCATTGAATTTGGCGTTAGCGGACGCGACAGACGAAGCACAAAGTTATTTGAAAGGTGCAGGGATTATTATCAATAACCCACAAAAAGCCTTGGTGCTGAAAGTGTGCGACATTGCCCGCTATTACTTATACGAAAATGGGGTACCGGAAATTGTGGAAAAACGCTATTTGCAAGCAATTCAATGGTTAAAAACGGTGCAGAAAAACCCTGCCATGTTGCGTGAAGACACAAGCGATGATGACGACATCAATAGCGGCATTGCGGTGAGACCGAATGTGATGCCAGAGTGGAAAGAGTTTCAATGAAAATAATTGTTCAATCCACACTGCCTGTTGTGGCAAGCCGTTTAAGCCGTCTTTATCGCCGCTTAAACGGTGATTTAAGCCCTGTTATGCGGGCTGTGGGTTTTGTGCTTGAAAATTCCACACGCCGCCGTATTCGCACGGAAAAAACCGCACCTGACGGGGCAAAATGGGCAAGCCTTGCCCCTGCCACAATCGCCGCACGGGCACGCAAAAAAACGCTGAAAGGCGATATTTTAGTGGATAGCGGTTTGATGTTGGGCGGTATGACGCATGAAACAGGCAGAACTTGGGCAATCATTGGCACCAATATGCCGTATGCGGCGTTTCACCAAACAGGCACAAAAAATATGCCCGCTCGTCCTATTTTTGGTCTATCCGCCAAAGATACGGCAGACATTCAAGACAGCGTTGCGGTTGTATTAAGGGGTTGGTTTGATGAATAAAAATATTTTGGGCTTATATCCTGTGCTGATTGACCACTTGGCAGTCATTGACGGTGTGAAAGCGGTGTTAGACGCGGCGAAATTGTCGGAATTGTTAAACAGCGGTAGTAAAGGACGCATAACCGCTCCTGTGGAGAAAGCGATTTATTTGGTGTTTGACGGTGCCAGCCCAGTTTCTACCGCAAATAACAAAAATCAACACAAAATGACAGTGGGTTTTACCGCGTATTTTGTGGAACGCTATTATCCCAATACAGGGTTGAACCTAACACGAACAGGTGAGATTTTGACACGGATTATGCAGGCGATTTCAGGCTTTGACCCCCAAAGCGATGACGGCGATTATAAAGTGGTAACGCCCTTCGCGTTAAGGGCAGCCCCTGCGGTTGAATACAATGATGGCTTTGCACTTTTTCCAGTTTCCTTTGAGTGCAATGTGGTTGTGTGAAAAGAGTTAGGAGTGAGGAGTTAGGAGTTAGGAGTTTCAGGCTGCCTGAAAAATTATCGAAGCGTTATTAAAATATGGCTGTTCGCAAGCCGTAAGGCTTGACGAACTAAATAACTCCTAATTCCTAACTCCTAACTTCTAACTAAAAATGAACGAAGTGAATTTTTTTAAAACGGAGTAAAAAATGGCTCGAAAAACTGATGACGGCTTAATTTTGCAAGGCGATGTGTTTGTTCGCAATCGCCGTATTGAAGGTAGCGGTTTGGTGCATATTGGCAACACCACTAAAATGGAATTGTCTGCCAGTGTGGAAACCAAAGAACGCATTTCCAAACAAAAGGAAAGTTTTGGTCAGGCGTTGGATAGTTTATCCACACCACAACCGACCACAATTAACTTTGAATTAGACACTTTCGACCGCCACAATTTGGCGTTAGCCTTAATGGGCGAAGACGCAGATGTATCGCGTCTGGCAGGTGATTTCACCCGTGATGTGGTGATTTATAAAAAAGGTCAGTTCTTTGCGGTGGGTGAAACAGGTTTGGACGCAGCCGAAGCAATCACGGTAACCTGCAATGGCACGGCGTTGGACACGGCGGCGTTTGAAATTAAC
>JAFTFY010000026.1 GCA_017458185.1 Neisseriaceae bacterium
GTATCGCCACCAGTATTACCGCCAGTGTCGCCACCTGTGTTACCACCAGTGTCGCCACCTATATTACCGCCAGTATCGCTACCAGTGTTACCGCCAGTGTCGCCACCAGTGTTACCGCCAGTGTCGCCACCTGTATTACCGCCAGTATCGCCACCAGTGTTACCGCCAGTGTCGCCACCTGTGTTGCCGCCAGTGTCGCCACCTGTATTACCGCCAGTGTCGCCACCAGTGTTACCGCCAGTGTCGCCACCAGTGTTACCGCCAGTATCGCCACCTGTATTACCGCCAGTGTCGCCACCAGTAGTATTTTTATTGAACACCAAATTCAAAGCCAAAGCGTCATCAGACAATTTTATTTCTTGTCCTGTGGTTGTGGCGGTAACGCCTTGTTGCACAACCACATTGTTATTACTGCCAACACTAATGGCACCGCCATTGGATTTGATGATTAAGCCTACGGTGTCTTTATCGTTGATATTGCTATCACCGCTTAAATACGCCGTAATATTGGTATTGCTTAAATCAGTGGCTTGTTTTGATGACAAAGACACAGCCCAGTCGCCATTTTTAATATTGTCAGGCAGATAGAAATTCAGGCTGCCTACATTGACAATATTTTCTGCCGTGCGTTGATTCATTTGTGTGGCTTTGTTGGCAGAACCAATATTCACCGTGCCGCCGTTGCCGTCAATCACGCCCAAATTGCGACCCCATGTCCAGTTCATCACCGAACCAGCACCGCCGCCGAGTACATTTAAGCCCTTGTAATCAACCGCTTGGTTAATGTTGATGATGGCGTTATCCACTTTTTGTGCGGCATTAAAAGTGCCTTTTTCAATGCCTTTTTTGGTTTTTTCTGTATTGATATACAGCGATTTTTTCGCGTCATCTTGGTGGAAACCAAATTCTTCCACTTGATATTGAGCGTCCGACAGAATATCAAACTCATTGCCTGTGCGTTTGTTTTCGGCAAACAGTTGCTGATTGACATTCACGCCATTGGCAGAGTTAATCAGCACATATTTTTTGCCGTCATCATAATTGTTCAGGCTGCCTGAAAGTTTGATTTTATTGCCAAAATCAGCGGCATTATTGCCTGTTAATTGCAAAGCGGCGTGTTTGTCAGACAAATTGGCAAAGTTAATGGTTTGCCAACCTGTAACTTCGCTTGCTTTCAGGCTGCCGTTTTTCGCGTTAATGTTGAGTGTGGAACGGTCATTAGCATTCATGCTGTCTGAAACAGTGATATTGCCATTAACATTCAGCGTGCCCGTGGCGTTAGATGACAGTGTACTGGTTGAATTAAATTGAACAGAACCAATCGTGCCTGTGCCTGAAATAGTATTATTGGCATTACTTTGTTGAATATCTACACCCTTGATGGTATTGTTATTCAACGCCATATCTAATTGAGACGCTTTAACCACACCTTTGGCATTGCTGTTTTTCATATTCAGCACTTTGCCATTGACATTGTTTAATTCGCTGTTTGTTATGGTAGTTTTGCCATTTGCCGTTACATCACCTGTGATATTGGCTTTATTGATTGTGGCTTGGCTATTCACCAACACATTGCCGCCAATGTTTGTGCCGTCAATGTTTAAGGTATTGTTATTAACATCAACATCACCTTTCACTTCCCCACCTGTGAAAGACACTTTGGACGAAGCGTCAGAATAGAATGACTTAAAGCCATCTATGGTGCTGTTGGTAATCTCCACCGTGCTGTTATCTTCGGTATCAATATCGATATTTTGGACGGTACTGTCCGCAATTTTAATCGTTTTTTGATTACTCGGAAGTGCATTAGAAAGCGAAGATTTTTTACTCCAAAGACTACCTACGGTTGAGTTTTCAATCGTGATATTAGGGGTATAAACACCTCGTTCTATATCTT
The DNA here is from genome assembly GCA_017458185.1 of Neisseriaceae bacterium. Taxonomy (GTDB): domain Bacteria; phylum Pseudomonadota; class Gammaproteobacteria; order Burkholderiales; family Neisseriaceae; genus RGIG9985. Next base: position 1,898 of record JAFTFY010000026.1, read on the forward strand.
TGCTACCCACAATATTGCCTGTGGTTGCGTTTTTAATGTTCAGCGTGTCTTCTTTAACAACTTCAACTGTGCCAACCACAGTGCTGTTATCAATAGTAACCGAACCTCGATTGTCATCAGCACCAGTATTGACATTGCCACCAATGGTAGCTTTGTTTTCAATCACCAACGCTTTACCTTCTGTATTCAGGTTGCCTGAAACGGTAGTGTGATTGAGCGTAACCGTGCTATTGGCATTCGTTGATTGAACATTGCCACCCACTTTGGCTTGGTTTATATCCAGCGTTTTATCGCCTGAATAAGTTACATTGCCTGTAACGCTTGAGCCGTCTTTAATAGCAACGGCACCACCTGTTGCGGTTACGCTGCCTGAAACTTGGCTACCGCTTTGAATGGTGAGTTGATTTTTGCCTGCATTGACATTTTGGGCAACTTTGGCATTTGCTAATTCAACGCTTGAACTTTCGGCAGATTGATTAGAGTCAAAATTATTGATAGAGGCGTTTCTAATCGTAACTTGACTATTTTCAAAGGTATCTACCGAAACATTACCAACGCTTGCGGCGGCTTGAATGGTAATCTTTTTACCGCCAGTACCACCTTGTGCGGTAACACTGCCGTCAATCTTACCACCGTTAATTTGCACATTTTTAGTTTGGTTGGCATTAACCGACTGTGCATTGGTATTGGTTAAGTTGAGTGTGTCGGCGTTAATGGCATTGACCACACCACTAACTGTGTTTTTGTTGAGCGTGATTTTTTCCGTGCCAGCACCACTATTCAAACCAAACGATGTGATTTCACTGTTGCTAATGCTCACTTCTGCCTTGTCAGACGCACTCATATGCACTGCTTTGGCAGTGGATTGTTTAACGGTTAATTTTTTCAGGTTGCCTTTACCTGTATCAATGTTGCCCAAGTTTTTGGCTTGGTCAATGTTCATAGTCAAACCGTCTTTGTCCGAACCATTAACGGCTAAACCTTGATAATTAGCATTCGGTTTCACATTCACCGTTGCGTCAGCAGTGTTTTTTGCCGCATTAAACGCACCACTAAATGTTTGAGCAGGGTTAGCCTGTGTGTCTGTGGTGTATGTGGTGTTGGTTAAGATATTCCACACTTTTGGGTCAGCAGGAGGCACAACAGGATCGGTTGTATTGTTTTGCGACATAGTCAAGTCTAAATTCTTGCCTTGAACTTTAATGCCGCCTAAATCGGTTTTTGCGGTAATACCTTGATAAACCGTACCTTTGCCGTTCCACGAAACGCTTTTTTCGCTTTCAATTAAATGCACGGTATCATTTTGTTTTAAGGTCGCGTCCCCTGGAATATAAGCATTCACAGGTGCATTACCCAATGTGGCAGAACCCGCATATAAAGCCGTATCATTGGCTTTTACATCATTGGGCAGATAAAAGTTATATTCCGTAAAACCGCCCACTTCACCAAAAGCAAACAGCGTATTCATTGGTGTGCGGCTTGTATCATCTTTGCTTTTTGCACCGATATTTAACACCGCATTATTGCCGACTTTGCCTTTATCGCCATATACGGCTTGCAAATGGGTAACCGCACCGTTCAAGAAATTGACTGTGCCATTGACCGTACCCATATCGCCCAAATATACGCCACCCCAAATATCATCTTGGTTTTGTTGATTGATACTGCCGATATGACCACCGTTGATATTGATTGTGTTATTGTGGGTTGATTTTTCATTATTACTCGAACCAGCAATAACAAAACCTGCCTTGCCACCATTGATATTAACAATATTACCTTGCGTGTCGTTTTCTACGGAATGACCGCCTTGTATTATTGCCACTTCGCCGTCATCGAGATTAACCGTGTTGTCAATAGCCTTACCTTCTTCGGCATAACCGCCATAGATAAAGGCTACTTGTGCAATACTTTTTGCATTAACGGTATTTCTTTGGACATTTTTTTGTAAGGCATAGCCGCCTGCAACACTAACTGTGTTTTGGTCAAAATCCCCCAAAGGTAATGCCACATTGACTACTTGATCTTCGTTATAAAATACATTGCTATCAATGTATTCGGCTAACAATTTTTTGTAGTCATTGACAGAATAAACGGGGATATTTTCAGGTTGTTTAGCGTATGATTTATAACTATCAGCACACAAATAACCGGGTTTATCAGAACAAGGTTTCCAATCCCATTCAACAGGTTCATAAACGCCAAAATATTCCTGTGCAATAGAAACACCATTTGTTTCACTGTATGCTATTCCCGCACCTGTAACGGTAAATTCAGGCTTAACCAAAGAAGTATAGTGTCCGATTAAATGTTTAAAAGCATCAGGGTCGTTTGGATTTTCCGCATAACTCAAATTTCGTTTTTTATGTACTTCGCATTCTGCACTGTTAAAATCAGTAACACAGGACTTTTCGCCATACCAAGAAGTAACTGCTGCACCTGGATCTTCTAAATATGTATTTCCTCCCCACGCTAAATTTTCACCAGCATACTGTGCCCCATCAACAGGTCTTTTAAGTTCTGGGTGATTTTTGTCAGTAGCAGCGTAATCAGAGGCAATTTGTGCCATAGCCATAGCCGCATGGCTGACTTTTAATTCAGGAATGGTTTTGTTTTCTACTTTGGCTTCTTCGGCACGCAATTCATTGGAGCGTTGAATAATCTTTAATGATTCATACATTTTCAACAAATTAGTTGCGTCATTCTTTTCCCCCAATTTCACCGCAGAATTAAACCAAGTAGGCGTATTGGCGTGATTACCTGTAACAATTTGCACCGCTTCTGTGGCGTTTTGATTTTCAAAAAAGCCTTTGGAACCTTCGGCGTATTTGCTGTTATTTACAGGGACGAAAAAATTATCATCATACGAGCCAGAAAGAGAGAGATTGGTTTTATTGGTAAATCTTGTCTCCGACATCACTTCCCAAGTATCAGCCGCCGCAGGTGTTGTCATTAAGCCAGAACCTACTGCTGTTACGGCTACCGCAAGCGTTAAAGCCGCTTTACCCATCACTGACGAAACAGTGGATTTGCAAGAAGATTTGCCGTGTGCGTGCGTATTTTCCGCAACAACCATAAATGCACCGCGTTGTTGGTTGAAAATCACTCGATATTGTTTGTTCATAGTTGGGTTCTCCAAAAAGTTTGATTTAAATGAAAAAAGACAATGAAAACCTTATCAACCCTTGACTGCCAAGATATACAGCGATAAACTTTGCTGTTGATACACAAAAGCATTCAACATAATCGATAAATTCTGTTGATTATCGCACGCCCCCCCCCGACAAGAAAACGTCCGACTTTTAAACACGATATGACAAAAAAATCACATTATTCACAACGAATAATTGTTTCAGGCTACCTGAAAGTATTCATTCCGTCTTCTTGCGTACGGAGATTGCCACGCCGTGAATTGCATTCAAGTCTCGCTATGGCGGTAAAACTTTCAGGCAGCCTGAAAATGTTGATTTATCTCAAATAAGAAAATAAAATGCTTTTTTAATATTATTTTTAGCATAAAATTTCACTATTTTTATAAAGCGTGATATTTTGTATAAACATTCTATAAAAATTCAAAATCGAGAATTAAAATTTTAATTTTTGTTTATTAAATTGATAAAAATTTCTTAAAATAAAAATAAATTAAAATTATATACCACAATAGCGGTGATACAATGCACTGCAACATTGGGGGCATTCCCAAAAAACCTTTCATTTTTTGCAAACTTGTTAGAAGGAAACAAGCATGTCTCAATACGATTTGAATACGCTGTTAGCCAGCGTAAAACAACGCGACCCGCAGCAAACTGTGTTTCATCAAGCCGTGGAAGAAGTTTTCACCAGTCTTGACCCGTTTTTGAAAAAAAATCCAAGATATACCAGCCAAGGTTTGTTAGAACGCATTGTTGAGCCTGAACGCGTGATTATGTTCCGTGTGCCTTGGGTGAATGATCAAGGCGAAGTGAAAGTCAATCGCGGTTATCGCATTCAAATGTCGTCTGCGATTGGTCCTTACAAAGGCGGCTTGCGTTTTCACCCCACTGTGGATTTGGGCGTGCTGAAATTTTTGGCGTTTGAACAAGTGTTCAAAAATGCTTTGACCACCTTGCCTATGGGCGGCGGTAAAGGCGGCTCGGACTTCGACCCCAAAGGTAAATCAGACGGCGAAGTAATGCGTTTCTGTCAATCCTTTATGACGGAATTGTTCCGCCATATCGGTGCCGATACTGATGTACCTGCTGGCGACATCGGCGTGGGCGGTCGTGAAGTGGGTTATTTATACGGTCAATACAAACGCTTACGCAATGAATTTGCGTCCGTTTTAACGGGCAAAAACTTGGAATTTGGCGGCTCGTTGATTCGCCCCGAAGCCACAGGTTATGGCACGGTTTATTTTGCACAAAATATGTTGGCAACCAAAGGCGACAGTTTTGCTGGCAAACGCGTGGTTGTTTCGGGTTCAGGCAATGTCGCTCAATACGCTTGCGAAAAAGCGATTGAATTAGGTGCCAAAGTCTTGACTGTGTCTGATTCTAACGGCTTTGTATTATTTGGCGACAATGGTATGACAGACGCTCAATTACAAGCCTTGTTTGAATTGAAAAATGTTCGCCGCGAACGCTTGTCGGTTTATGCCAAAGAACAAGGCGTGCAATACTTTGACGGTCAAAAACCGTGGGGTGTGGTGTGCGATATTGCCTTGCCTTGTGCAACGCAAAACGAAATCAACGAAGATGACGCGAAAACCTTGCTTGCCAACGGCGTGAAATGTATCGCCGAAGGGGCAAATATGCCGTCTTCAAACGAAGCGATTGCACAATACTTAAAAGCCAAAATCTTGTACGCCCCTGGCAAAGCGTCTAACGCAGGCGGTGTCGCCACATCGGGCTTGGAAATGAGCCAAAACGCCATTCGCCTATCTTGGACTCGCGAAGAAGTCGATCAACGCTTGCACGGCATTATGAACAGCATTCACGAAGCATGCGTGGAAAACGGCAAAGACGGCGACTACATTAACTATGTGAATGGTGCAAACATTGCAGGCTTCAAAAAAGTGGCAGAAGCCATGCTGGCACAAGGCGTGGTTTAAGTTTATTGGTTTTATAGCGATAAAAGCACACTCGATGAGTGTGCTTTTTTGTTTTCAGGCTGCCTGAAAACAGTGAGTAGTGAGTAGTGAGTAGTTATTTAGCTTCGCCTGCTGGCGAAACAAATATAGTCGATTCACAGCAAAATCATGCAGCGTTACTTCGCCTTGCCGTATTATTTATACTGTCGTAGGCTCACTGCCTTGCCTGTTTTTGCTGTGAACCGACTATATATTTTGGTATAGTCAAACAAGCACACTTTGAAAGGTGTGCTTGCTTGTTTCAGGCTGCCTGAAAACTACTTGTTTCTTTAAGAACACCGCAAAACGCAAATTTTGGCGATAAATCGACTATAATAGCACCTTATTTTTTCATTGATTTTAATCACCATGACTTCTTCTATTTCTTTACGCAAAAAACCTGTTATCTTGTTGATTTTAGACGGTTTTGGGGTGCGGGCTGCGGCTGATGATAATGCTGTGTCAAATGCGGCTACGCCTGTTTTGGATAGTTTGTATCAACGCTATGCGACTGGCACGATTGACGCTTCTGAACGCCGTGTGGGCTTGCCCACTGGGCAGTTTGGTAATTCCGAAGTGGGGCATTTGAATATCGGGGCAGGGCGTGTGGTTACGCAGGATATTACGCGTATTGATATTGCGGTGGAAGAAAATAGGCTGGCTGAAAACCCTGTGTTGCAACAGGCATTGAATACGGCTCAAAATGGCAAACTGCATTTGTTTGGTTTGTTTTCGGACGGCGGCGTGCATAGCCATTTGTCGCATATTTTTGCAGTGGCAGATTGTGCGTTGCAAAAAGGGGTGCAACAAATTGTGTTTCACCCATTTTTGGACGGACGCGATACGCCGCCTAAAAGTGCGGAAAAATATTTGCAACAATTAGATGATTATTGTGCTAAACACCCACAAGCGACAACTGGCGTGGTTGTGGGGCGTTTTTATGCCATGGATCGGGACAATCGCTGGGAACGCGTGGAAAAAGCCTATAACGCCTTAACAGGGGCAGGGGCGGATTTTCAGGCAGCCTGTGCGATAGACGCATTAAAACAAGCATACAATCGTGATGAAAACGATGAATTTGTGCAAGCGACTGTGGTTAATCCGAACGCGTTTGTGGCAGATAACGATACGGTGCTCTTTTTGAATTTCCGAGCCGACCGTGCAAGAGAACTCACCAAAGCATTGACTTTTGCCGATTTTAATGGCTTTTCGCGACAAAAGTCGCCAAAGTTAGCGTTTTTTGCGTCTATTACGGCTTACGGTGCGGAATTTCAAAATCCTGTAATGTTTCCGCCACAAACCATTGAAAACGGTTTTGGTGAATATATTTCGGGCTATGGTTTGCGGCAGTTACGCATTGCGGAAACGGAAAAATATCCGCATGTTACTTATTTTTTCAACGGCGGCAATGAAACGCCGTATGACGGCGAAGAACGCATTTTGGTGCCGTCTCCGAAAGTTGCCACTTATGATTTACAGCCTGAAATGTCGGCATTTACTGTGGCAAATCACATTGTTGAAGCGGTAGAAAACGACCGTTTTGATGTGATTATTTGCAATTTTGCCAACGGCGATATGGTGGGGCATACAGGCGTTTTTCAGGCAGCCGTTAAAGCGGTGGAAACATTAGATAAGTGTTTGGGGCAGATTATCACCGCCGTGCAAAATCAAGGCGGCGAAGTGTTGATTGTTGCCGATCACGGCAACTGCGAGCAAATGTTTGATTCTGAAAACAATCAGCCGCACACGCAACACACCACAAATCCTGTGCCGTTTATTTATGTGGGCGAGCCTGCACAAATTAAATCGGGCGGGGCGTTAAAAGATATTGCACCGACATTGTTAGCGATGTTAGGCTTACCGCAACCTGTTGAAATGAATGGGGAAAATTTAATATTATGGCAAAAATAAATCGTTTATTTGTGAGTGTGGTGTGTGCTTTTTTGGTACACAACGCTCTGGCTGCACCTGAAACTTCGCAACAAGAACTCGACAACATTCGCCAAGAAATTCAGGCAGCCGATAAAGATATACGCAACAAAAAAGCCCAGCAAGATAAACTGGCTGCACAAATTCGTGCAACCGATAAAGAATTGTCTAAACAAAGGGCAGAATTAGCCAAAATTCAAAACGAAAAACAAGTGGCAGTCGCCGAATTAGAACGCTTGCAACAAGACGCTATGGCGTTAGAAAGTCGCATTGAAGCCATGAAAGGGCAGGTAGCACGGCTGTTGGATAGCCGCTATCGCAATCGCCGCCCCGAAGCGATGATTATGTTGTTGCAAAACAAAGATCCAAACGAAAAAGGACGGCAGTTAGAATACCTGCGGCAAATTCAAGCGGCAAATCGTCAAGCATTAACAAATTTTGCCGAGCAGCAAAATCAACTGCAACAACAAAGCGAGTTAATCAATCAACAAATGGCAAAAATTCAATCGCTGATGGATGAACAACGCAAAATCATCGCTGATTTAGAAAAACAAAAGAAAAGCAATTTATCCGCGGCGGCTAAATTAGATAATGAAATTTCCGCAAACGAACAAAAAATCAAAGGCTTACGCCAAGATGAACAGCGAATAGTCGGCGTGTTAAAAAACATTGCCGAACGCAATCGGGTCGCCAAAAAAGAGAGTCAGCCTGTTTTCAGGCAGCCTGAAAACAATGCCAACACCGCTTTTGGCAAATTACAAGGCAAATTGCCTATGCCGATGAGTGGCAAAATCGCAGGGCGTTTTGGCGATGATAAACCGTCAGGCGGCGTGTATAACGGCATTTACATTGCGGGCAACGCAGGCACTGTGCGAGCCGTGGCAGGCGGCACAGTGGCTTACGCACGAGAATTGCGTGGCTACGGTAACACCGTCATCATCGACCACGATGGCGATTACTTAACCATTTATTCGGGCTTGTCGATGTTCGCCGTAACTGCTGGCGAAAGCGTTTCTGCTAAACAACAAATCGGTGTCAGCGGTGCCATGCCAGACGATATTGCAGGGCTGTATTTTGAATTACGCTACCGCACCAAACCCTTAAATCCTGCGGCGTGGGTGAAAAGGTAATTATTTTTCAGGCTGCCTGAAAATAAAAAAACCGCCCTGAATGAATTGCATAGCAATTCATCAACGCTGATAAGCGTTGTAACGGACTTATCTGCTATCATTTCAGGTAGCCTTAAATTGCTTACGAACCTTGTCGTTACAACGCCTGCGGCGTTGGTAAAAAAATCTACGATTTTTTTACTGGATTACCACGCCAAGCCTTTCGGCTTGGCTCGTAATGACACACAGGATTAAATTAAGATTGTAGCGTATTGACGCACAGTGCGTTATTTTTATTTTTTGTATTTTGAAGTTGTTTGACTATATTGTTTTCAGGCTGCCTGAAATATTTTATTCTTCTTTTGGTTCTCGCAACATCAGTTGTTCTACGGCGACTTGGGCGGTGATTTTGTTGTTGATTAAGTCAAACAAAATACGGGTAATCGGCATATCAATGCCGTGTTTTTCTGCCATGCGATTGACTTCGGCGATGGTGTTGATGCCTTCGGCGACATGTCCTAATTCCTGCAAAATTTGTGGTAAGGGTTTGTTTTCGGCGAATTTTAAGCCCACTTGACGGTTGCGAGACAAGTCGCCTGTGGCGGTTAAAATTAAGTCGCCCATACCCGCCAAGCCCATCATGGTTGTGGCACTCGCTCCCAAAGCCAAAGCCAAACGCGTGATTTCTGCCAAGCCGCGTGTCAGCAACGCCGCACGAGCGTTTAAGCCGAATTTCAAACCGTCTGCCACACCTGCGGCAACTGCAATCACATTTTTCACCGCACCGCCCACAGCCACGCCGATGGGGTCATGATTGGCATAAATTCGCATAATTGTGCTATTTAATTGTGCGGAAATTTGGTCTGCCCACACTGTGTTATCAGACGCAATGCACACAGCACACGGCAAACCCTGTGCGACTTCTTTGGCAAAGGAAGGACCAGACAATAAGCCGATATAAGGATTTTCAGGCAGCGTTTCTTTGAGCACTTGGTGTGGCAATAAGCCTGTATTTTTTTCAAAGCCTTTGCAGGCGGCTAATACGGGCGTTTTTGGGGCGTATTTTTGCAAATGCGTTGTTGCCACAGACCGCAAAGCCGCAGTCGGCACAACCGCCAAAATTAAATCAGCGTTGTGTAATTGAGTGTAATCGGCGGTTACCATTAAGTTTTCAGGCAGCCTGAAACCTTTGAAAAATAAGATATTTTCTTTATGCTGATTGATTTCATCAGCCATCGCCTGATTTTCGGCAAACAAAGAAACGGTATGCGAACAACGATGAAAATGCAGTGCCAAAGCCGTTCCCCACGCACCTGCACCGATTACTGCAATGTTCATAATATGCCCTAATTTAAGTAAAAGGGCTATTTTAACAAAATTATGTTTGAAAACTTTATTTATGTATATTTTCAGGCTGCCTGAATGTTTTTTATTGTTTGTTAAAACAAAAAATATTATTTAATAACAAAAACTAATATGCTCACTATCAACAGGTAAGCATTATTTTTCGGGCAGCCTGAACTTTATTTTCTTATCATCATTAAAAAAGGTATTTGTCAAAACCCATTATGCTTTGTATAATGGCGGTTGAATCTTTTTTTCAACACAGAAAGTTTGGACACAAATGGACAACATTGAACAACGCGTGAAACAAATCGTTGCTGAACAACTTGGTAAAGACGAAGCAGAAGTTAAAAATGAATCTGCTTTTGAAGCAGATTTAGGTGCAGATTCTTTGGATACTGTCGAATTAGTGATGGCGTTAGAAGAAGCATTCGGTTGCGAAATTCCTGACGAAGAAGCCGAAAAAATCACTACCGTGCAACAAGCCATTGATTATGTTACCGCAAACTTGAAATAATTTTCGGTTTGCATTTTTCGTGTCAATACACATAAAGCCTTTGAAGCAAACCTGTTGGGTCTTGGTTCAAAGGCTTTTTCAATAAGGAAAAATAAAGTTATATGAATACCGCAAGACGAGTTGTCGTTACAGGTTTAGGGCAGGTTTCGCCCGTAGGCAATACAGTTGCCGAAGCGTGGGCAAATTTAACCGCTGGCATGAGCGGTATCGGCACAATTACGCGTTTTGACGCGTCCGCCTTGCCTTGCACAATTGCGGGCGAAGTGAAAAACTTCGATGTCGCCCAGTATATTCCCCCCAAAGAAGCACGCCGTATGGATGTGTTTATTCACTACGGCATTGCCGCCGCCTTGCAAGCCATAGCGGACGCGGGTTTGGACGATATACCAAATTTAGATAAAGAGCGAGTGGGCATCAATATCGGTGCGGGTATCGGCGGCTTACCTGCGATTGAAGCCACTGCCAACACCGTTTTCACGCAGGGGGCAAGACGCATTAACCCATTTTTTATTCCGTCTGCCTTAATTAACTTAATCTGCGGTCATATCACCATTATGAAAGGCTATCGTGGTCCGTCATACGGCATGGTGTCCGCTTGTACCACAGGTACACACAGCATAGGCGAAGCCGCACGCAATATTGCCTATGGCGATGCAGATATTATGCTTGCAGGCGGTGCAGAAGGTGCCATCTGCACGCTTGGCGTAGGCGGATTTGCGGCAATGAAAGCCTTATCCACACGCAATGATGACCCGAAAACCGCGTCTCGTCCGTGGGACAAAGACCGAGACGGCTTTGTGATGGGCGAAGGAGCAGGCGTTTTGGTGTTAGAAGAACTGGAACACGCCAAGAAGCGTGGTGCCAAAATCTACGCCGAAGTGGCAGGCTACGGCATGAGTTCAGACGCACACCACATTACTGCCCCCAACGCCGAAGGTCCTGCTTTGGCAATGAAACGAGCATTAGCGGACGCATGCTTAAATCCGTCTGATATAGACTATATCAACGCACACGGCACTTCCACACCGTTGGGCGATGTGAATGAAACCACAGCGATTAAATTAGCATTAGGCGAAGAAGCCGCCAAAAACTTGGTTGTTAATTCAACCAAATCCATGACAGGACACTTATTAGGCGGAGCAGGCGGCATTGAAGCGGTGTATTCGGTTTTGGCATTAGCCAACCAAGTTTCCCCGCCCACAATCAATATTTTCAACCAAGATATTGAAAACGGTTGCGACTTGGACTATTGTGCCAACACCGCAAGAGATATGAAAATCAACGCTATATTGTCTAACTCATTCGGCTTTGGCGGCACAAACGGCTCGCTTGCGATGAAACGGTTTGTGGATTGATTTTCAGGCAAGATTGATAAATATTTCTTGCAAAAAATGAAAATCACGGTATAATCGCTCTTCTATTTTTCCGTTTCTTGCCGGCTTAGCTCAGTTGGTAGAGCAGCTGACTTGTAATCAGAAGGTCGAGGGTTCAACTCCTTTAGCCGGCACCAATAAAAAAAGCAGTGTTATTCAAAATAACACTGCTTTTTTCTTTTTCAGGCTGCCTGAAAATCATCACCTTGTGCTTCTGCACAATATTCACAACGCCCTAAACGGTCTAATGGCAATTTAGGTAATATTTTTCTTAATTCTTGGTAAATGATTTTTCTTTCACAAGATAAAGAAAACCAGTCTGCATTTTTATCAAAAAAATCTTCTGCATCAAGTACAGGGCTATATCCTTTGTGTCCGCAAATTTTACAAATGTTAATGTATTTCTTGGCAGAACGATTGCAACATTCAATATACCAAGAAAAACCGCGTTTAACATATTTGCTATGTGACATTTACTCAATTACCCCCCCGCCCAAGCACACATCGCCGTTATACAGCACGGCGGATTGTCCTGAGGTTACTGCCCATTGTGGTGCATCAAAAATAAGTTTTGCTTGATTGTCAGATAGATACACTAATTCACACGAAGCGTCTGCCATACGGTAGCGGGTTTTGGCAGTGTAGCGTCCTGCGGCGGGTTTTTCTGGCAGCGTCCAAGATAAATCCGTCATCGTTAGGCTGTCGGATAGCAACAAGGGGTGATTGTGTCCTTGCACCACAATCAATTCATTTTTTGACATATCTTTGGCCGCGACAAACCACGCATCGCCTGCTCCGCCGATATTCAAGCCCTTGCGTTGTCCTATGGTGTAGAAACTCAATCCGCAATGCTCGCCGACAACCACACCGTCAGGCGTTTTCATATCGCCCTTGTTTGTGGGCAAGTATTTTTGCAAAAACTCACGAAAGGGGCGTTCGCCGATAAAGCAAATGCCTGTGCTGTCTTTTTTTGTGGCAGTGGGCAGTTTCAGTTGTGCGGCAATTTCTCGCACTTGTGGCTTTTTTAGATTGCCTAATGGAAACAATGACTTGGATAATTGTGCTTGCGATAAACGGTGTAAAAAATAGGTTTGGTCTTTATTGTCGTCATCGGCTTTGCATAGAAAATGTACGCCGTCTTGGATTTCTTTTTTGGCATAATGCCCTGTGGCAATTAAGTCTGCACCTTGACGGAGTGCGTCATCTAAAAAGCATTTGAATTTGATTTCGGAGTTGCACAAAATATCAGGGTTAGGCGTTCTGCCTGCTGAATATTCTTTCAAGAAATACGAAAAAACACGCTCTTTATATTCGGCGGCAAAATTCACCAAATCAATATCAATGCCCAACAAATCCGCCACAGCCATAGCGTCCATTGAGTCTTGCTTAATGGAACAGTATTCATCATCGTCATCGTCTTGCCAGTTTTGCATAAACATACCACGCACGGCAAAGCCTTGCTGTAACAGTAAATAGGCGGCAACCGATGAATCCACACCGCCCGATAAACCGACAATAACGCTTTGTTTTGATGACATTTTTTTGTTTTCCTTATATTTCAGGCTGCCTGAAAACCTTTTTTAAGCACAATCCCAGTTATACAGCACACGCGAAAAATTGCGTTTTTTCAAATCGTCCGCTGTGATAAAGAAATTGCCCACGCCTGCGTCGCCCCACATAATATCGCCTTCGGTATCTATTTGTAATAACAAAATTTTGTGTTCTGCAAGTTCTTCATTGTAGTAGCGTGGGTCGGATTGTGTAAAGAAAGCGTAACCGCCGATACGGTGTCCTGCGGTACTGTTATGTAGTTTATCGTAGGTTTCTTCTTCAATTAAATCAAGCAATTCGTCATCTTCATCGAACTTGATTTTTAATTTTTCTGCGGTTATTTTGAACAATTTTTCAAAACGATAATCGCAAGGGCTGATTGAAGTTTGTTTCAATTCAAATGAAAGTTGATATTGCACCGACAATGGCAGATTATCACTCATTTCGGCTGTGGGAATATCCAAAGCCAAAACCATTTCTTCGCTGATATTTTTATCTATATTTTCGTGATAAACCACACGCCAACCGTCCTGTTGCAAGGGCTTATCTAAATCTAAACCGTATAAATATTTTTCATCAGGCGACAAGAAAAACTGCAACAAACCTTTTTCAGGAAAATCGGGCAAAGGCGGTAATTCTGCCAAATCAATTTGAGCCAACAAAATCAATTTATTACCTTGATTATCCACAGGATAGGGCTTTTGCAAATCCCAGTAAGGCACACCGCCAAATTTGTTTGCGGTTAAGGGCAGTTTTTTGGCTTTTTTGGGTTTGATTTTAATAATCGGCGTGGCGGTGTCTTTTTTAATTTGCGACAACACTTTTTTGGCTTGTTTTTCTTCGTCCGTTAAGGGGCGTTTTTTATTTTTGCTTTGTTCGTATTGCTCCAAAGCGTTTGTATAACGAGCAAAACAAGTTAATTGTTGAATATTCTCTGGAATATCATTAAGATTATTACATTCTATTATTTCAAATTTTCTTAATTTGGGTAATTGTGCAATACTTGCAGGCAACGAAGATAATTTTTTACATTGCTGTATTTCCAAGTCTTTTAATTCGGAAAGTTGCCCCATACTATCAGGCAAGGTAATCAATTCAGGTAATCTACTGATATGTAATTTTTTTAATTTTGTTAATTGACCTATACTTTCAGGTAAATGGTTTAAAGTAGTTGTCCCCCTATAACCACCAATGTCTAATTTTTTTAATTGATTTAACTTGCCGATATTTTCAGGTAATTCGGCAAGATTAGAACAACAACCTACACCTAATTCTGTTAGTTCTGTTAATTCAACAATGCTTTCAGGTAGTTTTTTAATACCGCAATCGACTACTATTAAAATGCGTAATTTTTTTAATTGTCCTATACTTTCAGGAAGCATAGATAACATTCGCCAGCCATTTATATATAATTCTTCTAATTGAGTAAGATATTGAATAGTGCTTGTCAATTTAGATACACCGACACCATAACCATAAATATATATTTTTTTGATTTGTGCTAAATATTTTTTAACTTCCGTCTGTGTTGTCATTTGCGAAAAATCAGGTTTTTTATTCGCATTACCGATAGTAACATCAGGGCGAGCCAAAAATTTTTTTAATTCGTCAATTTCTTGTGTGCTTAATTCAAAATCGTGTTGCGTATTCATTTGTTTTTTTCCTTTATGAAAAGTTGAAAAATCAGTTTCAGGCTGCCTGAAAATTTGACAAGTTCGCTCTCCGTAGTTAGGAGATTGCCACGACTTGAACTTTGTTCAAGTCTCGCTTTTGACGATAAGGGCTTTCAGGCTGCCTGAAAAATTAAATTGATTTTACTCATCTAAATCCAACACCGCAGAAGTATAGACATTTTGCACATCGTCTAAATCTTCCAAAGCGTCAATCAATTTTTGCATTTTCACCGCATCATCGCCTGACAATTCGGTTTCGTTTTGGGCTCGGTACGAAACATCGCCGTCTTCGGCTTTGAAACCTGCGGCTTCTAACGCAGCTTTCACTGCTGGGTAATCATTCGGTTCGGTAATCACTTCAAATGAACCGTCATCGTTGCTGATAACATCGCTTGCCCCTGCGTTTAACGCCGCTTCCATTAACGAATCTTCATCGGTTTCAGGCGAAAACAGCAAATAACCTTGATGAACAAACTGATACGCCACGCAACCGTCCGTGCCAAGATTGCCGCCGTGTTTGGTGAAAGCATGACGCACATCAGCCACTGTGCGAGTTTTGTTGTCGGTTAAGCAATCAACCATCAACGCCGCACCGCCAATGCCATAGCCTTCATACCGCAATTCCACATATTCCACGCCTTCCAAATTGCCTGTGCCTTTGTCAATGGCACGCTGAATATTGTCTTTGGGCATATTCGCTTCGGAGGCTTTTTCCAACGCCAAACGCAAGCGTGGGTTAGCATTTGGGTCGCCGCCGCCCATTCTGGCGGCAATGGTAATTTCCTTAATCACACGCGTAAAAATTTTGCCGCGTTTGGCATCTTGACGGGCTTTCTTGTGCTGAATATTCGCCCATTTACTGTGTCCTGCCATAATATTGTCTTTCTATTAAAAATTTAAAACGAAAGATTTTAAACGATTTATGTCAATCAATACAATAGGTTCAGGTTGCCTGAAATGAGAACACAATAACAATGCGTCCGTTTTTACTTTAAAACACATTATTTTGATATGATTAAACATTCCATTGTTCAGGCTGCCTGAAACGAAGTAGGGCGATATAGTCCATCAATTTCAACATTGAAATGCCTTGGCTCGCCTTGCCGTATTACTTGTACTGTCTGCGTCTGGCTGCCTGTTTCTCGTTTGAATTTGATTGACTATAAAATATATGACTGCACTCGTCTTTACACTTACGCATGATTTTCTTTGTGGCAAACAAGATTTGGCACGGCATTATCGCACGCAGCAAAATGTGCATGCGTTTTTTTCAGGCAGCCTGAAATTGCGTCATCGTATTATCAGTCAGTTGGCACAAGATATTTTTTCGCCAAAAGAAGTGTCACTTATTGCCACAGGCGGCTTTGGGCGTGGGGAGATTTATCCTTTTTCGGATACCGATATGGCGATTATTTTGCCTGATAATGTTTCAGGCAGCCTGAAAAATCGGGCAGCGGAATTTGTGCAAGCCTTGTGGGACATCGGTTTGTCGCCTGCGGTCAAAATCGGCACGCTCGATGAGTTGCTTTTTTCAGCAAAAAACGATTTGACGGGCGATACGGCGTTAATGGAGTGTCGTTTTTTATTAGGCAACCTGAAAACTTATAACCATTTGATTTCTCAATTAAATTTACAACGCGATAGAGTGGCTTATATAGACGGCAAATTATCCGAATTAGAGCAGCGACACGCCAAATCGCAGGGTTCTGGCAGCCTGTTAGAGCCAAATATCAAAACTTGCCCTGGCGGTTTGCGGGACATTCATACGATGATTTGGTTAGCCAAAGTGCAGGGTTTGCCGTTTGATTTTTCGTCTTTGGTTGGGCGGAAGATTTTGACGCGTGCGGAAGCCTTGTTGTTGGTGAAAAGTCATCAAACTTTGGCGAGTATGCGGATTGAATTGCATTTGGCGGCACAAAAAAGTGAAGATAAATTATTATTCGACTGGCAAAATAAAATCGCTCAAACGCTTGATTTAACAGACGATTCTTTTTCCTTAAAAAGTGAAAAATTGATGAAGTCGTTTTATCGTGCGGTCAAAACCGTGCGGCAGTTAGACGGCATTATTTTGCCTATGCTTAAAGAACGCGTTTTTTCGGCATATCCACGCCATTTTTCGGTTATTAACGCACAATATGAACAGCACGGTCGCTTGATTGCGGTGCGAGATAAAAATCTTTTCAAAAAAGACGAAAAGCAGATTTTTAATATCATTCGTCTATTGCAGGATAATCCTGATATTGACGGCATTGACGCACAAACCCTGCGGCTGTTTTGGAATGCGGCTCAAAAAATCGGACGGCGATTTCGTAAAAATCCTGCTAATCGCAAACTGTTTATCGAATTGTTCAAAAACGGTAAGCGTTTGACGCAAATTTTGCGTATGCTGAATTTATACGGCGTTTTGGGTAAATACCTGCCCGCGTTCGACCGCATTGTCGGCTTGTTGCAGCACGATTTATTTCATATTTATCCTGTTGATGACCATATATTAACGGTTGTGCGTAATCTTCGCCGTTTGGCAAAAGACGAATACGCCCACGAATTTCCTTTTGCGTCTGCCCTAATGCACAATTTTCAACGCAAAGATATTTTGTATTTGGCGGCGTTGTTTCACGATATTGCCAAAGGACGCGGCGGCG
This sequence comes from Neisseriaceae bacterium, assembly GCA_017458185.1. Lineage (GTDB taxonomy): Bacteria > Pseudomonadota > Gammaproteobacteria > Burkholderiales > Neisseriaceae > RGIG9985. The sequence continues at coordinate 19,143 of JAFTFY010000026.1, forward strand.
ACCACGATATTTTGGGGGCAAAAGACGCACGGCAATTTGCGTTAGACCACTTTTTAACGCCTGATGAAACAGAACTTCTGGCGTGGTTGGTTGAACATCATTTATTGCTGTCAATGACAGCACAAAAAGAAGATATAGCCAACCTGAAAACCATTGCCAAATTCTGCCAAGTTGTTGATAATCCAGAAAAATTATCCGCATTGTATTTGCTGACTGTCGCCGATGTGCGTGGCACCAACCCTGCCATTTGGAACTCGTGGAAAGCAGGATTGTTTGAAAACCTGTTTCAGGCAGCCTTACAATATTTACAAGGCACAAAAAATAATCAAGTGGTTGTGGCAGGACGCAGACGGCAAATTGCCGCAAATGAACTTAACCTTTTGAATATCAAAGAAAAAGAACAAAAAAAATTATTTCATTTTTTGGGCGATGCCTATTTTGTGCGTCATCAAAAAGCCGATATTCGCTGGCATTTACAGCATATCGCCCAGCACCCACAAACTGCCTGTTTTGCCTTGCGTTTTTTAGAAAATCACACCTTGCAAGTGTTTGTGTATATGCCCAATGCCGAACGCTTGTTTGTGGGTTTGTGTCAAATTTTCAGCCATTTTCGCTTGGATATTGTGCAAGCAAATGCCTATTTAACCGACCACAATTTTATTTTAGACACCTTCGTTTTATATCCGCCGCCGATGATAGACGAAGACGAATTAGACGAAATTGAAGGCAGCCTGAAAGACGAATTGCAACAATTTTTAGCGAGCAGACAACCAAGTAATCATCTTCACGCCCCCAAAACCCTGCCCAACCGCCGAGCCAAACACCAGCCGATTGCCACAACCGTTTCCATTGACGAGAGCGATGACGGACAATTTACCCTGTATGTCATCACCCACAACCGCCCCTATCTATTAGCCACAATCGCCGACACGCTTTACGGCTTGGGCATTCATATTCGGCACGCTCAAATCAACACTTTGGGCGAACGCGTGGAAGACAGTTTCCTAATCGAAGCCCCCAGTCTCACCGAAAGCAAAAACCGCACCTTGCTGAAAAATACACTGTTGCAACGAATAAGCGGATAGTTTCAGGCTGCCTGAAATCATTTTATAGTCGATAAACTACAAAATTATAATGCCTTGGTTTGTCTTGCCGTATTAGTTATACTGTCTGCGATAAACCGCCTTTTCTGCATTTGCAGTTGATTGACTATATCCAGAACGATTGCTCACAAATCCCTATCAAAAGCCTGTATTTATGCTACAATCGCACACTCAATCAGGCAGACAGCCACAAGCACAACGAAACACAGCGATACGCCGCACAAGTTTCATACGCCTTTGATAATGCAAAACAAAATACCCTTTTTACGCATTTTCAGGCAGCCTGAACGACTAATCGGTAATCATCGTTGTGATAAGGTTGCATTTTATGAGTGCAAGTATAAAAGTTATTGTTTCTACTATACTTTTTCTTCCATTATTTTCTTTTGCGTCAAGTGCTGATGCACATAATTTAGGGCTTTACTGGGGCATTCCTTTTGTCGTGGTTTTGTTGTCCATTGCATTAGGGCCACTCTTGTTTGCCAAAATTTGGCACAAGCATTTTGGCAAAATTGTTGGCGTTTGGACGCTGTGTTTTTTAAGTCCGTTTTATGTCTTTTTCGGCTTTCACGAAACGCTGCATTTGGTTGCCCACGCCATTATTGAAGAATATATCCCCTTTATTTTGTTGCTTGTGGCGTTATACACCGTATCAGGCGGGATTTTGATTTGGGGTAATATCAAAGGCACGCCACGCACCAACACGGCATTGTTAGCCATAGGTACAGGTTTGGCGTCTTTAATGGGCACAACGGGGGCAGCAATGTTGTTAATTCGCCCTTTATTGCGGGCAAATGAAAACCGCAAACACAAAGTGCATACTGTTGTTTTCTTTATCTTTTTAGTGGCAAATATCGGCGGCGGCTTAACGCCTTTAGGCGATCCGCCCCTGTTTTTAGGCTTCCTGAAAGGCGTTGATTTCCTTTGGACAGTCAAACACATGCTTCTGCCTGTTTTGATTAGTTCTGTTGTTTTATTAAGCGTTTATTTTTGGTTAGACAATCGTTATTTCAAACAAGACGGCGAAATTCTACCCGATGACGGTAAAAATAAATACAATAAAAATCAACCACTTAAAATTCACGGCAAAATCAATTTTATTTTCTTGGCGATGATTGTGGGTGCGGTGTTGATGTCGGGCATTTGGAAATCAGACGAAGCGATTGTGGTTTTTGGCACCAAAATCGGTATGGTGCAACTGTTACGCGACACCTTGTTAGTTATAATTACCGCTTTATCCTTGTTTTTCACCAAAAAACCCGTGCGTGCAGGTAATGAATTTAACTGGGAACCCATGCTTGAAGTGGGCAAATTATTTTTGGCGATTTTCATCACCATTACACCTGTATTAGGCATGCTGAAAATGGGCGAACACGGTCATTTTGCCCCTTTAATTCAAATGGTGAAAACCGCAGACGGCAGCCCCATTAACGCCATGTATTTTTGGCTCACAGGTTCATTATCAGGCTTTTTGGACAACGCCCCCACTTATTTGGTGTTCTTTAATATGGCAGGCGGACAGCCCGCTGTGTTAATGGGCGAGTTATCTCGCACACTGTTAGCCATATCCATGGGTTCGGTGTTTATGGGTGCTTTAACCTACATTGGCAACGCCCCTAACTTTATGGTGAAATCCATTGCTGAACAACGCAAAGTGAAAATGCCCACATTCTTCGGCTATATGGCATGGTCATTCGGCATATTGGTACCGCTGTTTTTGCTGCATACGCTGATATTTTTTGTGTTCTAAACCATTGTAGGGTGGGTTTCCAACCCACTATTGATGACAATATTACCCATTCATAAGTCTTTTCAGGCTGCCTGAAATAATATTAAATTCTTTCAGGCAGCCTGAATATTGATATAATAAACCGCTTGAACAAATATTTAGGAAACATATTATGTATTCTTACAAATCAGACGCAACCCAGTTTTTGAATGATTACTTGCAAAAGCACCCCGAAGAAGTGGAACAACGCATTCAAGGGCGTTTGCGTTTGTGGGATGTGGAACTCAATCCTGACGAACAAAAAGCCTTTGCCAAAGCCAATGCACCGCGTGGGGCGTATTTTTATCAAGCGGATTGATAAAACAATGAGTGCGGACGGGCTTTTGTTGCACCCTGCGGCGTTTCAATATTTCGCAGGCATCACAACGCCTGAATCTGAAATTCTGCAAGAAATTCGCCAATATTCAACGCAACACCGTATGGCGGATATGGCAGCGGCACAAAGCACCACGGCTTTTTTGGTGTGGTTAGCCCAATTAACGGGCGTGCGACATTATTTAGAAATTGGCGTTTTTACAGGATACAGCAGCACCGCAATCGCTATGACGCTGCCTGAAAACGGTCAGGTTGTGGCGTGTGATATAAGCGTAACCCACACCAATGCCGCTTATCATTTTTGGCATAAGGCAGGCGTGGAAAATAAAATCGCTTTATATTTACAGCCTGCGTTGATTACATTAGAACAACTGATTGAACAGGGTTACGAAAATTTTTTCGATTTAGCCTTAATTGATGCCGATAAACTACCGACAGAACACTATGTAGAAGCCTGTTTTTGTTTGGTGCGGCAAGGCGGTGTGATTGCGATTGACAATGTAACGCTGGGCGGTAAAATTTTGGGCGAGAACCAAGACACACCTTCTCGCACGATGATGAACGCACTCAATCACAAAATCGTGAATGACACGCGTTTTCACGCCGTATCCTTACCGATTGGGGACGGTTTAACCTTACTGATTAAAAAATGAAACGGCTGACTCTTTTTTCTTTCATTATTCTTTCAGGCAGCCTGTGTGCGTGTCGCACGGTTGCTCCTGTTGTTTCGCCCGAAACACCGACACAAACCATAGAAAAACCCATTCAAAACAACCGAGAAATCGAAAATCGTTTCAATGAATTAGTTGAGACCAATCGCCAATTAAAAGAAAAAATCACCCAATTAGAACGCCGTCAAAACGATTTAGAACGCAGTATTGCGGTGATTGCCGACCGCAATAATATGGCCATGGAAAATACGCCTGACGAAACGCCGCCCAACACTTTGGCAGACGCACAACAGGCGTATCAAAACAAGCAATACACCAAAGCCGTATCGTTGTTAAATGATTATTTGCAAGAAAATGTAGGTTCAGAAAACAGTGCAGACGCATTGTGGTTGCTCGCACAAAGCCACACAAAATTAAATAACTGCGAATCGGCGGTTCACACCGCACACCAATTAACGCAACTCCATACAGAATACAGCCGCACGCCTGACGCATTTTTGCTGATTGCTCAATGCCAAAATCGTTTGCAACAAAAGGACAGTGCCAAAACCACACTGCGTTCGTTAATTGTAAAATACCCAAACAGTCGAGCCGCCAAAAAGGCACAACAACTGTTAAAATAACAGTGAGCAATGAGCAATTAGCAATGAGCAATGCTTATGTCAAACCTGCGGTTTGACGGATATATTTAAGATAATGCTTTGATATTTCTTTCAGGCAGCCTGAAAATAGAATAATTAGGAAAAAACAGCACATTATTTGATAAAGGATAACGACAATGGCGAAAATCGGTATTATTATGGGCAGTAACAGCGATTGGGCAGTGATGAGCCACGCCGCTGAAATTCTGTCGCAATTTGGCGTAGAATATGAAACAAAAGTTGTTTCAGCACATCGTACGCCTGATTTAATGTATGAATATGCCCGCAAAGCACGAGAATGTGGTATAACAGCAATTATTGCAGGTGCAGGCGGTGCAGCACACTTACCAGGTATGACCGCCGCACTGACTGATGTGCCTGTTTTGGGCGTGCCTGTGCCCAGCAAGTACTTGCGTGGCGAAGATTCGCTGTTATCCATTGTGCAAATGCCCAAAGGCGTGCCTGTGGCAACATTTGCGATTGGTGAAGCAGGTGCCGCTAACGCCGCCTTGTTTGCGGTCAGTATGTTAGCCGAGAACGATCCTGCATTATTAGATAAATTAAAGGCATTCCGCCAGCAACAGACGGAAAAAGTTTTAACAACAATGATTTCATAACATTTGTGTGAAATGTAGAAAGGCAGTATAACGATGAGCGATCCCAAAAATGCGAACACTTCTGGAATTTCCATTCTCTCCGAAGATGATTTTTCCGAATTAGCACAACCGCACCCTGTTCTTGTGATGGGTACGCCGCCTGAAAGTGCCAGTACCGCAAGCACTTCATCACCATTACAGGGATTAAAAACTGCGATGAACAAACAAACCGCACAAACCTTGCCCCCATTACAACCGATTGGCGGCAAGCAGCCTGCTCAACCTGTGGCGGCAAAACCTGCTCCCTTGCAACCGATTGGCGGCAAAATGCGTCCCGTTACCCCGCAACCTGCGGCAGTAACCCCCAAGCCTGCCGCTCCCACAATAACACCTGCGGCAGCCACACCTGTTACGCCCAACAAAGCGGCAGAAGTCAAACCCGTAACACCAGTTACACCGACACCCGTTCAACCTGTTAAGGCAGAAGAAACCAAACCTGCCACACCTGAACCTGCCAAAGTTGAACCTGTTAAAGTTGAACCTGCAAAAGTGGAAGAAGTCAAACCCGCTGCACCCGAACCTGCCAAAGTGGAACCTGTTAAGGTTGAACCTGTAAAAGCAGAAGAAGTGAAACCTGTTGAACCTGCCAAAGTTGAACCTGTTAAGGTTGAACCTGTAAAAGCGGAAGAAGTGAAACCTGTTGAACCTACCAAAGTTGAACCCGTTAAGGTTGAACCTGTGAAAGCCGAACCTGCCAAAGCAGAAGTTAAAGCAGAAGAAAAACCTGCCGAAGAACCCAAAGCGGCTTCCATTTTAACCGAAGGCAAAATCAATGACAAAAAAGTGCCGATGATTGCACCGCCTGCGATGTTAGGTATTTTGGGCGGAGGTCAATTAGGACGCTTTTTCGCTATGGCAGCCAAACGCATGGGCTATAAAGTAACCGTGTTAGACCCTGACCCAGACGCTCCTGCGGCGGATTTTGCAGACGAACACATTTGTGCAGCGTATGATGACGAAGCCGCTTTGGAAAAACTCGCACAATGCGCCGCCGTTACCACCGAGTTTGAAAATGTCAATGCAGCCGCTATGACAAAACTCGCCCAAAAAACGCGTGTAACGCCTGCGGGCGAATTGGTAGCGATTGCTCAAAATCGCATTGACGAAAAAGCCACCATTCGCAAAGCCAGTTTGCCTGTAACACCGTATCAAGCCATTCGCTCGCGTGAAGACTTGAACGAAAACACCAAACAACTTCTGCCAGGTATTCTCAAAACTGCCACTTTGGGCTATGACGGCAAAGGACAACGCTCGGTCAAAACGCAAACAGGTTTATTAACTTGCTTGTCGTCCCTTGCCAAAGACGGTCCGTATATCTTGGAAAAAGAATTGGACTTGCGTGCTGAATTGTCCGTCATTGTGTGCCGTTTGGATAACAATATTGTGGTTACTTTCCCACCTGCGGAAAATATTCACGACAACGGCATTTTGGCGTTTTCCATTGTCCCTGCACGACTGCCCGAAGAACTGACCAAACGAGCCGAAGTAATGGCCAAACATTTGGCTGAAAAATTAGACTATGTCGGCGTTTTGGCGGTGGAAATGTTTGTCGTAGGCGACAAGCAACAGTTGGTTGTCAATGAAATCGCCCCGCGTCCGCACAATTCAGGGCATTACACCATGGACGCTTGCGTTTCCGACCAGTTCCAGCAACAAGTGCGTATTATGTGCGGTTTGCCACCGTCTCGCACATCGTTAATTCACCCATGCTGTATGGTGAATTTATTGGGCGATATGTGGGGCGAAAACGGCGAAGAACCCGACTGGACACCGTTACTCAAAAACCCAGACACATTCTTGCATTTATACGGCAAAAAAGAAGCCCGCCCAGGACGCAAAATGGGACACTTCACCGTCTTTGCCGAAACCGCAGAAGCCGCATACGAAAAAGCCCAAAACCTTTTCACTTCCGTATGTTTAGGTTCGTAATTTTGGGATATATCAAAACAAAACCGCATTTTTACAATGCGGTTTTTTGTTGGATAATATTTTGACTTTATTGAAACTTCGGCTTGTTTTTTAACGCAAACCTTTTATTTACTTCGTCAATAAAGATTTCACCTAATGGTGAAATAAACCTTGTTTTCAGGCAGCCTGAAATATTTTTATTGATTGCGGCTATTAACCTGACTTTTGCCGTCTAACATGGGGACGAAATTCACGCGTTCTAAACAGGTTTCGCGGTATCCTTGTTCTGTTTTTTCAATCAGATACAAAAATTGCTGGCGTTCATCGCCCAAAGGCAATACCATTCTGCCGCCTGTGGCGAGTTGTTGCAGTAGGGGAACGGGAACTTGTGGCGGTGCGGCGGTGATAATCATGCCGTCAAAAGGGGCGAATGTTATCAAACCTGCGTAGCCATCGCCGTAAATCAGGCGGGCTCGGTAAAAACCGCAATTGTGCAAATTTTCGCGTGCAATATCGTGCAGTTGTTTAATGCGTTCAATCGAGTAAATTTCGCCTATGCCAATGCTTTCTAAAACAGCGGTTTGATAACCGCAACCTGTGCCAATTTCCAATACTTTTTGCGGAAAACCAATGGCAGGCGAACACAATAATTCGCTCATTCTTGCCACAATATAAGGCTGGGAAATGGTTTGTCTATTCGGTAAGGGCAGGGACAAATCGTCATACGCATGGTTTTCAAAAATATCTTCAATAAACAAATGGCGTGGTACACGGCTCATCGCCCGCAACACGGTTTCGTTGCGAATGCCTGCCGATTTTAAGCGTTCGACCATACGCGAACGGCGGATTAGGTAAGTGTCTGTATTCATTGTCTATTTGCTGCCTGAAAACATTTAATAACGCACAAAAGAATGTTCTTCGCCAAACACCTGCACCCAATAAATTTTACCAGATGCATCAGCATACACGCCTAAACCGACTGCACGAAACACAGGATTTGCCATATTTTTGGCGTGTTCTGGGCTATTTTTCCATTGCTCGATAATTGCTTTGCCGTCTGCGGCGTTGTTTTGGGCGATATTTTCAGCGGTTTCTACAAAGTTACGCACATACGATAAAGCATTTTTGCCATTGGGACGCGTATGCGAAAAGTTTTGAGCCAATTCCGCCGCACGAGTTGCGGCATAAGCGTCTAACGATTCATTGCGTACCAAAGCCTGCAAGCCTTGCTGTGTGCGATATTGATTAAGTTCATTAAATTCAATATTTAATTCCTGTTGCAAACGCATTTGGGGAATATTGACACCTTGATTTGATGACACTTTGGGCGATTTATCCAAAGGGATATTTCCGCCTAAACTCACGCCAATGCCGCCATGACCGCCAAATCCCGTGCCAATACCCACGCCTACGCCCAATGAAGAACACGCCGACAAAACGGTGATGGTAGCGACAGTGCAGAATAAATGCTGAATGTTCATTGTATGGTTATCTCCAATGTTTTTTGAGTGGCAGGTGATATTGTATAACGATTTGTGTGAAAGCAGTTAGCAGTGAGTAGTTAGCAGTGAGCAGTTGTTTCGTTTTGCCTTGCGGCAAAACGGATTATTTTTAGATAACGCTTCGATTGCTCTTTCAGGCTGCCTGAAATATTTTCGAAGCGTTATCAAAATCTAATCTGTTTTGCCTGACAAGGCAAAACTAAATAACTGCTCACTGCTAATTGCTCACTGCTCACTGTTTTCAGGTTGCCTGAAAACACCTAATTTTTCCGCATAAAATTATTTTTTTGATTTGTTTGATAAAAATCAATCATTCATTTTTGTCGTATGATTGGACAATTTAAAACCCCATTCAGGCTGCCTGAAATGCTTTTATCTTGGGCAAGATTAAAATCAAGTGAATAACGCCTAATTACTTTAATTTAAGCCGTTTAGCGTGGATTTTACGAGCGTATAAAGTGGTGTTTGCTGATTTGTTGCACACTTTTGTGCAACGCAATAAGTTGTGGCTATGCTACACCTATCAATGATTTTATTTATCTATTACCCATAAAATTTTGCTTGCAATTTATTTTTCATTGTTTTATTATTCGCACATAGATGATTTTGCATTGCACAACAAAAATGTGTCGATAGCAAATCTTGATTTTCTTAAACATCATTTTCGCAACAAGGAGCGAGTATATGAACAACCTGAACGAAACATTCAGCAAAGTAGGTTTGGACACCTTAAATCAATTGAACAAAGCCGCAGAATTGGTTTTGAAAAGCACCGAAGAACTGTTTAAATTAAATTTAGATTTCACAAAAAAATCGTTTGAGGATAACAGCCAAACCGCAGAACAAGTGTTGAAAAACAGCAGCAATCCACAAGAAGCAGGCAAAGAAGCAGGCGAATGGGCAAATCGCAAAGGCGAACAATTAACCCAACATTTCCAAGCATTGTACGCTTGGGCTGATTCTGTGCAACAAAACACCCAAAAATTGGCAGAAAGCCAATTTGCGGCAGCACAAGCCAGCATTAAAGCACAATTAGAAGAAATGAAAAAATCTGCTCCTGAACAAACTCATGTTTTGTTCGACCAAATGCAACAAGCATTTGAAACCACAAAAAATACCATTGCTTCTTTGCAAACCACTGCAAAAGAAGTGCAAAAAAGTGTCGCTGACACTATGAAACAAACCCAACAAGCGGCTTCTGAAACCGTTAAAAACGCAACCAAAGCGGCTAAAAAATAAGGTTTGTAAAATATTTTGTGTGTTTTTGAAAGGCTGCCTGAATATTTCAGGTAGCCTTTTTTATTGGGGTAAAGAGTTTCAGGCAGCCTGAAATATATTTTTCATTGCTCATTATTTTTAGGTAGAAACCTTTGCAAAACCTATCTATCTATATAATAAATGCAAATATTATAGGGTGGGCATTCCTGCCCACCAACCGCCCGATAGGGCGGAATTTTCTTTATATATTTTTCATTGCTTATTATTTTCAGGCAGCCTGAATTTTCTTATTTGATTAAAAAACAAAAAATTCCTTAAAAAAATCTTCGTTTTTCTTCGCAAACGAACAATTTGACGCATAACAGCAAAAGTTTTATCGCATAAAACGCAAAAATAGGCGATAATACACGGCTATTTTAACAAACACATTTCAACAACACTCAAACTTTAAGGAGTTCTTATAATGAGCCATATCAAAGTGCCTACCGAAGGTCAAAAAATCGTTCCTGGTCAAGCCATTCCAGACCAACCTATTATTCCTTATATCGAAGGAGATGGTATCGGTGTTGATATTACCCCTGTGATGATTGATGTGATTGACGCTGCTGTGGCAAAAGCCTACGGCGGTGCGAAAAAAATTCACTGGATGGAAGTGTTCGCAGGCGAAAAAGCCACACGCGTTTATGGCGATAATGTGTGGTTGCCCGAAGAAACGCTTGCCGCACTGAAAGAATATTCGGTGTCCATCAAAGGTCCGATGACCACCCCTGTGGGCGGCGGTATTCGTTCACTGAATGTCGCTTTGCGTCAAGAATTGGATTTGTATCAATGCGTGCGTCCTGTGCGTTATTTTAACGGCGTGCCGTCTCCACTGAAAGATCCGTCCAAAACCAATATGGTGATTTTTCGTGAAAATACCGAAGACATTTACGCAGGTATTGAATGGGAAGCCGAAACGCCTGATGCGAAAAAAATCATCGCCTTTTTGCAAGGTGAAATGGGCGTGAAAAAAATTCGTTTCCCCGAAACATCAGGCATTGGCATTAAACCAGTTTCCAAACAAGGCACACAACGCTTGGTGCGTGCCGCCATTCGTTATGCAATCGACAACGACCGCAACTCGGTAACCATTGTGCATAAAGGCAATATTATGAAATTTACCGAAGGCGGTTTCCGCGATTGGGCATATCAAGTTGCCAAAGAGGAGTTCGGTGCAACGCTGATTGGTGCTGGTCCGTGGTGCGAATTTAAAAATCCGAAAACAGGCAAAAATATTGTTGTGAAAGACGCGATTGCAGACGCATTCTTGCAACAAATCTTGTTGCGTCCTGCCGAATACGATGTGATTGCCACTTTGAATTTGAACGGCGACTATATTTCAGACGCATTAGCCGCACAAGTAGGCGGTATCGGCATAGCCCCTGGTGCGAATATTTCCGACCAATACGCCGTATTTGAAGCCACACACGGCACCGCTCCGAAATACGCAGGGCAGGACAAAGTTAATCCAGGTTCGTTGATTTTATCGGCAGAAATGATGTTGCGTCATTTGGGTTGGTTTGAAGCCGCCGATTTGGTGATTACCGCTATGGAAAAAGCCATTGGCGACAAACAAGTAACTTACGACTTTGCACGCTTAATGGACGGTGCAAATGAAATTTCCTGCTCCACATTCGGCAAAGCAATGATTGAAAGAATGTAATTCTTTTGATGATTGATGAAAAATTTTTTAACATCAAACCCCACCTTGCGGTGGGGTTTTCGTTGTTGTACGGTTTGATTGCTTCGCGATCCATTGATTTACTTTGTAAATTAATGATTTTAGTCTGACGACTAAAATAAACCTTATTTTAACTTCGCCTGACGGCTCGTTTAAATTGCGGTTTGTTTGCTTTGCAAACTCCTTTATTGACTGTGTCAATAAAGATTTGCACTGCGTGCAAATAAACCTTATTTTCAGGCTGCCTGAACGCCTTGTTATTTCTTAATTTTCATATAAGACAAGGTTAAGAAGTGGTTAAGACGCAAATGTTTTAATACGCCCTATCATTCAACAAATGAAGGAAACACAAGATGAAAGCACAATTCATTCTTGCCGCTGTTTTATCTTTGGCGACTGTATCGGCAATGGCTGATTCCCGCTACAAGCACCACAAACATCACAAACCTTATCGTGACGACAAAGTTACGGTGATGCATCATTATCACCCTGCACCGCGTCATATCGTTCAACCACGCCGTGCTGCACCGCCGCCGCGTTATGTGCGTCATCATCGCCCATACGCACCACGCTATGTTGAACATCGCCCTGTGGTTGTTACGCCCCCTGTTCAGCGAGTATATTACGCACCGCCACGCCCCGTGCCGTTGCGTCCTACGGCTAACTTTTCTTTGAGTGTTAATTTATAATTTGCGTTCTCCATACAACCGCCCTTTGGGCGGTTTTTTGTAGTGTAAAAAATACCTTTCAGGCAGCCTGAAAAATTTTAGAAAAATTTTATTTACCAAAAGCATTGCTTTTCAAAAATTTTTTGGTATATTCAAACCTTTCCATTTAACTGATCATCAGCCCCCAAAATGCACGCATTAGACTCTGTGGTTATGTTATTAGCAGTCGCCGTTTTAACGGTGATTGTTTGCCGCCGCCTGCATATTCCGACTATGTTGGGTTATTTGATTGTGGGTTTTATTGCGGGTCCAGGTGTTTTGCATATTATCTCGCAAACGGAAGCCACTGATTTTGTGGGAGAAATCGGTATTGTGTTTTTAATGTTCAGTATCGGTTTGGAATTTTCTTTGCCTAAATTGCGTGCGATGAAGTCCTTGGTGTTTGGTTTGGGCAGCATGCAAGTGGTTTTCACCATTTTGCTGATTATGGGCATAGGCTTGATTTTGAAAATGCCGTTTTTGGCTGCTCTGGCTTTGGCTGGGGCGATGACGGTGTCTTCTACGGCGATTGTCAGCAAAATGATGGCGGGGCGTGGCGAATTGGGAACACATCACGGGCAAATGGCAATGGGCGTTTTGTTAATGCAGGATATTGCGGTTGTGCCGCTGATGATTTTGCTGCATACGCTGGCAGGCGATACTTCAACACTGTGGGAAGATTTGGGCTTTGCTCTTCTAAAAATGACGGTTGTGCTGTTTGTCTTGCTTTATTTGGGTGAGAAGTTAATGCAGCCGTGGTTTAACTTGGTTGCCAAATTAGAGCAGTCGGAAGTGTTTATGCTCAATGTGTTGTTGGTTACATTAGGCGTTGCGTATCTAACTGAATTAGCAGGACTTTCGCTTGCTTTGGGGGCGTTTGTGGCAGGTATGTTGATTGCGGAGACGCAATATCGTTTTCAAGTGGAAGATGATATTCGTCCGTTTCGCGATACGCTGTTGGGCTTTTTCTTTATTACGGTCGGTATGAAGTTGGATATTGCTGTTTTATTAGACAATTATATCCAAGTATTCAGTTTTTTGGCGGTGCTGATTTTGCTGAAAGCCTTTGTGGTGTATCTTGTTTCTCGTATGGGTCAGCATAAACGCACGGATTCTTTTCAGGCAGCCTTTTATTTGGCACAAGGCGGCGAATTTGGCTTTGTGCTGTTGGCATTAGCCTTGAAAGACCAGTTAATTCACATCGAAACCGTGCAAATCGGCACCGCCGCCATTTTATTGTCTATGCTGATTGCACCGCTGTTAATCACGCTGGCACCGTGGTTAGTCAGTAAATTTGCCAAAAAATCATGGGACGAAAAATCGCTCGATTTACACCAAATGTTGGTCGAAAATATGAGCAAAAGCGATCATGTGATTATTGTTGGCTTTGGCAGAACGGGGCAGACGGTTGCCCGCATGTTAAAAAACGAAGGCATTAACTATTATGCTTTGGATACGAATGTCGAACGGGTGCAGTCCGCACGCTTGGCAGGCGAACCGATTGCCTTTGGCGATGCCAAACGCAAGGATATTCTACTTGCGGCAGGTTTGAACCGTGCCCATATGGTGATTTTAACTTCCCATTTATTTAAAGAAAACGAACATATTTTGTCGGTGATTATGCAGCAACGCCCGACATTGCCCGTGATTGTTCGCAGTAGCAGCGATGAAAATACCCGCATTTTAGGCGAAAAAGGTGCGTCAGGCGTAATTTCGGACGAGCAAGAAACGGGTTTGGTATTAGCCAGCGAAGTGATGTTGCATTACGGTATGCCGTTTTATCGTGTGTATAACATTATTCGTAGCGTGCGTCAGGACAAATACAGCAGCCTGAAAGACATTTATTTAGGCGATGACGAAAAAGCCGCCGCACAAGGCAGCAAAAGCATTTACCGCGACAGCATACAACTGCCCCAAGAAGCCTTTGCTGTGGGCAAAGAACTGCGATCCTTGCCTTTTTCGCAACTGAAAGTCGGACTACTCGGCATACGGCGTGGCACCAAACTTATCAAAAAACCCGAAGCCGAATTTGTGCTGATGGAAAACGATGTGGTCTTGGTCATCGGCTTACCCGCAAATGTGGAACAACTCAAACACATACTGTTGGGCGGGAAGGAGAAATAAACAGTGAGCAATTAGCAATGAGCAATGAGCAGTTGTTTCGTTTTGCCTTGCGGCAAAACAGATATATTTTTAGATAACGCTTCGAGTTTTTTCAGGCAGCCTGAAAAAAATATCGAAGCGTTATCTTAATATATTCGTCAAGCCATAGGCTTGACTTAATAACTGCACACTGCTCACTGCTCATTGCTCATTACTCATTGCTCATTGCTTTTAAATAACCTTTCCTGTGCCATTTTTTCATAAAGCGAATTGGGTTTGGCATAATTGGCAAACGGATAAATCGCAATGCCGCCACGGGGCGTAAAAATGCCTTCCACTTCCAAATATTTGGGGTTAAGTAATTTAACCAAATCTTTCATAATAATGTTAATACAATCTTCATGAAAATCGCCGTGATTGCGGAAACTAAATAAATATAATTTCAATGATTTAGACTCCACAAGATATTCATCGGGAATATAACGAATATAAATATGGGCAAAATCGGGCTGTCCTGTTTTTGGGCATAAAGAAGTAAATTCAGGACAATCAAGCGTTACACGATAATCATTTTCAGGGTGCTTATTGGGAAACTTTTCCAAAATAGATGGATTATAATCATAAATATATTCCGTCTTATTCTGCCCTAATAAAGACACCCCTTTTAATTCATCAAAACTTCGTGACATTTTTAATCCTGTTCTCGATAAATCGATAATGCGGCATAACTTTGTGCCACAGGCATCACTTCAATAGAATTGATATTCACATATTCAGGCTGCCTGAAAACCCACAAAATGATTTCGGCAATGTCTTCTGGTTTAACAAATTCAACATTTTCATACACTTGGGCGGCTTTTTCATTATCCCATTTGAATCGCACATTGGAAAACTCGGTATCGCCACACAAACCAGGTTCAATATTAGAAACACGAACGCGTGTGCCTGCCAAATCTGCACGCAAATTGCGGCTAAACTGTTTGACAAACGCTTTGGTCGCACCATAAACATTGCCGCCAGGATAAGGATAAGTACCTGCGATTGAGCCGATATTGATAATATGCCCCCGTTTTTTGACAACCATTTTCGGCAGTATTTGCCGTGTTAAATACGATAAGCCTAAAACATTAGTAGCAATCATTTGCTCCCAGTCAGCAAAATTGCACTTGTAAGCAGGCTCTAATCCTAATGCCAAACCTGCATTATTGACTAATAATTCAATCTCTTGCCATTTTTCTGGAATTTCTGATAAGGCATTGTTTATGCTGTTTTTATCAGTCATATCCATTTGTAGCGGCAAAAAATTTTCGCCTAACTCATCTTTTAAGGCAGAAAGTTTATTCATTCGCCTTGCCGCACCAATCACACGGTAGTCATTTTGAACAAATAATTTGCACGCCGCTTCACCAAAACCAGCGGACGCTCCTGTAATTAAAACGGTCATTTTTTAACCTTTCATTATCCAAAAAATTTTAATTCAACTGTCTTCATTATTCCTTTATCAGCGACAAAACCGCATTTGCCGCTATTTTATCCGTATCTTGCTTTAACTCATTGTGTAATAAAGAAAAATCTTCAATTAAGGCTTGGTTGTTTTGTGTGTATTGTTGCCATAGCGTTTCGGCTAATTTTTTGGGATTGGCGTCTTGTTGCAATAATTCAGGCACGGCGAATTTTTTCAGTAAAATATTAGGCAAACCAATATAAGGTAATTGAAAAATGCGTTTGACTATGGCAAATGT
The DNA here is from genome assembly GCA_017458185.1 of Neisseriaceae bacterium. Lineage (GTDB taxonomy): Bacteria > Pseudomonadota > Gammaproteobacteria > Burkholderiales > Neisseriaceae > RGIG9985. The sequence goes on from JAFTFY010000026.1 coordinate 35,218, forward strand.
AATCGGCGAAATTTTATAGGCAATCACCATAGGTTTTTTGCATAACGCCACTTCCAAAGTAACCGTGCCACTAGCAGCCAAAACGCAATCGGCGGCTTGTATGGCTATTTGTGCCTGACCATTGATTAAGTGAATAGGCAAATGGCGATATTTTTCTTGATTAAGTAAGTTTTTTAAGTATTGAAAGCCATTTTCAGTTGCCGCAGGCAATAAAAATTGTGCGTCTTGATTTTTATTGATTATTTCGCCTGCGGTTTGAATAAAGGTTTCTGCCAAATATTCTAATTCACTCATTCTTGAACCTGGTAATATAGTGAATATCGGCATATTTTCAGGCAGCCTGAAAAATTGTTTGGCATAATGGGTATCGGGATTTAAGTCAATGCTTTGGGCTAATGGATGCCCCACAAATATGGCTTTTCCGCCTGCTTTTTGATAAAGTTCTGGTTCCATTGGAAAAAGGCATAAAACCATATCGGCAATTTTGACAATTTTTTTCACGCGTCCGCTACGCCACGCCCAAACAGATGGACTGACATAATGCACGGTTTTAATGCCTGCTTTTTTGAGTTTTTTTTCAATCGAAAAATTAAAATCAGGCGAATCAATACCGATAAATATATCGGGTTGTTTTTGTAATAGAATTTTAATGAAGTTTTTGCGAATAGAAAGTATTTCAGGCAGCCTTTTTAATACTTCAACCAAGCCACGAACGGCTAATCGTTCTTGATTAAAAAAACTTTCACAGCCAGCAGCAATCATTTGTTTGCCACCTATGCCAAAAATTTCGCAATCGGGGCATTGTTGTTTAATCACAGAAATTAAGTGTCCGCCAAGTAAATCACCCGACACTTCACCTGCACAAATGGCTATTTTAAGGGGTTTATTCATTTTAAAGTTAAACGATTTTTATTTTTCAGGCAGCCTGAAAACCTTTTCAGGCTGCCTGAAACTTTATTGACTTAGTGTTCTCATTAGTTTATCGGCTTGTCTTGCCCATGGCATATAATTGCCTGCTTCTGTCCAACTGGCTTTGCGTAAATCGGTTTTGCCGTTTAAGCAATGCAATTTAATTTTTTCCAAGCGTTGATTTAATAATTCCAATGCTACGGTATTGTCAATTTGCACAGTTTGTTTGGCATTTTCTATTGCCGATGACAGCAATTTGAACTTAAATGAACCAATATTATTGGGAATTTCGCAAAACTCTGTATCCAAAGGAATATTAGTGCCTGATATTTGCATATAAATGCCGTTTTCATATTCTTGCACCACGCCTAATAATTCGCCATACATTAAATTTTGACGAATATCATCTGGTTTTAATCCTGTGGCTTTACCTTGAATAAATTCAGGGTAAAGTGTTTCGGTATTGGTATGCACCAAAAACGATAAAGCGGCACCGTCTGCGGTTAATAAGGTGTTTTCGTAATGTGTGGCTAATTGTTCAATGTTTTCAATTTCTTCAAACGGCACACTTACGGTATAACGATAATGCACATGTTGTGGGTGTATTTCCAAACCTGTTTGTACAATGCCGTTTTCAGTCATCAACGAACAAATGTGCGAAATGCGGTCAGAAACAGGCTGACCAAACGGACAGGCAGGAATTTGCCACGAATGAACTTCCAATGCGTCTGGTTTGTGCTGTTCTTGCCATTTTTTCAGGGTGCCTATGGCAGGACATTTGTCCGCCATAGAAGCCATAGTTCGCCAAAACAGCAAATGCTCGGTTTCAACGGCGTGATTAACCAAAAATGGGTGATGTTGGGCAATGTATTTGGCGACATTTTCATTTAATTCTTTATCGTCAAAAATCTCCATTAAGCCGTTTATGCCTTGCTGTGCGTCAATGAAATCCACATACATTTTCCGCAATTTGGGATATAAGGCAGTTTCCGATTTTTGGAACACAGGCGGCATGGCTGATGCCATATTGGCTTCCAATGCCAAATGATATTCAACCGTATGGTGCGTGCTAACAGCGTTATTCACCGCCATATTATTGGTTTTGGGCAAATCTTTGTTGATATTTTGTTGTTTTTCTTCAATATATTTTTTCAGCCGATTGATGATACCGCCAATCGAGTCAATCACCGCACCCAATAAGCGATAGCCGTAAGATGTAGCTTTGGCAAAGCAGTCTGCGGTGTAATGTTGTTGCAATAAAGCCGCCATTTTTTCCGCAGGGTTTTGTTTTTGAATATCTTTTTTGCCGCCTTTGGAAGCGTTTTCCCATTGCTGCATGACATTATTGTATTCATCAATGGTTGATTGAGCGGTTTCGGCATATTGTTTTTGGCGATTTTTCCACTCGGCTAATTTGGGTTCGAGAATGTTGTTAATATCCGCAAACCATTGCAAAAATATATTGAGAGAACAAGTAGTTGCACGCCATTCTTCGATAATGGCTTGTTCAATTTGCGACACAACTTCTGATGCGGTTTCCGACAAAATGCCTTCGCTGGTCGCATAGTGCATATTGATACCCTTGCCGCGAAAATGGCGTTGTGCCACTTCATTCAAAGAGTTATAAACCGCAGTTAAGCGTTCTTGCCACTCCAATTTTTTGCTGTCTTCCAAAAAGAATTTAGTACGGCTTGCCCATTCTTCGTCAATTGGTGTGATTTTGCCTTTTCTACGCGATTGCGGATTTTTTGCCAAGATTTCTTCATCTTTCAAAAGATAATCATCGTGCATCAGCCAGCGTTTATCGGTAAATAATTCTTCTAACCAAAACAAGGGTTCTTCATTTTTATCTTTGGGGTTTTCGCCGTAAAACATACGATTTAAAATACCCGCAATACTTTGTTTGCCCAACATCTCCAACATTTTGGGCGTATCAGCAAATAAGGAGATTTCTCGCGTTTGCCAAAATGACGGTTCTTCTTTAACGGGTAATGGATATTGAAAATCGCCTGCGGCAATATTAGAAAATAAGCGATATGCGGCATCGGTAATGGCTCGGCTAAATGACGCTTTGCTGTTATCAAACTCAAATAACGCCATCGTAACTTTTTGTGATAAAACCGCACGACATTCTAAAAACGAAGCGTATATTTGTGCGGCTTCTATTTCAGGCATATCAGCAATGGGCAGCAATAAAGCGACTTTAATTTTTTCTGCCCCCAAGTTATTTAATGTATCAATCATCACAGGCAGCATTCCTGATGATTCTGCGGAGGCTAAATTAACAATTAAATAGAATACACTATCTGGCTTACATAACTTCTTGATATGTTTTTGAAAATCACCCACATTTTGTTGAAAACAAGTGGCATAAGAACGGCGAAGTAAAGCGGTTGTATCTAAAATATAATCACTTAATGCCGCTTGCGTTAAATCAGCCGTATTTTGAGCGGTTTGATTTAAGGCTTCCTGAAACATTTCAGGCGTAAAAACGATGTGTTGAATATTTTTTCGTTTGTCATTCCATTCGGAATGACCGACATAAAATAAAACAGGTTGAGCATGATTAGGCAAGCGACTGCATAATTGTTCGGTACGCAATAAGCAATCTGTGCTTTGTGGTGAAAGTCCGATAATAATATGACGCATGTCCTGCTCCTTAAATAGCGTTATAGGGCGTTTATTGCATTTTGTATTAAACGCCATATTGTGAAAATTGGTATTTAATTTATATTTCAGGCTGCCTGAAACTTTTGCCGTCATTGCGAGACTTGATGAAATCAAGTCGAAGCAATCTCCAAATAAATTGCGTTAGCAATTTATTTGGGTAGCCTATCATTGCAAACGACAATGCACAATATTATTCAGGCTGCCTGAAAAATAATAAAACAGTTTTTTATTGTGCATGTTTCATCAGTCGCTGTTTCTCTCTCTGCCAATCTTTATCTTTGGATACTTGGCGTTTATCGTGTTGTTTTTTACCTTTTGCCAAACCCATTTCCATTTTAATATTGCCACGCGAATAATGTAAATCCAATGGCACCAGAGTATAGCCACTGCGTTCGGTTTTGCCAATCAGTTTATTGATTTCGGCTTGTTTAAGCAACAATTTTCGCTGACGCACAGGGTCGCATTTAATGTGTGTTGAAGCCGTTGGCAAAGCAGTAATGTGCGAACCCACTAAATAAAACGCCCCTTTTTTCCAGTGAATATACGATTCTTTTAATTGCACTCGCCCCGCACGAATGGCTTTGACTTCCCAACCTTGCAAAACCAAACCTGCTTCGATTTTATCTTCAATAAAATAATCGTGAAATGCTTTTTTATTATTCGCAATACTCATAACAATGAAATGATTATATTTCTGGCAAATGCTGATTTTATCAAAATTGCCGTGTAATTTATACCTTTAACATTGATTTAATCCAAAAACAAGTCATTCAATAGACGAAAATATCTTTTTTATAAAATATTTTTTGTTTTCAGGCAGCCTGAAACTTGTATCGTCATTGCGAGCCGACAGACAGGCGTTAGCAGTTTTACCGCTTACGCCTGTGTCGTTGCGAGATTGCGTAAGCAATCGTGGCAACCCCATTAAACTATGCAGGCAAAGCAATCTCCTAAAATTATTTTTAACGAGTGGCACGCTTCGTTAAAAATAATTTTAGAGTAGCCTATCCTAAAAAACGAACGCAATACAAAATGATTTCAGGCTGCCTGAATTGTTTTCTGTATTGTCGTTATTCGTGATAGGCTACCCTGAAAGCATTTTTAAATTCGCCTTGTCAGGCTCATTTAAAAATGCTTTCAGGAGATTGCCACGCCGTGCTTTCGGCACGGCTCGCAATGACGATTTCATTTTCAGGCAGCCTGAAAACATAATAAAGTGGTATAATCCACAACCTTTTTTAACATACTCGTGTTTCATACGGGCTTTTATTATGGAAACAGACAGTTGTAGTTTTTATATTATCAATCAACACATTAAACAATAATCTTGCCCAAATGGTGCTGTCATTTGTGGCGTGATTATTAAGGACACACAAATGACAGAACCGAATATCAATTATGCTCCCGACAGCATTTCGGAGCAATTTACACAAATTCAGGACTTGGCAGAACGGCTACTGCCCGTTTATGCTCAACCCGATGTTGTGCAAAATTCTGATTATATTCAATTAGTTGAATTACTGCACGACTTGCACCCTGCGGATATGGCGGCGGTTTTGGAATCGCTGCCTTTGCAAGAGCGGGTTTTGGTGTGGAAACTTGCCCAGCCCGAAGATGACGGCGAAGTTTTGTTGGAAGTATCGGATTCTGTTCGTGAAACTTTGATTGAAACGATGGGTAAAGAAGAACTCATCGCCGCTGTGGAAGACTTGCCCGCTGCCGAAGTTGCCGAACTCGCCCCCGATTTACCGCAACATGTGGTGAGCGAAGTTTTAGAAAGTCGGGACGAAGAAGAACGCCAACAAATTCAATCGACTATGTCGTATGCCGAAGACACAGTCGGTTCGATTATGGACTATGAATTAGTCAGCATTCGGGCAGATGTAACCTGCGAAGTGGTGTTGCGTTATCTTCGCCGCTTTGACATTCTGCCTGACCACACCGACAAAATTTTTGTGGTTGATGAAGACGACATTTTGCAAGGCGTTTTGCCGATTCGCAAACTTTTGGTGTGCGATCCAGACGATTTGGTTGCCGATGTCATGTCGAGTGATGTGGTGAAATTTCGCCCCGAAGACAATGCCGAAGAAGCCGCCCAAGCGTTTGAAAAATATGACTTAATTACCGCCCCTGTGATTGATGAGACGCAAAAACTCATCGGCAGATTAACGGTTGATGAAATGCTTGATGTGATTCGTGAAGAATCCGAAGCCGATATGTTGAATATGGCGGGTTTGCAAGAAGAAGAAGACCTGTTCGCCCCCGTGATTGACTCGGTGAAAAACCGCTGGGTATGGTTGGCGGTGAATTTATGCACCGCACTTGTGGCAAGCCGTGTTATCGGCTTGTTTGAAGGTTCGATTGAAAAAATTGTTGCCTTGGCGGCGTTAATGCCGATAGTCGCAGGCATAGGCGGCAATTCAGGCAACCAAACCATTACCATGATTGTGCGTGCATTAGCCACAGGACAACTGAATGGCACGCAACCTTTGCAATTATTCAAAAAAGAAATCGGCGTAGCGATTGCCAACGGCGTTTTGTGGGGCAGTGCTATGGGCTTGATTACCTTTATTATTTATAAAGAAATCGGATTAAGTTTGGTGATGATCGCCGCCATGACACTCAATTTAGTATTAGCCGCCGCACTCGGCGTGTTAATACCGCTGACTATGGAAAAATTAGGCAAAGACCCTGCATTAGGCAGCAGCGTACTGATTACCGCCGTAACCGATTCGGGGGGATTTTTTATCTTTTTGGGATTAGCCAGTTTGTTTTTGTTGTAAAAAAAGGTTTTGGGCAGCCATATTCGTCATTGCGAGCCGTACCAAACGCACGGCGTGGCAATCTCCTGAAACATTTTTTAAACGAGCAACAAGCGAGTTTAAAAACCGTTTCAGGGTAGCCTATCCTAAAAAACGAACGCCATACAAAATGTTTTCAGGCTGCCTGAAAATAAAAAACGATATCAAAATATACCGTTTTTTTAATAAAAAGAATTATTGAATACCGTTTAATTTATCGAGTTGTTCTCGAATTTCCTTGACTTGTTTCGTTGCTTCTGAACATTCATTTTCTGTTTTACACCAATCTAACTTACTTTGCCAATGTTCGAGTTGTGCTTCTAACTTTTCCCTTTTTTCCTATCAAAGAAGATGACGAAGTCATCAAACCGCAATTTAGGCGAAGTTTAAATTATTTCTCCCCCCACGGTGCCACTTTGAATAGCAGAAGCATACCTGGAATAGCCAAGAAAAAGCACAGCCAAAAGAATGAATAATAGCCCATAGCGTTGATTAAATAGCCTGTGGTGGCGTTGATGAATGTTCGTGGAAAAGCGGATAGGGCGGTGAGTAGGGCGATTTGTGTGGCGGTGTAAGCTGGGTTGGTTTCGCGGGCGATGAATGAGACAAATGCCGCTGTGCCTAATCCTGCACCAATGGCTTCGGCGGCAATGACGAGTGCCAATATGGTTAATTCGCTTGTGCCAACGGTATCGAAGTGTCCGTAGGACGATAACCACACAAAGCCTAAAATGGTGATGATTTGTACAAAACCGAATATCCATAACGCTCGGTTAATGCCCAATTTCACCATCCAAATGCCGCCGATAATGCCTGCCACAATCATCGGCCACAGTCCTGCGTTTTTGGCGATTAAGCCGATTTGCGTTTTGGAAAAGCCCATATCTAAATAAAACGGCGTTGCCAAAGCGGTTGCCATGCTGTCGCCCAATTTATAGAAGAAAATAAACGCCAACACCAATAGGGCGTGTTGCACGCCTTGTCGATTGAAAAATTCTTTGAATGGCAAAATAAAAGTGTCTTCTAATGTTTTGGGCGTGGTATTGGGTGTGGGCGGTTCTTTGACCGTCAGCGTCATTGCGATGGCAGGGAGCATAAATAAGGCGGTGATGAAGAAAACATTTTGCCACGACATATAATCTGCCAAAATCAGCGACAATGAGCCTGGCACAAAGCCTGCAATGCGATAGGCGGCAACATGAATGGAATTGCCTAAACCCAGTTCTGCGTCCGACAAAATTTCGCGGCGGAAAGTGTCAATCACAATATCTTGCGTGGCAGAGAACAGTGTTAAACACAGACACAGAGCGATAATCAGCCCCAAATCGTGTTGTGGATTAGTCAAACCAAACGCTGCCATTGCCAAAATCAGCACCACTTGCGTGGCTAAAAGCCAGCCACGCCGTCTGCCCAAAAACGGCAAGGTATAAGCGTCCAACAAGGGAGCCCACAAAAATTTCCACGCAAACGGAAATTGAATTAAGGCAAACGCCCCAATGGTTTTTAAATCTAATTCAAACGAACGCAACCACGCAGGAATCAGCGTGAGTACAAAATACAAAGGCAAACCAGACGCAAAGCCTGTAAAAACGCAAATCAGCATTTTTCGCCAAGAAACAGGCGGTTTCTTTTGTTCAGACAGATTTTCAGGCTGCCTGAAATGTTTTTCTAATGTTGATTTGGGCGGGTCGTATGGATTTTCTTTGTCGCTATTCATTGTTAAAACTTTTCAGGCTGCCTGAAAATTGTGAAAGTTGAGAATGACCGTTATTGTAACACAAGGCAGCCTGAAAACTTTTTCAAACTATTGTTGTTTGCTAAAATTGTTTTATTAACATAAGGTTATAATAAAACATATAGTTAAAAAATATTTTAAAAAATGAAAACTGAATTTTTAATTCGATACAAGATGAGATTTTTGTTTTTTTTATTTCTCACCAAGACACGGAGAACACGGAGAATGTTAATCTAATCTCCGTGTCTCCGTGTTCTCCGTGAGAGATAATAAAAAATCGTTGTGAGAAACAAAATAACATCTTTCAGGCAGCCTGAAACTCACCATAACTTTCGTTTTTGATTATCGCTTTTTATAGCAAAAAAGTTGTGCGTAAAGTCTAAACCTGTTGTTTTTGTTAATATTTCACAGCGTTTTTTGAGTTTTTCATCGGATAAATTTTCAGGCAGCCTGTTAAATGCCAAAACGGCAACATTGCCGTGTGTTTCGGCAGGAATTTCCAAAATTTTGCCGTCAAAGGCGTTTTTAATGTGTTCGACAAAGCGGTGATAACGGCGGTCGGCTGACCATAAGTTAATCACAAAAATGCCGTATTGTTTCAAAGCCTTACGGCAATTTTGTAAAAATGGCGGCTCAATCATCGCGTCAATAATTTGCACGCCGTCAAATGCGTCAATCAAAATCACATCGGTGCTGTTGTTCATGGCTTGGATAATTTCCACGCCGTCCGCTTCCACAATTTGAAAAAATTCGTCTTCTAACGGCAATTCAAACATCATTCGAGCAATGTGAATCACGGCAGGATTGATTTCCACAGCCATTTGGTGCGTTTGGGGAAAATAGGCATTTATCCAACGAGCGATAGAACCGCCGCCCAAGCCGATATGCGTAATGTGTTTTGGGGCGTCATGAAACAAGCAAAACGCAACCATCGCACGACTGTACGCCAAAATAAGTGCGGTCGGGTCGTCCAAACTCATCGCACTTTGAATGGTGTCGGTTGCCAAATGCAAAGCCAAAACACCGTTTTCTTCGGAAACAGTTGCGTCAGGAAAAATGGTTTTGTTTTTTTTGAATAATTTGCGTTTCATTGTTTCAGGCTACCTGAAAAGATATAGTTAAAATACTTCAAGATAGAAAAGGAAGCGAGACAACGCATTATATTTTGAAGTATTTTGACTGTAAGTACTTATTTTATTTGATTTTTCGGATTGAAAGGTATTCATTTTAAGATTGATTTTTTTCAGGCAGCCTGAACATATTTATTCAGGCTGCCTGAAAACCATTACGCCAATTTGCCATGGCAATTTTTATATTTCTCACCGCTACCGCAAGGGCAGGGGTCGTTTCTTGTGATATAAATGCCACGTGCTTCTAATGCTTCAACCGAATAATCGTTATCATCGTCCGCAGGCGGTGGCGGTGGGGTGTTGTCGCTTGCGTGAGAAACAGGCTCTTCGGCAGGGGCAATTTGTATGCGAACGGCGGTTAAATAACGCGTAACCGTGCGGTAAATGTCCGACATAAAGGTTTGGAACATGCCAAAGGCTTCGCGTTTGTATTCTTGTTTGGGGTTTTTTTGTGCATAACCACGCAGGTGAATGCCTTGTCGCAGGTTGTCCATTTGTGCCAAGTGTTCTCGCCATTTTTGGTCGATGACATTCAGCATGACATTGCGTTCAAAACCTGCCATGCCGTCCGATCCAACCATATCCACTTTGGCGGCGTAGTCGCTTTCAACCATATCCACAATGCGTTGCTTGATGTCTTCGGTATCCAAACTGCTGTCGGCTTTCACCCACTCACGAATATGCACATCGTTAATGCCAAATTCGCCTGCAAGCGTGTGTTCCAAGCCTGAAATATCCCATTCTTCTTCCATCGTGTCGGGCACGATAAATTCATCGCACACGCCGCTAATCACATCTTTGCGAATTTGGCTTACATCGTCTGATGTGGTTTCGCCGTCCAAAATTTCGTTGCGAATGTGATACACCACTTTGCGTTGGTCGTTGGCGACATTGTCGTACTCTAATAACTGTTTGCGAATATCGAAGTTGCGGCTTTCCACTTTGCGTTGTGCCCCTTCGATTTGACGCGTAAGCATACCGTGTTCGATTGCCACACCGCGTTCAGGTGCCAAGCGGTTGATAATCGCCGCCGCTCTATCTAACGCAAACAGGCGTAATAACTGGTCTTCAAACGATAAATAGAAACGGCTGGAACCTGGGTCGCCTTGCCGTCCTGCACGGCCACGCAACTGATTATCAATGCGGCGGCTCTCATGGCGTTCTGTGCCGATAATATGCAAACCGCCTGCCTGAATGACTTGTTCGTGCAAGCGTTCCCATTCATTTTTTAACTGATTGATTTTATTTTGTTTTTCGCTTTCAGACAGCGTTTCGTCTTGTTCCACTTGTTTGAGTTGCTCGGTGATATTACCGCCCAACACAATGTCCGTACCACGACCTGCCATATTTGTGGCAACGGTAATCATTTTGGGCTTACCTGCTTGTGCCACGATATAGGCTTCTTTTTCGTGTTCTTTGGCGTTCAACACATTGTGCGGCAAGCGTTCTTTATTCAGCAAGTCCGACACCAACTCCGAAGTTTCAATACTGGTAGTGCCAACCAACACAGGTTGCCCATTTTCATAACATTTTTTAATGTCCGCCACCACCGCTTCGTATTTTTCTTCGGCGGTGCGGAACACTTGGTCGTTGTAATCTTTACGAATCATCGGCAAGTTGGTGGGGATAATCACCGTTTCCAAATTGTAGATATTTTGAAACTCATACGCTTCGGTATCCGCCGTGCCAGTCATACCTGCTAATTTTTCATACAAACGGAAATAATTTTGGAAAGTAATAGACGCAAGTGTTTGATTTTCTTGTTTAATTTCAACACCTTCTTTGGCTTCCACCGCTTGGTGCAAACCTTCTGACCAACGGCGACCTTCCATTAAACGACCTGTAAATTCATCAACAATCACCACTTCGCCGTCATCAGTTACCACATAATGCTGGTCTTTATGATACAAATTGTGAGCCCTTAACGCCGCTAACAAATGGTGCATTAAAATCATATTTTGCGGTGCATACAGCGACTCGCCCGCAGGCAACAAACCCATTTCGCTTAAAATGCGTTCGGCGTTTTCATGCCCTTTTTCGCTTAACACCACTTGGTGTTGCTTTTCATCAACCCAGTAATCGCCGTCCGTGCTTTCTTCTTCCATTTGACGCGTCATCAACGCAGGTACTTTATCCACCGCACGGTATAAATCCACATTGTCTTCTGCCGCACCAGAAATAATCAACGGCGTGCGTGCTTCGTCAATTAAAATGGAATCCACTTCATCGACCACTGCAAAATGCAATGGGCGTTGCACGCGTTGGTAGGCAGCCTGAACCATATTATCACGCAAGTAATCAAAGCCAAATTCATTATTTGTGCCGTAAGTAATATCGCAAGCATAAGCCTGTTGTTTTTCTTCGCCGTGCATTTGCGTAAGATTCACGCCCACTGTCATACCCAAAAAGCGATACAACTTGCCCATGGTTTCCGCGTCCCGTGCCGCTAAATAATCATTCACGGTTACCACATGCACGCCTTTGCCTGTCAAAGCGTTCAGATACACAGGCAAAGTGGCAACCAGCGTTTTCCCTTCACCTGTTCGCATTTCCGCAATTTTGCCCTCATGCAACGCCAAACCGCCGATTAACTGCACATCGAAGTGTCGCATACCCAAAACACGCTTGGACGCTTCACGACACAAAGCAAACGCATCAACCAACACCTCATTCAAACCTGTGCCAGATTGCACTTTTTCTTTTAATTGCAAAGACATCGCCTGCAATTCAGCGTCTGACAAATTTTGCAATTCAGGCTCTTTGGCGTTGATTTTATTCACTACTTTACGATACTGTTTCAACAACCGACTGTTGCGGCTACCGAAGATTTTTTTGGCAAGATTACTTAACATTTAGCGTATCCTAAACCCTTTAATTGTGGGCAAAATAATTGGAAGATTTTAACATATAAAGCAGTTAAATATGGGCGATAGTGGGAAATATCAATACCATGAATGTGAATACCTTTCAGGCAGCCTGAAAAAAACGGAATGTTTTATTGACATTCCGTTTTATGCAATTTCTTAACCTTGTGTGCGAGATGCTTTTTCGTCTATGCCTGATATATTTTGGCGGCGTTTGAGTTCCATCAGCACATCATCAACACGCAGGTTGTGGTGTGCTAAAAGCACCATGGTGTGAAACCACAGGTCTGCCACTTCTTTAATTAAGTGCAAGCGTCCTTGTGCGGATTTTTCCACATCTTTGGAAGCCATTAAGGTTTCGCCTGCTTCTTCGATGACTTTTTTCAAAATAACATCTTCGCCTTGATGCAGAAGTTGCGAAACATAGGAAGATTCAGGTGCGGCTTGGCGGCGAACTTCAATCACTTCGGCAATTTCGCCTAATACGGCATACAGAAGTGCTTTTTTTTGTTGTGTGTCCATAGTGTTTATCCCTTTAAATGTGGTTGATTTAATTCAAAATGTTGGTGGCACTTTGAATTAAATCAACGATTATTTGTTTGTTCGTTTGGATCTATTATACCGCATTGCAATATCATTTTATTTATTATTTGTAAATTTCATCAGGATTTTTGATAACAGGGTCGCTAATTTGCCATTCATCGTTTTGCCAAACTTGGAAAAAACACGATTCTCGCCCTGTATGGCACGCCATACCGCCCACTTGTTCGATTTGCAATAAAAGCGTATCGCCATCGCAGTCGGTTCGCATTTCTTTGACTTTTTGAAAATGCCCCGATTCTTCGCCCTTACACCACATTTTTTGTCGCGAACGGCTGTAATAATGGGCTAAACCTGTTTCTATGGTTTTGACTATGGCGGCTTTGTCTGCCCACGCTACCATTAACACTCTTTTGGTTTGATAATCTTGGGCAATGGTGCAGATTAAACCGTTGTCGTCAAATTTCAGTTTATTCAATAAGTGAGACATATTTTTTATGGTCAATCAAAAGATAAAAACGCCATTCTATCACGAATAGTCAAGCCAATTAGGACTTATCAGCGAATAAACCGTTGCAAATTTTCAGGTAAATGCGTAATATTTTTATTGCGAATGGTTAAGTTTTTCAAATTTTGAATATATTTAGGATACTGACAAAAAGGCGTGTCAACACGATTAAATTCAATCAATTTTTGAAGAATTTTTTCTTCTTTTATTTTTTTCTGATTGTACTGTTTGTCCATTTTATTACTCCTAAATTATTTATTGAATATCAATATATTACATTTTTTGATTTTTCATTGCACAATACACTTCGGCTAACAATTCGCAATCAATTAACGCACCGTGCCATTTGCGTTTGTTACGGTCAATATTAAAGCGTTCGCACAATGCGTCCAATGAATTTTTTTGCCGTCCAAAGCGTTGCCTTGCCATTTTTAAAGTATCGGTAATTTTGCATTGCAAATCAGCAATTTCAGGCAGCCCCATACGCTTAAATTCCATATTTAAAAAGCCAATATCAAACGGAGCATTGTGAATAATCAATTCCGTCCCTTGAATAAAATCAGCGATTTTGTGTCCCACTTGGGCAAATATGGGTTTATCCGCCAAAAATGCGTTATCCAAACCATGCACGCTAACTGCCATTTCGGACACTTCACATTCGGGGTTAATATCAAAATGCAGATGATTTCCTGTTAAGCAAAAATCAATCATTTCCAACGCCGCAAACTCCACCAAACGGTCGCCCGCACTTGGGCTTAATTCAGTGGTTTCGGTGTCTAAAATCAGTTGTCGAATGTTCATCATAAGGGCTTTCTGAATGGTTTAATTGATTTTCAGGCTGCCTGAAATTTAAATAAACAGCGTGGGCAACTTTGTTGCCCACCCTACGCCTAACCTGTCATTACGAGCAAAAACACAGTTTTTGCGTAGTAATCTCCTTGCTACGGAGAAGGGTAATGCAAAAGTTAATTTTGTTGTAGTTTTTCAAGAGTTTCGGGTGATGTGAATACATCATTTTCTAATATTTTCTTTATCATATTATTCGTTCTTTGCTGAATAATCTCGACAGTCCATTTGTTTCTTTCTTGTCCATTTTCATCATAAGCAACATCTTTGTTTAGATAAAAACCATTTTTGTATCCAATATGGTTATTATCCTTTTTTCTATCTCTTTTTTCTTTAAAAGACTCATTGCCTAAATTTGAATTATAGGCAGTGATAGTAAGATTTCCTAATGTATGAACATACTTTTCTTTAAGTTCTTGGGCTTGTTTCCTATTATCTTCTGTAATAGGTTCATTGTTTTCAATTTCTGTAATCATTCTTACCCAACAATCTGGAATATTTTCACCTTTTGGGAAAATATGTTCAATAGAAAAAATATATTTATTTTTTTCTTTTTCCCATAACTTTATTTCGTTTTCTATGTTTCTGTTTTCTTCTTCTATGGAACAAAGAATAAAACGAGCCACATTTTTATTGTCTTCATAAATGGCACCATTTAATTTTTCTTTAAATATTTCATCATTAGCGGCTTTTGATTTTAAAATTTCAAGTAGTTTGTTATAAATATTTTCATCTTGAAGTTTTTCATCTTCAATTTGTTCTATAAATGACATAAATATGTGTTGTAAATCTTGTGTTCCAGGAATGTTTGTTAAATTACGGCGAACAAAGAATTTAACCAATAGTTCGCATATATCGATAATGTGTTTATCATCAATATTAAGTGTGCTTTTATTTTTTATCAAATAGATTAAAGGAATATAAGACGGCACACCTTCTATTCTTTGGATATTTAAATATGCTTGTTTTAATCCGTCTGAAATACCTTCTTCTTTATTGACAATAAGTTGAGCGTAAATTTTAGAATTTTCACACAATTCATCTAATGCTTGTTGTGGGTTTAGGGTGATGATTTTTTCATAAATATCCAATACATTAGAGCGAGTGGCAATCGAGCCAAGTGGATATTTAGGTTGAGAGTTATCATCTTTATTCTTAATAAAAGGTGTATTAAGCGTTTTCCTAAATGCATTATAATTTTGTCTGAAAAAACGCTCTTGAATGGAATATTCATCACCAAGATTTTCTAATATATTATTCCATTGTGAGTAACAATCGTCTAAACTTTTTGAATTTTCTGGATTATCTAATTTAGCAAGAATAAGATTTTTAATAAGGTCAATAGAAGTAAGCGGTGTACCTCTATTGTTTAATGCTTCAAACAATATATATGCACTCGCATGGTTTTCAACTGAAATATCAACAATATTTGCAGAATTTATTTTATTAAGAATGTTTAATATACAGTTAATTTTTTCATCTTCATTTATGTTATTTGTTTCATTTTTAATGCAATTTTTAAAATAGTTAAATATTTTACTAATTCGGCGATTGCCAAAATTTTTAGGTTTTTCTGTTTTTTTTATAATTCCAATATCACCAAATAAATATTCAAAATCTTCTTTGTTTTTATTTTGTTTTTGTGGTATAACCCGAGTATTATTTAATAATAATAATTCATTTTTAATTTTTTGAATATTTAATAATTCTTCTTTAATATTTTGTTTTTCTTGTATTTCTTTAAGACTGTAATATATTGCAGCAAGCAATAAACTAATTGTTATTAGTCGTTGTTGTCCATCAACTATTTCAAGTTCTCTTTTAGAAGCAGTAATGACAATAATAGAACCTAAAAAATAACCGTTCTCATTTTCTTTAATGTCATCAAACAATTTTTCGCATTGTTTTTTATCCCAACTATATTCACGCTGATATTTGGGGATTTTTAACATTAGATTTATATTTTTGTCATCATTTTCACCTTGACCAAATAATTCTTGAATTTTAATTTGTTCAACATCTTGAATACTCATAATAGTTTCTTTCGTAATAAAAATATGGAAACGAAAAAATTTTTCGCGACAAGCGTCCTTTGTCAAGGACGCTCGTAATAGTACTAGCTACAACAACCGTTATGCAATATCAAAAAAATTGATATAGCACAATCGAGATTGATATTTTCAGGCTGCCTGAAATTGTTTTGTTTGTTATGGTGGGCAAGAATGCCCACCCTATAATGTTTTCGGTGGGTTGGAAACCCACCCTACAATGTTCTTGGTGGGTTGAAAACCCACCCTACAAGTCTTTTCAGGCTGCCTGAAACTATTTACCTTTCTGTGCGTCTTTCACAATTTTGGACGACAGCAGGCGTTCCATTTGGGCGTGTTTCATATTCAAAATGGCTTCGTTGAAAGTGGAAATGCTTTCAATCGCGTAATCGTAAATTTCTTGAATTTCATCAATCACATGGTCAAACGCTTCGGTTTCGGTCAGGAAAAATGGGCTGACGGAATGATTTTGGTCAATCAACAGACGCGAATGAAACAAAGGACCGTCTGTATCGCGTGTGGGTTCGACATTTTCTACACCTTTGGCGTGTAATTCTTCGGGTGTGGCTCTTGCTAATAAATATTTTTTACGCCCTTCCACTTTAAACTTCATCAGGGTATATTCATAATAGCGAATATAGGAAAAAGTTTTGCTTTCGGTATAAAGTAAATGACGCACGGGACGGCGGTTTAAGGCTAATAAATGCAGCAGGGTAAAGTAAATACTTTGTGCTTCGTCATTGACGAAATTTTTAGCAAAAGCGTGGTAATTGACATTTTGTATTTCGTGCGAGTGGGACGGCGAGCGATATAATTTTTCTTCACTTCTTAACTGCGAAATGCGACCGCCCAAAATTTCGTTGGCTTCTTTGAGTTCTTTGGCAGCGTTGCGTAATTCTCGCAACATCACCGCTTGGTTTTTAATATTGAAGAATATGCCCAAATATTCAGGCGTGTAGCCGTCTGTTTTGATTTTGGGGTATTCGGCTAATAACTGTTGATCATACAAAGGACGCACCGCAGGATTCAGCAGCCATTGCTTGACATCAGCCACAATGGTTGGGTCTGCTTTGTCGCCGTTTTTGTATTGATAACGGGCTAACGCAATCAGAATCTCCGCTTCAACGGCGGCAAAATGAACATCGAGTTTTTCATATAAATTAACGATTTTCATCTATTGCTATCCTTAAATTTAACCGTCAGGCTGTCTAAATAATTTTCAGGCTGCCTGAAAAAGGGTTATCAACAAGCAATTATAACTGTTTGTTGCATAAGTTTATGGAAACTTTTAAAAATTAAAAATTCAAGTGTCATTGCGAGATTTTTCCATAGGAAAAATCGTGGCAATCTATGTTTTGCCGTTAGGCAAAACAAACGCCGTAAGGCGTTTCGCAACATTGCATTACGCCTTTCAGGTTGCCTAAATAGTATAAAAAACAGTGCGTTACAACGCCTTGCGGCGTTGGTTCAAACCTGTCGGTTTGAACTGGATTGCCACGATTTGAACGAAAGTTCAAATCTCGCAATGACACGAAATATATTTTCAGGCAGCCTGAAAAAGGGGTACCAACAAGTTTATATTATATACGCATTTCAATCC
Source organism: Neisseriaceae bacterium (assembly GCA_017458185.1). Lineage (GTDB taxonomy): Bacteria > Pseudomonadota > Gammaproteobacteria > Burkholderiales > Neisseriaceae > RGIG9985. The sequence continues at coordinate 52,869 of JAFTFY010000026.1, forward strand.
CTGCTTTACGCATAGCCATTTTGGCATCTTTTATGCTGATTTCGCCAAAATGAAAAATGCTGGCGGCTAAAACTGCGTCTGCGTGTCCAAGTAAAACGCCGTCTATTAAATGCTGCACGCTGCCCACACCGCCTGACGCAATCACGGGAATATCCACTGCGTCTGAAATGGCACGGGTTAAGGGCAGATTAAAACCTGCTTTGGTGCCGTCTCTGTCCATTGATGTGAGCAAAATTTCACCTGCACCGCGTTTTTGCATATCAATAGCCCATGCCACTGCGTCTAAACCTGTGGGCTTGCGTCCGCCGTGTGTGAAAATTTCCCAGCGGCTGTTGTCGTTATTTACGGCTTTGGCGTCAATCGCCACTACAATCGCTTGCGAGCCGAAAAAGTCGGCGGCTTCATTCACAAATTCTGGACGAAACACTGCGGCGGTGTTAATGCTGACTTTATCTGCCCCTGCGTTTAAAAGCCGTCTGACATCTTCAACCGTTCTCACGCCGCCACCCACAGTCAGCGGTATAAACACTTGTGAAGCGGTTTTTTCAATCACATCAATAATGGTGTTGCGATTGTCGGAACTTGCGGTGATGTCCAAAAAAGTGATTTCGTCCGCACCTGCGTCATTATAGCGTTTGGCGGTTTCCACAGGGTCGCCTGCGTCCCGCAGAGAAACAAAATTCACGCCTTTAACCACGCGTCCGTTATCAACATCTAAACAGGGAATAATGCGTTTGGCTAACATTTTATTTTCCGTTTAGAATAAATCGTCCGCACTGCCTTTAACTGCGTTGTTGGGTGCAGGTTTGGGCGTGTCAGGTTCTGTGTCGATTTCCACTTCCACTGCTTTTAGCGTGTTGTATTCACCTGTCGGCGGTGTAAATTCAGGCACTGGTTCGGGTTCAATCGGCGTGCGAATGGTTGCTAAACCGTCTGTCCAAGACAAAGGTTTCAGGTTGCCTTTGGGTTGTGGTTTTTTCTTACCTTTTTCTGTTGCTTCGCAAGTCAAGCACAGTTGGTGCTGTTGTTTGACTTTGGGACGCCATTCGTTCAACCATTTTTCTGCCACTGCCACATCAATTTGTTTTTCGTGAATTTCATTCCAAGAGTGTAGGGCGGCAATTAACTGTTCGGTTTTTTCTTCCACTATCTCGCGTGTGCCTGCGTATTTATTCGGATAAATGCCTAACCACAGATTATCGTTTTCATCAATATTCAGCGTATAGCGTTGATGAATAACATACACAGGCGTGCCACGAGAAACATAGCCTTTTAAGTCCATCACATCAGGCGTTTTTAAGCGAACGCAACCGTGAGATGGCCAACTGGGAATGCGGTGCGGTGCGTTGGTGCCGTGTAAGCCCAAACTGTGTTCATCGCTAAATTTAATAAATGCCGTTTCTTCGCAGGAGTAACTGTATTGATTATCGACAATTTCTTCGCCTTTTTCGTTTAATACAGGATTGCCGTCTGCGTCCAAGCGTTTGGCAGATGAAATCAATTTACGGGTGCTGACTGCAAAAGGATAACTTTTGTCTTCGCAATATCGCACGATTTTGCGGTTGTTTTCGCTTTTTTGAATGCTTTTGGGAATATGCCAGTCGGGGTTTTTGGCAATCGACAGCACTTCGTATTCACCCAAATTTGTGGGCGTTTTGGGGTTGCCAGGACCTGCTGGGTAAGATTTTAATAATTCGCCGTCATCATACAAAAACACCCGTGCTTGCGGAATGTTGATGACCACATGTTTATCTTGATTATAAACCGCCACATCAGGTAAAAACGCTACGCCGTCTGCGGCAAACGCGGCGGTAGATGATAATCCCAACAATAAAAGTATTTTTTTCATATAATTTTGTTGCTTGTCTGATTTTTATTCAGGCGAAAGTAAAATGAAATGCTATCATAACACGAGAGATAAGTTAAACCTAATAAAACAGCGTATTTGTGAATATAAATGTTGTAATTTAGGTATGAAAAATTTTTCAGGCAGCCTGAAAATATTATTTTTTATATGAAAAACAATGTATTATAAATAATTGAACAGTTTTCAGGCAGCCTGAAAACAAATGTAGAAAGAAATAAATGAACACAATCACCATTGAAAGTTTAGACGAACACGGGCGTGGGGTAGGGCATTTGGACGGTAAAGTGTGCTTTGTGGCAAACGCTTTGCCCAAAGAAGTGGTTAGCGAATGGCACATCACACGCAACAAAAAAAATTTCATTGAAATGGACGCGTTGGGCATTAAAAAACCGTCTGCCATTCGTGCGAACCCGCATTGTCCGCATTTTGGCGTGTGCGGCGGCTGTTCCTTGCAACATATTGAACTATCTGCCCAAGTGGCAATGAAACAACGGGTTTTGGAAGACGCATTTTCCCATATCGGCAAAGTTAAACCGCAAAAAATCTTGCCTGCAGTGTATGGCTTAAAGACAGGCTACCGTTTTCGAGCGAGAATGTCGGTGAAATATGTTGCCAAAAAAGGCGGCGTTTTAGTCGGCTTTCACGAAAAAGCGTCCCCATTTGTTGCAGATATGACACAATGCCCAAATTTACCACGCCATATTTCCGATTTAATTATGCCACTGCGTGAAATGATTAACCGCTTATCCATTCGTGATAAATTGCCACAAATCGAATGGGCAGTGGGGGCGAGCGTTACCATTATGGCGTTTCGCATTATGGACGATTTAAGCGAAAACGACAAAACCATATTGCGTCAATTTATCAATCAATATCAATCAGATAAACATCCTTTGCAACTGTGGTTACAACGCGGTAAAGCCGATACACTCGCACCCTTTTATCCTGAAAATATGCCTGTGTTATCGTATAGGCTGCCTGAATTTGATTTAGAAATGCCCTATCAGCCCACAGAATTTACGCAAGTCAATCACCGTGTGAATGAAGTGATGATGAGCCGTGCAATGGCTTTGTTACAACCTAATGCACAAGATAAAGTGGCTGATATGTTTTGCGGTTTGGGCAATTTTTCTTTGCCGATTGCACGATGTGGGGCAGAAGTTTTGGGTGTAGAAGGTTCAGACGCACTTGTTGCAAGAGCCAAACAAAACGCCGAATTGAACGGTTTATCGCATTTATGTTCGTTTCAGGCTGCCAATTTATTCAAACAAAACGAAATCGACATACAAAAGTGGCAAAAATACAACAAATGGCTCATTGACCCCCCCCGAGATGGTGCGTTTGAATTGCTCAACGCCTTTTCAGGCAGCCTGAACACGCCACAAAAAATTGTGTATGTCTCTTGCAAACCAGCCACACTGGCACGAGACGCAGAAGTATTACAGGCAAAGGGTTATACGCTCAAAGCCGCAGGCGTTTTGAATATGTTTGCCCACACATCACATGTCGAATCGATTGCATTATTTGAAAAAAATATTGAGTAAAAAACAGCATATTGTGATATAGTCGCACGAATGTTGTTTAAGGAAGCAACGAAAAATTAGGGGAACTATCAAAATGGCAACAGTGTTGTATGATGACGGCAATCACAAATGTATTGCCTTTACTGAATTAGTGCAGGGTGAGGGCGTGCAAGCCAATCAATTCGCCATTTGTAACAACGGCGAGGGTATGTTGTTAGACCCAGGCGGCAACCTGACTTACAAACACCTTTTGGCAGAAATGGCAGACTTTTTCCTGCCATCGCACTTAAAATATGTCTTTGCATCGCACCAAGACCCAGACATTGTGGCGTCCGTGAATGGCTGGTTGTTAATTACAGACGCACAAATCTTGGTTGCCAGTGAGTGGGAACGCTTTATTCCCCATTTTTGCCTAAAAGGGGCAACTGTGGGTAGAATGACACCTATTCCGTATGAAGGTATGGATGTTGAAGTCGGCGGTGTTGCACTCAAAATCGTGCCAGCCCATTACTTACACACCATAGGCAATTTCCAAGTATATGACCCTGTGAGCAAAATTTTATTTTCAGGCGATATTGGTGCGTCTTTGGTGTCAGGCGAAGAAGCAGGCGGTGCGTGGGAGGACTTTGACGAATTTCTCACGCGTGGCAGCGGATTAGGCTTTCATCAACACTATATGTCGGGCAACAAAGCCTGTCGCGTATGGGTTGAAAAAGTGCGTCAATTAGATATTGAATGGATTGTGCCGCAACACGGTGCGTCTTTCAAAGGCAAACCGATGGTAGAAAAATTCTTAAATTGGTTTGAAAATTTACAATGTGGCTTGGATCTCCTGTAAAATAGACGACTTTCAGGCAGGCTATATTGAATATTTCAAGTGGGTTCAACCCATTTTGAAGGGGATTTTAGATGATATTTGTAATTGCTCTTGTTGCGTTACTGGTTGTTTTGGTTGGTGTTTTCTTTGCATTTAAGAAAATGACGCACCAGCCTGAAAAGCCTGAACGCAAAAGTTCAATCGACTACGACACGCCACCGTTGCGTGATAAAGTTGCAGACAGTTTGGATATGCCGCCGCCACCCACAGCGGCAGACGCAGTTGCACCAGTTGAACCTGTTGCACCTGCACCTGCGGCAGCGGACGGTTTTGACGAAGTGCAAATCGAAAAAACCTTTGAATTGGGCGATGACGCTTTTGGCGGAGCCGAAGTCTCTACCGTGTCCGAAGCCGAAGTTGATGATTTAACCGAATACAAAGTCTATAAACAGTTTGGTTACTACGACAAAGCTGCAAAATCCCTGAACGGCTATCTTTCCCTTTTGGAAGAAAAACCCAAAGAATTGGTGTTCGAGTTGTGCGGTATGTACTTGGAAATTGGCGATGTCGATACATTCGTTCAAGCCCTGCGTGATTACGAAGACACATTTGAACGCGGCGAATTAGAAGAAGTTACCAAAATGGCTTTTGAATTAGAGCCAAACAACTTGGACTTGCGGGTATTTGCCGAAGAAAGATTGGGCTGGGATGTGAATTTAATTGCCCGCTCAATCGTTAAAGAAGACCGCATTGTCGAGCCTACACAAGCCAAAGAAGACACCATTGCCAAAGACGATTTGGACGAGTTTGCTAAAACACAACAAACCCGACAAAGTACAGGTCGCGAATCGTATTTTGCCAAATTGGAAGCAGGCAAACAGTTGGTCAAAGGTTTCAAGGGTGTTTCCGATATTACCCCAGACGAAAGAGAAACCGTCATTGCATTCTCATCACGCGAAAAAGCCGCACGGCTTTTGGGTAAAGAAATCGACTATGTTTCATCGGTTAATCTGTATAACAAAGCGATTTCTAATGCCAAACGCCCTGCGTCCATTGCGATTGACGCACTTAATTCCGACCACACCAATCAAAATATCAATAACTACGCCGAACACTTATGGAATTTGTATTCCGTATTGGGTCGTTACGGTCGATTGGTGAAAGAAAAAATGTTGGGCTGGGGTTCATCACTGGGACAACACCCCTTGTTTGATGAATTAGAAAACGCACCAAATGAAGTTGAACTCAAAGAATTGGGCATTAAATACGGCTATATTGGCGAAAGTGCCAGCACCGTTAAATCGCGTATGCAAGCATTAGTGATTGAAGACCGCAAACAAGAAATGCGTCAAGCCACTAATGAAATTGAAGGCATTATTCAGGAAGCCGATTCTCAATTAGAATACGGTCAAATTGATGACGCAATCAAAACATTGGAAGACGGTGTATTTGCTCATCGACAAGAGGCTCAACTTTACACAATGCTGTTGGATTTATACGAACGCTCCGAAAACTGGAAACGCTTTGAAGATTTCTCGATTAAAGTGCGTTCGGACAATGTCGATTTGCCCGAAGATGTAATTGTGGCTTTGAGTAACTTAACGCAACGAATGAATGAAGGGCGGGTGAAATAATGCAATCCCAATTAGTTGCCAAAAATGTTTTGTTAGTCGGTATGGACGACAAAAAAACAGCCGTATTTCGTATGGCGTTCAAAATGCACGCTGCGGTGAAATACGCCATTGTAGAACAAGGGAAAGACGCACAATTAGCCATTGTCGATGTTGATGGTGCGGAAGGTGTGCAAACTTGGCACACATTCAAACAGGACTTTCCCGATTTGCCTGCAATTTACACTTCGGTGAATGAGCCCGAGTTTCCTGTGCATTATTTGCCCAAACCCGTGAAAATCGAGGCTTTGTTCCCATTGATTAAAGCCTTAATGCGTGGTGAAGGTCTTTATAATCCTGACCAAAAACGCATTGAGCGCGAAAAAGCAGAAGCAGAACGCCATCGTTTAAATTTGGAACGCAAACTCAAAGAAAAAGAACAAGGCGTAGAACACCAAGACCAGTTTGTGGTGCGTAAGTTTCAACGCAAAGAACAATTGCCCACAGCCAATATTCGTAAATTCAATGCCGAACACGGGCTGTTGGGTGCCTTGCGAGTGATTTGTCGCCAAAATAAAGATGCGGCTTTGGTGTATGAAAACAAACCGTTATTGGTTGCATTTCCTGCTATTCAAAAAATTCTATTGGCAGTTTCGCCCGATGACTTGAAAAAATTGTGCGAAAACGATAATGCCCAAATCAGCATTAAATACATTGCCGACAATCCGACTTGGCGTAAAAATGCCAAAGTGAGTTTCGAGTCTTGTTTGTGGCAATTTGCACTTTGGACTTGTCGTGGCAGGTTGGTTTCCGAAATTCTGCCTGACACAATGGTTCGTCTTAAAGGCTGGCCTAATTTAACGCGTTTGGCACATATTTCGGACGCGATGCGTTTGTCTGCCTTTATGACGCAAACCACTGCCAATCTTCATATTCTGTATAAAATCTTGCGTGTTGAACTCAAAGACTTGTTAGATTTTATTGCTGCCACATATATGGTCGGTTTGTTAGCGGCTGACCCAGAAACCATTCAAGCGATGACACAAAAATTTGACGGCAAATCGCCTTTGTCCGAAAAAGTGCAAGGCAATGGTTTGCAAGAAGACGGTATTGTGGTGCGACAAAAATATCGTGCACAAAACACAGGTATGTTGCAACGCTTGATGAGCCGTTTGGCAGTCAAAGAATGATTATTCATTAAGGAAGTTCAATTATGGTAGAAAGTAAAATTATTTTCACAGGACCTGTTGGCGTAGGGAAAACGACTGCCATTTCAGCCATTAGTGATGAGCCGCCGATTAAAACAGACGCACATGCGTCCGATATGACGCTGGCACGCAAAGACCACACCACAGTGGCGATGGACTATGGCGTGATTCACTTGGACGAAGAAACCAAAGTCCATTTATACGGCACACCAGGTCAAGAACGCTTTGATTTTATGTGGGAAATTTTAAGTACAGGTGCTTTGGGTTTGGTGTTGATGTTAGACAACACGCGTCCCACGCCACTGAAAGACTTGGAATTTTTCTTGGACGCATTTAAAGATTTGTTGGCTTACGCACCAGTAGTGATTGGTGTTACAAAAATGGACATACAACAATCGCCCACGATTGCAGTTTATCAACATTATTTGGCAGACAAAAAACTCAACATTCCCGTGTTTGAAGTTGATGGTCGTGAGCCGAATGATGTGAAACACTTGGTTGTGGCGTTATTGTTTTCCATTGACCCAGGATTAGAGGTGTAAAAAACTATGGAAACTAATCTTTCATTACAAACGCAGTTGTACCCAAAAGTTACGGCGGCGGGTGCATATTATGCGATTTCTGGGACACAGCAAAACCCCAGTCGTACGCTTTTGCATGGCATTTTAAAAGCGACTGACCCCGAGCCTGTGAGCGAAGCATCACTGTTAAAATGGTCGGGTTCAGACAATTACGAATCTGCCATTAACTTGCTGTATCGTCTGCAACGCTTGGAGTTTCTGTATGGCGAAGAAACGCCTACCGTTATTGCCCAAGATAATTTGGAAAACAGGCTGCCTGAACTGTTGGCACAACTATCAGACACCAACAAAGCCCTGATTGCCGATGACAACGGTTTGTACTATGCCTGTGCAGGTTTTCACCATGAATCGGCAGAAGAAATTGCCGCTTTGGCAGGTGAAGTGGCTCGTTTATCTGAACAGCATGCTTTGCTGATTAAGAATAACCTGAATATCAACCAAAACTCATGGGCAGTGTGCGACCCAGCAGGACGCAGTGAATTGGCGTTTTTCCCTATGTATTTAGGTGAAAACAAACTGATTTTGGTGATTGGCGGCACGCCACAATTACAAAACGACAACTTTGTCGAATTGGTGCAAGTGCTGTATCGCCGTTACGGTTAAAATGATTTGGTTTTTTGGACTTTAATTTAGGACTTTGATTTTTTTGGAGATTGAATTATGCGTGAGCAAATGTTGAAATCCATTTTGAGCGATTTGAATGGTTCATCAGCAGACATCGAGGCATCAGCCATTATTTCTGCTGACGGTTTAACAATGGCGGCTTTGTTGCCACAAGATGTCGATGAGGATCGTGTTGGTGCGATGGCTGCCGCTATGTTGGCTTTGGGCGAACGCACAGCGAGAGAACTCAACCGTGGCGATTTGGAACAAGTGATGGTAAAAGGTTCCAACGGCTATATTTTGATGACCCATGCAGGTTCAGACGCCGTATTAACCGTGATTGCTCGTGAAGGTGCGAAGTTAGGCTTGATTTTCTTGGACGCCAAACGCGCCGCTCGCAATATTGTTGAAATTTTGTAATTTATATATATTTCATAAATAGTTAGCGACAAAAACCTTTGCTTTTATAATAAAGCAAGGTTTTTGTCGTTTGCTTTTTTTGTAAAACGATTTCAGGCTGAAACCTTTGCAAAACCTATTTACCTATGTAACAAATGCAAATGTTATAGGGTGGGCATGTTGCCCACCAACCGCCCGATAGGGCGGAATTTTCTTTAATATCAATAAATAATCAACGCCTGTGGCGTTGTGGTGGGCAAGAATGCCCACCCTATAACGAATGCTTTTTTTGTTTCAGATTGAGTTTTGCAAAGGTTTCAGGCTGCCTGAAAAACTTTTTTCTTCCATTCTTTAACCGCCGCAATACGGACTTGGCGGATTTTTTCTGGGATTTGTGATTTGTCTGTAACTGATTGAATAATGCTTTGAATATCAATCTCTTGGCAGATTTTTAATATTTCTTGCCAGTGGTCAAATTGTGGGTAGAGGGCGTTCTCAAATGTTAGTCTGCCCCTTGTGTCGGCAAAACCGATTTTTACGGCGGATATAAACTTTTCAGGCTGCCTGAAAGCGTCTGTTTTGTGCAGAATATCCACGATTGTGGCGGGACGCAGTTCGTTTAATGAGTGAAATTTACCATGATATTCAACCACAAGCAGGGCAAGTTTCGCACAATCTTTCGGCACATTCAGGCGTTTATTTAAGGTTTTAACAGGTTCTATCCCTGCTTTTTCGTGTCCGTGATGTTTGGGCAGAATGTCAGACGGCGTTAAGGCTTTGCCCAAGTCGTGCGTTAAAGTGGCGTAGCGTTCAGGCAGGCTGAAATTGTGTTGTGCGGCGTAATCGACTGCCATTAAAGTATGCACTGCACAGTCGATTTCGGGGTGATAATCCGCTCGCTGTGGCACGCCGTAAAGTGCGTTAATTTCGGGCAAAATCACCGCCAACGCCCCACATTCTTTGAGTACCGCAAACATTTTGGACGGCGTTTTTTCCATTAAACCACGCGAAATTTCTTGCCACACTCGCTCTGGTACTAATGCCGACACTTCGCCGTTTTCAACCATGTTTTTCATTAAGCACATGGTTTCAGGGGCAACCTGAAAACCGTAGCGAGCGGCAAAGCGGGCGGTGCGTAAAATGCGAACAGGGTCTTCGGCAAAAGCAGGGCTAACATGGCGTAATATTTTGTTTTGTAAGTCTTTTTGTCCGCCAAATGGGTCAATTAGGCTGCCTGAACTGTCTTCTGCCATTGCGTTAATGGTTAAATCTCGGCGAGATAAATCGTCTTCAAGCGAAACTTGGGACGAAGTATCAAACGCAAAACCAGCGTAGCCTTTGCTAATCTTGCGTTCGGTGCGAGCGAGTGCATATTCTTCGTGCGTTTTGGGGTGCAAAAACACAGGAAAATCGCGTCCCACAGGCAAAAAACCCTGTGCCATCAGTTCATCAGGTGAAGAACCAACCACAACCCAGTCTTTATCCTTGACGGGCAAGCCTAACAATTTATCCCGCACCGCTCCGCCGACTAAATAAATTTGTGCCATTTTGTTGATATTTTGCTTGATATATGGGAATTATATGTGATTTTTGCGTTGCGTTGTTTGTGGAACTTTGTTTCAGGCTGCCTGAACGATAAACAGCAACGCCAAAAAAAGATACTGTCGCGAGCATTGCCAAAAGCAATGCGTACGCAATCTCCTAACTATGGAAAATGCACCTATCCAAAAAACGGCAATGTAAAAACCTTTCAGGCAGCCTGAAATTGCACTGTAATATGATAAAATTAGCAATCTTTTAACCTTTTCACAAGGAGCAAACAATGAACACGCAACTTACTGATAATGAAGCATTAGAATTAAAGGCATTGATTGCTCCGTCTGATGAAAAATTGGCAGAAATAGAAGATTTAGAAGAAGTTAAAAAGTATTTACAAAATTTAACAGAATTGAATTTTAATCAGCGTATGGATATAACTACGCTGCCAGAAAGTATTAGTAATTTAACGCTACTCATAGGATTAGGTTTAATAGGTTGCGAAAATCTTACCACGCTGCCTGAAAGTATTGGTAATTTAACGCAACTCACAATATTATATTTGAGTGGTTGCAAAAATCTTACCACGCTGCCTGAAAGTATCGGTAATTTAACGCAACTCACAGTATTAGATTTATATGGTTGCGAAAAACTTACCATGCAGCCTGAAAGTATTGGCAAATTAACACAACTAACAAGGTTAAATTTTGGGTGGTGTGAAAATCTTACCACGCTGCCTGAAAGTATCGGTAATTTAACGCAACTTACAGAGTTGGATTTATGGCGTTGTAAAAATCTCACCACGCTGCCTGAAAGTGTTGGTAATTTAACGCAACTGACAGAGTTGAATTTAAGTGGTTGCAAAAATCTCACCACGCTGCCTGAAAGTATTGGTAATTTAACGCAACTAACAAAATTAGGTTTGATTGCTTGTAAAAATCTCACCACGCTGCCTGAAAGTATTGGCAAACTCACACAACTCACTGGATTAGATTTAAGTTTTTGCGAAAATCTTATCACACTACCTGAAAGTATCGGTAATTTAACGCAACTCACAGAATTAGGTTTAATGGGTTGCGAAAGTCTGACTACGCTGCCTGAAAGTATTGGCAAATTAACGCAACTGACAAGGTTAAATTTTAGGCGGTGCGAAAATCTCACTACGCTACCTGAAAGTATTGGTAATTTAACGCAACTCACAGAATTAGGTTTAATGGGTTGTGAAAATCTCACCACGCTACCTGAAAGTATTGGCAAACTTACACAACTTACGGAGTTGGATTTAAGCGGTTGCGAAAGTCTGACTACGCTACCTGAAAATATTGGCAAATGCACACAACTTACAGAATTGGATTTAAGCGGTTGTGAAAATCTGACCATAGCATCTGAAACTTTTAGTCAATTAACACAACTTGTAGCATTGTCTTTAAGTAACAATAAAAGTACGACATTGTTTTTTCAACACATTGATAATTTTAAACAACTGAAAAAATTAGGTTTAATTGCTTGCGAAAATCTTACCACGCTACCTGAAAGTATTAGCAAATTAACGCAACTGACAAGGTTAAATTTTAGGCGGTGCGAAAATCTCACCACACTACCTGAAAGTATTGGCAAACTCACACAACTTACGGAGTTGGATTTAAGCGGTTGCAAAAATCTTACTACGCTGCCTGAAAGTATTGGCAAACTCACGCAACTTACAGAGTTGGATTTAAGGGGTTGCAAAAATCTTACTACGCTGCCTGAAAGTATCGGTAATTTAACGCAACTCACTAGGTTAGATTTATGGAGTTGCAAAAATCTTACTACGCTGCCTGAAAGTATTGGTAATTTAACGCAGCTTACAAGGTTAAGTTTTAGGTGGTGCGAAAATCTCATCACACTGCCTGAAAGTATCGGTAATTTAACGCAACTCACAGAATTAGGTTTAATGGGTTGTGAAAATCTCACCACGCTACCTGAAAATATTGGCAAACTCACGCAACTTACAGAGTTGGATTTAATGGATTGCGAAAATCTCACCACGCTGCCTGAAAATATTGGCAAACTCACGCAACTTACAGAGTTGGATTTAAGCGGTTGCAAAAATCTTACTACGCTACCTGAAAATATTGGCAAACTCACGCAACTTACAGAGTTGGATTTAAGCGGTTGCAAAAATCTTACTACGCTACCTGAAAATATTGGCAAACTCACGCAACTTACAGAGTTGGATTTAATGGATTGCGAAAATCTCACTACGCTACCTGAAAGTGTTGGTAATTTAACGCAACTGACAGAATTAAATTTAATTGGTTGTAAAAAACTTACCATAACACCTGAAACTTTTAGTCAATTAACACAACTTGTGGCATTATCTTTAAGTGGTAATAAAAATACGGCATTATTTTTTCAATACATTGATAATTTTACACAACTGAAAAAATTAGATTTAAGTGGTTGTAAAAAACTTACCACGCTGCCTGAAAGTATAGGCAAATTGACGCAACTCACAGAATTAGGTTTAATGGGTTGCGAAAGTCTGACTACGCTGCCTGAAAATATTGGCAAACTCACGCAACTAACCGAGTTGGATTTAAGCGGTTGCAAAAATCTTACTACGCTACCTAAAAGTATAGGCAAATTGACGCAACTCACAGAATTAGATTTAAGTGGTTGTAAAAAACTTACCAGGCTATCTGAAAGCATTCAACAATTAACAAAATTAGATAATGGGTCTTTATTATCTATTGCGAATATTTTCTATCGAGAAAAACAATATCCACAAGCCAAAACATACTATTTAAAAATTCGTCAAAGTTCATTTAAGTATGGAAACTTATTATACTTTTTTGCACAAATTAGATTGGCATTGATTTATGCAAAAGATAAAGATTGGGATAAGGTAGATGAATGTTTGGATAATATTCAGAAAACACATACAGAATATTATGTACAAAATATTATTGATAAAATAAAAACAGTTAAAGATAATAATAAAAAAGAATATTTACTTAATATTTGTACCGCTTTTTTCAGTATTCGTGAAACGCTGCTTGTGGGAAGACATAGAAATTTTCTTTATGAACAATCGTTTGCTCATTATGCCAAACCTGATATTGCCATGAAATTATTAGATAAAAAGGAAAATAAAGAAAACAATAAAGAAAACAATAAAGAAAATAGTAAAGAAGATAATCCATTTAGAATAGGCAGTACCACTTTTGTGAATGACCCCAAAGAAGGTAAGGTGGTTTTTGATTATTTTAATCAATTAAAAATATTGAAAAAACAAAATATTAAACTTAAACTTCAATCTAAATCGTCATTGGCAACATTTGTGGGTTGTTTTACTTTTAATCACGATAGCCTTAATCAGTTTCGCTTATATGGAAAAGACAATAATCAAGAAGCCACAGGGGTGAGTATTGTATTAAACGCTGATTTTTTTAGTGTGCGACATGAAAAAACATTTAAAAAAGAAGAAGTAAAAAAAGAAGAAAAAGAAAAGAAAAATATTGCTAAAAATAGCAATCGTGATAAATTGCCCTTATATCGTTGCATTTATTTAGACCCAAAAGGAAAATTGGGCAATAAACCCTATATTCAATTAGCACATCGTGATAGGGTTACTTTTTATCGGGAAACGGAAAGAAAAAATCCCAAAGAATGGAAAAAATATAAGAAAAATATCCAAAAATCTCAAAAAAATATTGTGAAACAATTTGCAAAAATTAAAAAGAATATTAAAAAATTGTTTCAACAAGTTAATAAAGAAGAGAAAAAACAATTAGTTGAAATTGTTAGTTTTTTATTGCTACAATTAAGTTATATGGTGAAACATTCGGCTTATCAGGAAGAACAAGAATGCCGTATTTTTCAATTTGCTCCTTTTGATAGTGATAAGATTAAAAAGAATATTGACGAAAAACGCATGTATATGGAATATCAGCCCATACACAATTATGTTAAAAAAATCTACCTTTCGCCATATGCAGAACAATATGCCGATATGTTTCGGGCGTTGAGTAATGGTAGGGTTGAAGTGCGTTCTTCGGATAATCCGTTTAGATAATTTTCAGGCTGTCTGAAAGGCTTTTTGCATTGCCGTTAAAAACGCCTATCGGCGTTTGTTAAAACCTGCGGTTTTAACTGGATTGCCACGATTTTTTCTACGAAAAAATCTCGCAATGACACACAGGATTAAATTCAGGCTGCCTGAAAACCTTTTTACATTGCCTTTTTTCATAGTCAGGAGATTACTACGCATGGCTTTTCGGCTATGCTTGTAATGACAGTAAGGGCTTTGTGCAGTGTTTCAGCCAGCCTGAAAATGTTTCATCTTGCTAAAAATGCTACAATAACGCTTTTTATTTTATTATCAATAAAAAGCAAATGTCGAAAACATCGCAATCATTTGAAGATGCCATTCTTCGTTTGGAAGCATTAACCCAGCAGATTCAAAGCAATGAAACGCCTTTGGAAGTGGCTTTGAAAAATTATGAAGAAGGGCGAAAATTAGTGCAGTTTTGTCGCCAAAAACTTGCCGAAGTGGAGCAGAAACTGCATATTTTAGATAAGGACGAACTTACTCCTATGGATTTGGATAATCCGCCGCAAGTCGCTACTGTCAAGCCCAAAACGGCACGCAAAGCGGATAAGCCAGCCCCTGCCAGTGATGAATTGTGGGGCAATGACAATCACGATAACCACGAAATTCCTTTTTAAATGAAACCGTTAAACTTCAAAGCGTGGCAGACGAAAGTTCAAGCACAAACGGAAATGGCGTTAAATCGCTTTTTGCCGTCTGAAACGCTGTCGCCTGAAATTTTGCACCAAGCCATGCGATACGCAGCAACGGGCGGCGGCAAACGCTTGCGGGCAATGTTGGTAACTGCCGCTGCTGAATTAGGTCGCTATGACGAAACCGCTTTATCGCAGGCGATTGCCGCTATCGAGATGATTCACGCTTATTCTTTAATTCACGATGATTTGCCGTGTATGGACGATGACGATATGCGGCGTGGCAAGCCGTCTTGTCATAAGGCGTTTGGCGAAGCACAAGCCTTGTTGGCAGGGGACGCTTTGCAAACATTAGCGTTTGCGGTTTTGTCGCAAGACAATGCTTTGCCTGCTTATCAACGCTTGCAGTCATTACGCACTTTGGCGAATGCGTCTGGTAGTTTGGGTATGGCTGGCGGGCAGTCGATTGATTTATCGGTAGTGGGCTTGTTGCCTGATTTGCCAGCGTTGAAAAATATGCACGCATTGAAAACGGGGGCGTTAATTCGTGCCAGCGTGCGTTTGGGGGCGTTGGCGTGTTTTGATGTGGCAGATGATATGCTGCAAAAATTAGATGATTACGCCGCCGATTTGGGCTTGGCGTTTCAAGTGGTTGATGATATTTTGGACGCACAAGCCGATAGCCAAGTGTTGGGCAAAACGGCAGGCAAAGACGCAGAAAACAATAAGCCGTCTTTTGTGTCGTTTATGGGCATTGACGCGGCGAAGCAATACGCTCACGATTTATGTCAAAGAGCCATTCACAGCGTGCAAAACATTTCTGCCGATACACACATTTTGCAAGAAATGGCACGCTTTGTTTTGGAAAGAGAAAATTAGTTTTCAGGCAGCCTGAAAAAGTTTTATTGATTATTTTTTATTGTAAGGAATTAAAAAATGAATATTTGGCATAAATTATCTATTGAAAAAAAATGTTTTACGGTATTTATTATTCAATGTATTAGTATTATTTTAGTTTTTTTGATTTTATTAGATATTGATACTAATATAAATTTTGTTACATTATTTTTATATGTTATATTTTTACTTTTTTTCAGTATGCGTGATTTGCTTACAAAAAAGACATTTTTTATTTTTAATATATTTGTTCTATTGCTTTTTTTACCTGATAATTGTTTTAATTTAATGCAAAGTTTTAATATTGATTATAATCAATTAAAAAATTATTCAGGAGAAAATATTTATGGTTCTTCAGGTGGTAAATCTACTGGTTCATATTTTGTTTTAAAAAAAGATAAAAAAAGAATGTATTTCATATGTTCCCCAGTAAGTAAAGATAATGATGATTGTTATAAGGAGTTATCACAATATTTTGGTTATGGGGATAGTCGTTATGGTAACCATATTTCTGTTAAATATGCAGA
Organism: Neisseriaceae bacterium; assembly: GCA_017458185.1. Classification (GTDB taxonomy): domain Bacteria; phylum Pseudomonadota; class Gammaproteobacteria; order Burkholderiales; family Neisseriaceae; genus RGIG9985. The sequence continues at coordinate 69,162 of JAFTFY010000026.1, forward strand.
AATTTATCATTTTCGAATAATATTTGTAATGCCAATTATATATAAAGAAAAAGTTATTTATGAAATAAAGCATAACGATAAAATTATTTATGGTTATGATTATTTCATCAATAAGTTTTCGCAACAAAGAAAAAATTTATTGATTTTTGTTGTTTATTTAATATTAAACAGTGTGGTTTTCTGTATTTTCTACCATTGGATACAGAAAGATTTTGTTCAACATTCTCAATAATGGGAGACTTTTATGGCAATAAGAAATGGTGTCCCTATAACGGAACTGCAAACCGCACGCCATAACCCATTTTGTGTATGAAAGAAGAAATTAGTTTTCAGGCAGCCTGAACGCATAAAAAAATCCACAATTATTTCAAGTGAATACCCTTTTCAGGCTGCCTGAAAAGGGTTTTATGCTTTTGTGCAAGGGCAATACAGGTTAAAATCTACCCTTTGAAAATCGTACAACAACAGGAGTGCCAAAAATGAGTGTTTTTCTTACCGTTTCTTTGAACAAATCCGCTGCCACTGCGTATCCCGCTTATGCTGTTGCACGGGCGTGCAAACGCTTAGGAAGAGTTGTGGGCTGTTTGATGTTTGCTGCCGAACGCAAATCTGCCGAACGCATTTTTCGTGAAGCACAGGAAAAATTCAATACTGCCTTGCCGCCTTTAATGCCCTTAACTTCTGTGGAAGATTTTTTTATTCAGGGTGCGGCTGATGATTTTATTGATGAAATCTACGCTCGCTATAAACTCCTTGCCGATTGCGATACGGTTGTGGTTGAGGGTTTAACGCCGTCTAACAAACGCCCATTTTTGTTTGCGAAAAACCGCGAGATTGCCAAAGAATTAAACGCCCAAGTGATTTTGGTGATTGACGCGTCTGAACACGAACCCGAAGATGTGGTTCTGCACTTAAAAACAGGGGCAAATGAATTTGCCGATGTGGGTGTGGCTGGTTTTGTTTTGGTTCGCGACCAAGCAGACGCGGATATTTTTGTTAAGAAAATCCGTGAGTTAATGGGTGAAAATGCCATACCGTGTTTAGGCACCATGCCGAATGATAAAGACGGCGACTGGAACAGTTTATTTGCGGACGCTTTGCGTGATTGCGTGGATAAAGCAGAAACCAGCCGTGTGTCGCCTGCGGCGTTTCGCAGTAATATGATGGAACAGGCGATTGCCGCCAATAAACGCATTGTGCTGCCTGAAGGGGCTGAACCTCGCACGGTGGCTGCGGCGGTGATTTGTCAAAACAAAGGCATTGCTCGCTGTGTACTTTTGGCAGATAAAAAAGAAGTACAACAAGTTGCCAAACAAATGAATTTAACGCTCCCTGAAAGTTTGGAAATCATCAATCCAGCGGAAATTGCACAAAATTATGTTGCACCTTTGGTTGAAATGCGAAAAGCCAAAGGCATGACAGAAGAAAAAGCCCGTGAAGCCTTAACCGACAGCGTTTTTGTCGGCACAATGATGATGGCGTTAAACGAAGTTGATGGTTTGGTGTCAGGAGCAGTACATACCACAGCCAACACCATTCGCCCCGCTTTGCAAGTGATTAAAACCGCTCCTGACGCGTCTTTGGTATCCAGCGTCTTCTTTATGTTGATGCCTGACCAAGTTTTGGTCTATGGCGATTGTGCGGTTAATCCTAAACCAACAGCGGCAGAGTTAGCCGATATTGCCATACAATCTGCCGATTCCGCCAAAGCCTTTGGCATTGAGCCACGAGTGGCGATGATTTCTTATTCCACAGGCAATTCAGGCACAGGCGAAGATGTGGAAAAAGTGATTGAAGCCACAAAACTCGCCCGCGAAAAACGCCCTGATTTGTTGATTGGCGGACCTTTGCAATATGACGCGGCAAGCGTGCCAAGCGTGGGCAAACAAAAAGCCCCCAATAGCCCAGTGGCAGGGCAAGCCACCGTGTTTATCTTCCCTGATTTGAACACAGGCAACTGCACTTACAAAGCGGTACAACGCAGTGCCAATGTATTAAGCGTAGGACCAATGTTGCAAGGCTTGAATAAACCTGTGAATGACTTGTCTCGCGGTGCGTTGGTGGGCGATATTGTTTATACCATCGCCTTAACCGCCATTCAGGCAGAACAATTTAAAAACCGCCCTGTGCAAGGTTCAAAAGGCGTTCAGGCTGCCTGAAAAAAGAGATATTGTCATTACGAGCCGACAGACAGGAATTAGCGGTTTTGGCGCTAATTCCTGTGTCGTTGCGAGATTGCGTAAGCAATCGTGGTAACCCCATTTAATTGTATAGTCGTTGTATAGTCGATAAACTTCAAAATGATAATGCGTTGGTTTGTCTTGCCGTATTAGTTATACTGTCGCAGACATTCCGCCTTTTCTTCGTTTGAAGTTTATCGACTATAATCCCCTTGCTATGGCAAACGAGCCTATATTTTCAGGCTACCTAAATAAAATCAGAATAAAAGTCTCAAACTACCTGAAAATATGCTATTATGCCGTCAATCTTGACTAATGTAATCAATTAAGTATGAACCCCAAATTTCACATTTATCAAAATTCGCCTTTGTCTTTGATTATTGAGCATATTTTGCAACGCTATCATGAAGTTCATCGGCAACAGTTTGCCAATATTTTGCCGTTGGCAGGGGCGTGTAGCGAGTATGCTGATTTTCCGTCTGATTTATTGTCTTTTTTGCAAACATTTGCACAAGATTTGGAAAATCATTTGCAAAAAGAAGAGCAGGTTTTGTTTCCGCTGATTAATGCTGGACGCGGGCAAATGGCGACTATGCCTGTGCGTGTGATGATGATGGAGCATGATAATCATCAAGCATCTTTATCGCAACTATCTGATTTAACTAATGATTTAACGCTGCCTGAAAATGCGGCTGGTAACTGGCGGCAACTGTATGAAATTTTGCAACAATTTCGTGATGATTTGTTAGACCATATCGACATTGAAAACGAATTATTATTTCCGCGTGCCTTGAATGAGTAGCATAAATTTACGCCAAACTGGCTGGTTGCCAAATTATCACGGCGGTTGGGCGATGATAAGCCTGCCGCCGTTGTTAGGCTTGTGTCACAGCGGTTTTGTGCCAGCACATATTTTGCTGTTAGTTTCGTGGTTTGCGGCGTATTTTTTATTTTTCGCTCTTGTCGGTTTTTTGCGGCATAACTATGCAACTCGCTATCGCCCAGCCATAATAACCTATGGCATTTTAACCACTTTGACAGGTAGTATTTTGTTGCTTATGCGTCCGCTACTGATTGCTTGGTTTATTCCTTTGTTTTTATTATCAATTTTTACATTATATCAAGCCAAAATAGGCAAAGAACGCTCTTTATTATCAGGTATGGCTACGGTTTTATTTGCGTCTTTAATGTTGCCGATTGCGTATCAAGTTAAAAATACTGATTTACCTATATATATTATTTGGCTAACAATTATTGTATTTATGTATTTTGCAGGTACAGTTTTTTATGTAAAAACAAATATTAGAGAAAGAAAATCGCTTAAATATTTTTGTTTTTCAATTAGTTTTCATATAATATCTTTAATGATTGTTTTTATTTATCATCATACACATTATTTTCTGATTATACTGTGGATTTTATTATTGTTCAGAGCGATTTTAGTTCCAAGTTTTATTCGTAAAGGTAAAAATATTTCAATTAAAACGATTGGTATTTTAGAAATTGTATTGAGTGTTTTATTATTTATTGCATTATTATAGTCGTTAAACTTCTAAAACACTAATGCGTATGCCGAGCCGTGCCGTATTATTTATACTATCTGCGGCTTGCCGCCTGTTATTATTTTGAAGTTTAACGACTACATAAGGATTATAAAATGATTAAATCAGCATTTTGGGCAATGGCGTTTCGTCCTATGTATTTATTAGCGTCCGTTTATGGAATATTATCCATATTATTATGGGGTTTTGGTTTTAATGGAACGCATGCCTTACCGAATTATTTTTGGCATGCCAATGAAATGATATGGGGTTATGCAGGGGCAATTATTGTTGGCTTTTTACATACTGCAGTACCAAACTGGACTGGATTACCTGCAAAAAACGGCAAATTTTTAATATTATTAACCGTATTATGGCTTATCTCCCGTGTTACCGTATTTTATGCACAAACTACTGTAATATCAGGAATTTGTGGTGTTTTATTTTTTTGGATTGCCGCTTTTTCTATGTTACAAATGTTAATTTACAAAAAAAATAAACACAATTATATTGCCGCTTTTGCATTATTTATTTTTGGATTATTACATTTAATATTTCATCTATTTGTATTTTTGCAAAAATATGATTTATTATTAAACGGATTGCTGTCTGGTTTAATACTGGTATCAGGATTTATTGGTTTTATCGGCAGTCGTGTTATTCCATTTTTTACCGCACGCAAATTAAATATACCACAAGCCAAAAATCACCCAAAACTTATTTTATTTGCCTTATTATTGCCTTTATTTGCCGCCCTATTAATTATTTTTCAGGCAACTCCTGTTTTATCAGGCATATTATGTATTTTGGCTGGAATATTATCCATTATTCAAATTGTGCGTTGGTTACACAAAGCCATTTTTCGCGAACCAATGTTGTGGATTTTATTTGCAGGTTACACATTAACCGCTATCGGCTTGATTTGTTTGGGTTTTTACTTTTTATCCTTGCCACTTGCGGTAAGTGTAGGCACACATTTTATTGCCGTAGGTGGCATAGGTTGCTTAACTGTCGGTATGATGACACGCACCGCCGCAGGACACACAGGACGAGCCATTTATCCAGCCCCAAAAGGAATGCCTGCTGCATTTTTGCTGATGATTTGTGCCACATTTGTTCGCATTAGTGCCACATTTATGGATAATGCCTATCAGCCCCTAATCACCATATCTGCTGTGCTATTTGCTATGTCGTTAGCCATTTTCATCTTCCGCTACGCCCCTTGGCTTACCAAACCAAGAGCGGACGGTATAAAGGGATAGTTTCAGGCTGCCTGAAACACTTGAAAAAACGCATAAGCACACCATTTACATGCTTTGATTTATTCCATTTATCCTATGAAACAACGCATTCGCTCATATTTATTAGAACAAGGCATTGATATTGATGACAATATGGTCAAAGATACGGCACAGGTTTTAGGCTTTCTTTTAATACAGGCTAATATAGAAAGTATAGATAAATCAAATATTTGGAAACAGGATGAAGTGGATTTGTCGTTCAGGCTGCCTGAAAATATGGAAGATACACTGTGTTGTTTATTTGCGGTTTGTGATACGGTAAAAACGCATTTATTATCGTCTTCTTTATCCATTTTTTTATTGAATAATCAAGAGATTATCCGAGTGTCGCACAGTGGCAAGCCACAAATTTCAACAATGCCCGTAAATAATCAAACCGCTCATCAGCATTTAGCCGCACGAGTTGCCTTATCGGCGTGGTTTAATCAAGTGAAATGCACCGATGAATGGGTGCAAAATGGCGAGTTGTCGGCTGAATTTTATCCAAATAATATGCAATGTTGGGCATTGCCGATTTGCACCGAAACAGGTAGCGTTTTGGGTGTGGTATATGGCGAAAACGCTGTTTCACAAACAATCGATAATCAACAATTCGCATGGGCGTTGGGTTTGGCGATTGTTTTGCGTGATAGCATAGAACACTTATTACAACACTTTCAGGCTGCCTGAAAAAGGATTTTGAATATGAACACACTCATCACCACGCCAGCGTGTCGCTTGCCGACTGTTTATGGCGAATTTCAAATGACAGGTTTTGTCGATAGCAATAACTTGGAACACGCCGCGTTAAGCGTAGGCAATGTAGCAGACGGCGAACCTGTTTTGTTGCGGCTTCATTCCGAATGTTTAACAGGGGACGCTTTTCATTCTTTGCGTTGCGATTGCGGTTCGCAGTTAGAAACCGCCATGCAAATGGTGCAACAAGCGGGTAGGGGGCTGATTATTTACTTACGCCAAGAAGGGCGGGGAATAGGCTTGGCAAATAAAATTCGTGCCTATCACAATCAAGATAAGGGCATGGATACGGTTGAAGCAAATGTGGCGTTGGGCTTACCGATTGACGCACGACAATACAGCATTGCCGCCCAAATTTTGCGTTATTTTCATATTCAAAAAGTGCGTTTAATGACAAATAACCCACAAAAAATAAAAGAGTTACAAAGTTTAGGCATTGAAATCACCGAACGCCTACCCCTGCACACAGGCTTATGTGACAGCAATCAACGCTATATGCAAACCAAATTTGAAAAAATGGGACATTGGGCAGATTAAATCTTTTTCAGGCAGCCTGAAAGTGTTGTTTTTTTTGCACAATATATATATCTATATATATCAATAAGTTGTGATAAATTTTATTTTAATCACAAAAAATAATTTTGTATTTTTCTCGACAATACACACTGATTTTATTGATAATAATCAATCTTTAACTGTTTTTGGAGAACACACGATGAACGCAAAATTTTTCACCTTGACCGCCATTTCTTTGTTGGCTTTAAGTGCTTGTGGCGGTGGTTCTGATAGTGGTGTAACCACAACACAATCCACAACAGGTGGCACGCCTGTCATTCAGCCCATTTCTAATAAGTATGCCGATACCGTGAGCGGCAAAGTGATTGTGGAACATTCTGATGATGATAAAGGAAGTTGGGAAATTTTTGACTATCAAATCAGTGATTTAGGTTCGGCGGACAGCAGTAAAAAAGACTTGAACAGTTTTAAAATTACCAGCGGTAAAACCACTTATGTCATCAAAATACCCAAACAAGGGGACAATGATTTTGAAACACAAAATAGTTTTGTGATAAATGATATTGATATGGGCAATGGTAATGAAGTTTTTAATGTATGGGGAACAAATTTATCTTATGCTCGTTATGGCTTGGTATATGGTGATACCGACCGCAAGCAAGACCCAAATGCCAAATATAGCGAATTTTACGGTATGTTTCATCAAGGTTATTTAACCGACCCTGCTGGCGTGCCGACTACTGGCGTAGTGAATTACACAGGCGAAGCCGTTGTATGGAATGGAAAAGCAAGTAAGGACGGTGCAACAGGTGTCAGCAAAAACGCCACCTTTACAGCAAATTTCAGCACCAAACAATTTACAGGCAATATTAAAAATATTGTCGATATTGATACAGATAATAAAGTCAAAATCCCTGATGTGTTGAATTTATCAGGCAAAATTACAGGCAATAAAATATCTGGTACAAATGCTGACGGCACGGTATTAGACGCCGCTTTCTATGGTCCGAATGCAAAAGAAGTTGCAGGTTCTTTTGTGAATAAGAACAAAGTGTTTGAAGGTGCATTCGGTGCTAAACGCACAGATAAATAAAGCCTTTCAGGCAGCCTGAAATAAAACGGAAGTTATCAAACACTTCCGTTTTTTATTGAATAATCGCTTTTCAGGTTGCCTTAATCTTTGTTTTTTCTATCTTTTTCCCTGCGATTTGGCGATTGTGGTTTTCAAGAGTAAAATAGCGAGTTTGTAGGTTTGCCACAGTAGGCAGTAAGATGAGTTTAATTCAAGAAATTCTGTCGGCGGATAACATTGTGTTGGATGTTGAAGTTGCCAGTAAAAAAAGACTGTTGGAAGAAATTGCCCAGTTAGCCTGTCAGCGTTATGCTTTGGACAAAGAAGAAGTGTTTGATTGCTTGTTTGCACGCGAAAAGTTGGGCAGTACGGGCTTGGGGCATGGCGTGGCTATTCCGCATGGGCGTTTGGGCGGTATGGTGTCGGAAACGGTTGCGGTGTTTTTGCGGCTGAAAGAACCTGTGGATTTTGATTCGCCTGACGATAAGCCTGTGCAATTAGTGTTCGCCTTGCTGGTGCCTGAAAACGCTACAGGCAAGCACTTGGAAGTGCTGTCTGCTTTGGCGGATATTTTTTCGTCCAAAACCGCTCGCGAAGGTTTGCTGATGGCAAGCGACAAAGAGACGGTTTTGAATATTCTTACAAAACAATAAGTTATCTATTATGCCCAGTATTTCTGTTCGCCGCCTGTATCAGGATAATCAGCACAAACTGCAACTGTCTTGGGCAGGTGGCACAGGCGGTGCGGATAATCGTATTCAAGAGAGCAGCGAACGCCCTGTGTTGGCTCTTGTTGGGCATTTGAATTTTATTCACCCAAACCGTGTGCAGGTCATCGGTGCGGAAGAGTACGATTTTTTATCTCGCCTTGAAAACGGCAGTATGATGAAATTGTCGTTGGAAGATTTGTTCGACACCGAAGTGGCTGTGATTGTGGTGGCAAATGATATGCCTGTGCCGCAGTTGCTTCTGGATTATTGCGACAAACACAATGTTCCCCTGATTACTTCGCCTGTGGAAAGTCCGTATTTAATGGATATTCTGCGGATTTATTTGCAACACGCATTAGCGGTGTCGGTTACCAAACACGGTGTGTTTCTTGATGTGTTTGAAGTGGGCGTACTGATTTTAGGGCAGTCGGGCTTGGGTAAAAGCGAGTTGGCGTTGGAACTTTTAACGCGGGGTCATCGTTTGGTCGCCGATGACGCGGTGGAGTTGCACCGCACCGCACCCGAAAAATTAGAAGGGCGTTGTCCGCAGGTGTTGCGAGATTTTCTCGAAGTGCGGGGCGTGGGCATTTTGAATATTCGCAAAATGTTCGGCGAAACAGCGGTGCGGCTGACTAAAAGTTTGCAGTTAATCATCAACTTAATTCCAGCCGATGACCATTATATGAAAACGGTGGATAGACTGAATACGCTGATTGAATACGATGAAATTTTAAAGGTGAAAATTCGCAAAATCACCATTCCTGTGGCGGTGGGGCGTAACTTGGCGGTGTTGGTGGAAGCGGCTGTGCAAAATTTCATTTTACAACAACGCGGTATCGACAGTACGCAAGAATTTTTAGACCGCCATACAGCGGTGATGAAAAAGGATAATATCAAAAATGAAATTGACGCTGATTAGCGGTTTATCGGGTTCAGGCAAGTCTATTGCCTTGAAAACATTAGAAGATTGCGGCTTTTTTTGTGTCGATAACTTGCCGCCTGCATTGCTGCCTGAATTAGCGAAATGGCATTATGTGAATAATGCCAAAGCCAAAATCGCCGTTAGCATAGATTGTCGTTCTCGCGTTTCTAACGAACGCTTTGAACGCTTATCCGATATGGCAAAAGCCGTTAGTATTGAAGTGTCGATTTTATTTTTAGACGCAAGAGATGAAACCTTAATCCGCCGATTTTCCGAAACGCGCCGCACACACCCATTGCTGAAAGAACAAATCTCATTAGAAAAAGCCATTGAAAAAGAAAGAGAAATTTTAGAAATTTTGCGACAAAATGCCTATGTTATGGACACCACATACTTAACACCGCAACAGTTGGTGATGCGTGTGCGTTCATGGTTAGGCGTGGCAGACAGCCCTTTTGTGCTGACCATTGAATCGTTTGGTTTTAAGTATGGCATACCGTCTGACGCAGATTTTGTGTTTGATGTTCGCGAGTTGCCCAACCCTTATTACGACAAAAACTTGCGTGAATACACAGGGTTAGACGCACCTATTCAAGACTTTTTTGCCCAAAATAAAGACGCAGAAACTTTAATTAACGATATTGCAGGCTACCTGAAAAACCGCATAGAAAAATTAAAAAGCAGTCGCAATCATCTGAAAATCGCCATAGGCTGCACAGGCGGCAAACACCGTTCGGTATTTGTGGCAAATGCACTGAGCGAACACTTTCAGGCAGCCTTGCCTGTATTGTTAAAACACAGACAGTTGCCCGAAAGAGAAAGATAGTTTTTCAGGCAGCCTGAATTTTGAAAACTGTTATAATTTTGTTTGATTTAGTTTGCATTTTAATGGAGTGCATTGATATGCCTACGATAACAACTCATTCACCGCAAGAATTAACGGCTTTATATAGTCAGTTGTCGCGTGCCAAACAAAATGAATTTTTTTTGCATTTACGCCAAATGGTTGAACAAGAGCGGTTTTGTCAGGAAAATAATACGGCAAATGATGATTTGTTGGCTTTGGCAGGTTCAATGAAAACAAATATTAAGTTATCTGATGATGAATTAGATGAAGCAATCCGCCGTTCTTATTATGCACGAGATGAACAATGAATATTATTGCTGATACTAATTTGTTGGTTAGATTTTTTACACAAGATGATGAAAATCAATTCAAAAAAGTTGTTGATATTTTTATAAAATCAAGAAAAATTATAATACCAATAAATGTTTTATGTGAGTTGGTTTGGGTTTTGTCTTATTCGTATAAATTCAAAAATGATTTTATTGCTGATAGAATACAAAAATTGGCTAATAATCCTAAAATTGTTATTCAACAATCTGCAGTTGATTTCGGTATAAAAATGTTAGAAAAAAATGGTGATTTTTCTGACGGTATCAATGCTTTTTCTGGTATGGAAATGGCATTTGGTGAGCCCATTTCTTTTGTTTCTTGCGATAAAAAAGCGATAAAAATATTAAAAGAATTGGGCATTCAAACGATTGCGTTATAAACTTTTCAGGCAGCCTGAAAGGACAAAATAATGAGCATACAATGGTTTCCAGGTCATATGAATAAGGCAAAAAAAGCCATTGCCGAACGCATCAAAAACATTGATGTGGTGATTGAAGTCTTGGACGCACGGCTGCCTGCGTCATCAATTAGCCCTTTGTTGGCGAAAACCGTTAAAAATATGCCCTGTTTGAAAATTCTTAATAAAGCCGATTTAGCAGATGAACAACGCACGCAACTGTGGATAGAACACTTTAAAAAACAAAATATTACAGACGCAATCGCGATTGTTGCATTAGACCATTCAGGCAGCCTGAAAGTGATTAACTCGTGCAAAAAATTAGCACCGCACCGCAAAGGGTTAGAAAAACCACTGCGTGCTATGATTTGCGGCGTGCCGAATGTGGGCAAATCCACGCTGATTAACACGATGATTGGCAAAAAATCAGCCAAAACAGGCAACGAAGCAGGCGTTACTAAAGCCGAACAACGCTTGATTTTGGCTGACGATTTTTGGCTGTATGACACGCCTGGTATGCTGTGGCAAAAAATCATCGTGCCAGAAGCAGGCTACAATTTGGCGATTGCAGGCTCTGTGGGTCGCAATGCTATGGACGAAGAAGATGTCGCCTTGTATTTAATTTCTTACTTAAAAAACAATTACTTAAAAGAATTGCAAAACCGTTATTCGGCAAATGAATTAGACCAAAACACGCATGACGATGAATGGCTGACGCACATTGCCAAGCGGCGTGGTGCGGTTTTATCGGGTAATCGCGTGAATTATCAAAAAGCGGCAGAAATTGTTTTGCAGGATTTTCGTGGTGGTGCATTAGGCAAAATCACATTAGAAACGCCCGATAAATGGGCAGAATGGTTTGCCGCCGCCGTGCAAATTGAAAAGGAAAAACAAGCGAAGCAGGCATTGCAAAAAGAAATGCGGAAAAAATAAAATTGTAGGCAGGTTTTTAACCTACCAAATTGTTTTCAGGCTGCCTGAAACTTATTGATATTCCTGAATAAACCGTTTTAACTCTTCGATAAACGGCATACCGTTTCTTGCCCCTTTGCGGGTTACTGACAAAGCGGCTGCGGCTGTGGCGTGGCGGACGGCTTCGCGTCTGGGCATATCGAAAAAGGCGGCTAATGCACCGTTGAAAGTGTCGCCTGCACCTGTGGAATCTACGGTATTTACCTTAAAGCCCGACTGCCGTTGTGCGTAGCCGTGTTGATGATATAAAACGCCGTGTCGTCCGCAGGTTATCGCCATATTTTCTTGCGAATATTGTTTGAAATGATGCACCACATCGGCGGCTTGACTGTTTTCAGGCAGCCCGAAAATTTGTGCGTATTCAATTAAATTAGGTGTCAGTATTGTAGGCGTGGCTAATAACTCATCGGGCAAATCCTGTGCAGGTGCGGGGTTTAGGATAAAATGTTTGCCATATTTATACGCCTGACGGCACGCATAAACCACGCATTCCAAAGGAATTTCCAAAGAACACAAAATCACATCGGCAGCCAAAATTTTGTCTTGCTGATTGCGAATATCATCAACCGTGAGTGCGGCATTTGCCCCGCTTACCACGATAATGCAGTTATCGCCTTGCGACACATTCACCACAGCCACGCCCGTTGGCACGCCGATTTTAATGTGAATGCCTGTGGTGTCGATATTTTCTTGTTTTAACAGTTTGGTTTCGCGTCTGCCCATTTCGTCATCGCCGACTGCGGCAATCATCGCTACGCTCGCCCCAAGTCGGGAAGCAGCAACGGCTTGATTCGCCCCTTTGCCGCCCGATAACATGGCAAAATCCTGACCAAACACGGTTTCGCCTAATTCAGGCAAAATATTGCTTTCCACTACAAAATCGGTGTTAATACTGCCGATGACCAAAACATTCATTATGATTATTCCTATAATTTTCAGGCTGCCTGAAAGTAAAAAGCAATGATAACAATGCGATAGATATTTGTATATATTTGCATAAAAATATCAACAAAAATGACGCGAAAAGCGACAGTTACGGTTGTTTTGAGAGATTTCAGGCTGCCTGAAAGCCATTTTTTTGTACAAAATCAATTTTTAACTTCGTTGTTGTGCGGTTTGTTTGCTTCTCAATCCATTGATTTACTTTGTAAATCAATGATTTTAGTCTAACGACTAAAATAAACCTTATTTTAACTTCGCCTAAATTGCGGTTTGTTTGCTTCGCAAACGCTTTTATTGACCTGCGTCAATAAAGATTTCACCTGACGGTGAAATAAACCTTATTTTGGCTTCGCCTAAATTGCGGTTTGTTTGCTTCGTAATCCATTGATTTACTTTGTAAATCAATGATTTTAGTCTGACGACTAAAATAAACCTTATTTTCAGGCTGCCTGAAAAGGTTATTTTGCAGTAATATTTCACCTATTTAATCACATTTTCAATAGAAAGCAATCCGATGAGCAGTCAAGCGTTTGAAATTGCACGCACGGAAGATGGTGTGTCGCAGTATTTGTTGTCGAATATGATTAACCGCCACGGTTTAATTGCGGGGGCGACTGGCACGGGGAAAACTGTGTCGCTTCGCAAAGTGGCTGAATATTGCAGTGATGCGGGCATTCCTGCGTTTTTGGTGGATGTTAAAGGCGATTTGTCGGGCTTATCACAATCAGGCGAAAAATCGGGCAAAATTGCCGAACGCATGGCATTATTTAATCTACCTGATGATTATCTACACGCTTATCCCGTGCGGTTTTGGGACGCTTTTGGCGAAAAAGGTATTCCTTTGCGTATGACCGTGTCGCAAATGGGGGCAACGCTTTTGTCGCGATTGTTGCAACTGAATGCCACGCAAGAAGGCTTGATGAACATAGTCTTCAAAGTGGCAGACGATAACGGCTGGTTATTGTTAGATTTCAAAGACTTGCGTTCGATGTTGCAACATGTGAATGACAACGCCGCCGAATATCGCACCAAATACGGCAATGTCTCCGCCGCCAGCGTGGGAGCCATTCAGCGAGCCTTGCTGAAATTAGAAAACGAGGGGGCGGATTCTATTTTTGGCGAACCGCCTGTGTCGTTAGATGATTTAATGCAAACGGACGGCAAACAAGGCGTGATTAACATTTTGAATGCCGAGCGTTTAATGCGTTCGCCGTCTATTTTTGCAGCGGTTTTGTTGTGGCTGTTGGCTGAATTATTCAACACGCTGCCTGAATGTGGCGATTTGGATAAACCGAAATTTGTGCTGTTTTTTGATGAAGCCCATTTGCTGTTTGACGATATGCCGAATGCTTTATTAGATCAAATAGAACAAGTGGTTCGGTTGATTCGTTCCAAAGGTGTGGGCGTGTGGTTTTGTACGCAAAACCCGATTGACCTGCCTGATACGGTATTAGGGCAGTTGGCAGGACGCATACAACACGCCCTGCGAGCCTTTACGCCACGCGATCAAAAAGCAGTCAAAGCGGCAGCAGAAACTTTCCGCACTAATCCTAAATTTAAGGTTACCGAAGTCATCAGTGAATTAGCCGTAGGCGAGGCGTTGGTGTCGTTTTTAGATGAAAAAGGCACGCCCACACCTGTGGAACGGGCGTTTATTCTGCCGCCACAATCCAAACTGTCGCCGATTGATGACACCTCACAACAAAACGCCATTCGCAGCGATATTTTGTACAATGCCTATCATCAAGGCATAGACAATTATTCGGCATATGAAGCCTTGCAAGAGCAAATCAGCCAGTCTGACAAAAACGCAAAAAAATCGCCATCGATTATGGACGGCGTTTTGTCGGGTATTACAGGACAACGCCGACAATCGGGCGGCGGCATTGTGCATGATGTGGCTAACCAAATAGCCCGCTCAACCCGCAACAAAGTGTTGGGTAAAATCACCACAGCCATTACACGCGGCATTTTTGGGGCTTTGACAGGGAAAAAATAAGTGGTATTTAGGTTTTCAGGCAGCCTGAAATAGTTTTAACAAAGGTGTAGGCAAGGCTAATTGTTTGATTTCATCTAATGAATAAAAACGCATATTGTTTATTGCTGAATTATTTTCAGGCAGCCTGAAAAAATAGGGTTTAATTTCTAATTTTCTGTGTGTTAAACGATGAATAAATGGATTGTCTTTTTTTATTAAAATCAAATGATTGTCTTTAATAAATTGATTCAATTTATTTTCATCATCAAAACACGGCACGCAAAAAAGACTTGCCCAAATGCCTGTGGCTGGGCGTTTTTCTAATAAAATGCCTTCGTTATTTTCTACAATCGCCCAAAACATTGGCACATTTTTAACGGTAAGTGCGGCTTTTTTGCGGGGCAATGCGTCTATGCGATTTTGGGTTAATGCTTGGCAGATATTGTTTTGCGGGCATTGTTCGCATTTGGGTTTATTGCGTGTGCAAACTGTGGCACCCAAATCCATAATTCCTTGAATATATGCAGGTAAATCGTTTTTATTGGGCGGGAGTAATTGTTCTGCTATGTGCCACAATTCTTTTTCAAACGCTTGATTTTGTAAATCGCCGTCTAATGCAAAAACACGACACAAAACGCGTTTGACATTGCCGTCTAAAATGGTTTCAGGCTGCCGATGTGCAAAAACCGCAATCGCCGCTGCCGTACTTCTGCCTACGCCTTTAAGTGTTTGTAATTCAATGCGATTTTGTGGAAATTTGCCGCCAAAATCGTGCATAATTTGCCGTGCGGCGGCGTGTAAATTTCTGGCACGACTGTAATAACCCAAACCTGCCCACAATGCCAAAACTTCGTCTTCGTGGGCTTCGGCTAATTCGCTAACAGTCGGAAATCGTTGAATAAATCGCATAAAATAATCACACACGGTTGCCACTTGTGTTTGTTGCAACATAATTTCGGATAGCCAAATTTTGTATGGGTCATTCACTTGCCAAGGCAGATTGTGGCGACCAAATTTTTTTTGCCAGTCAATCAGTTGTGTGGTAAAAAGAGTGTTCATTTTTTTTCGTTGCGTTGAATATGTCAAATTATTCTTTGGTTCTGACTTGTCCGCGTGGTTTGGAGCGTGTCTTGACGGCGGAAATTGCGTCTATTATCGGTAAAAATGCGGCGTGTGGCAATGGTTTTGTGCGAGTAGAAAATGCCACATTAGAAGATATTTATCGCTTAAATTTGCACACTCGCACGGCTTCACGCGTTCTGTTGCAAGTGGCAAATCAACACTATCGTGATGAAGACGATATTTATCGTGCGGCACGAAATGTGGCGTGGTTTCTGTGGTTTAGCGTTAAGTGTTCATTCAAAATCAGCATTGAAAGCACAGGCTCGCACCTAAAAAGTTTGAATTTTGCCGCCTTGCGTGTGAAAGACGCGGTATGTGATTGTTTTCGTGAAGAATATAATGAACGACCGTCTGTTGATAAAGACAATCCTGATATAAAAATTGCCGTTTTTTTGGATAAAAAAAGCATTGCCATTTATTTAGATACTTCGGGCGAGCCTTTGTTCAAACGCGGTTATCGACAAGGGCAGGGCGTGGCACCATTGCGAGAAAATTTGGCTGCAGGTTTATTGCTGTTGGCAGGTTTTAATGGCGAACAAGCATTTTTCGACCCGATGGCAGGCAGTGGCACGATTGCGATTGAAGCCGCCCTGATTGCCAAAAATCAAGCCGCAGGTTTGAATCGCCATTTTGCGTTTGAAAAATGGAACAATTTTAAAAGAGATGTGTGGCAAAAAATACGCACACAAGCCGAACAGGCAATTATTAACGCACCGCATAAAATTATGGCATTTGATGAAGATAAAAAAATCATTCAAATAGCCCAGCAAAATGCTCAAAAGGCAGGTGTTGCAAAGGAAATACATTTTCAGGCAGCCCATTTTCCGAACGATAAACCGTGCGATGATGATTGTGGTTTATTATTGTGCAATCCGCCATACGGCGAACGATTGGGCGAGTTGCAACACATTCAAAAAAATTATTTTGCTTGGTCTGCCGCACTAAAACAGCAATTTTCAGGCTGGACGGCAGGATTTTTCACCGCCGACCGCGAATTGCCTAAAATAATGCGACTTTTGCCAAAACGCAAAATTCCCCTGTATAATGGCAAGTTGGATTGTCGTCTGTTTTTGTTTGATATGGTATCAGGCACGCATCGAAGACAAAAAGTTTAATATTATCATAAGGTTATAAGAGATATGGCGATTGATGAACGACTCATCGACCAAAGTTACAGCAGTTTTGAACAACGCATCAAATGGCCTGTACGCATTATTTTGGGCGTGATTGCCTTTTGGGTTGCGACTTATTTTGGTTCAAGTTGGATGCATGTTCGCGATAAAGCCACTTGGGAATTGTCTAATGATCCTATCGTGGGACGCACGGTAGAGCATGTGATTGATTTGTCTATGTCCAAAAGCAAAGACACCCCAATGACCAAATGTGCGAACGAAGAAGAATGCAAACAGTTTCGCCGTTATGTATTTAAACTGATTGGTGACGGCATTCACGGCAAAAACACCATGCTTGTGGCTGCCGACTATAATAAACTCACCGAAAAACTCACGCATCGTGTTTATTGTGAAGAAAACGGCACCATGATTTACAAAGAATTTTATGAAGATGCTGGTCATTGCCGTTAATTTATTTTTCCTTTTCTTTCAGGCAGCCTGAAAATAAGAATATTCAGGCTGCCTGAATTTTCATTAGAAAGCACACAAACAATGCAAGACAAAAACTATTTAGCGTGGATTGATTTAGAAATGACGGGCTTAAACCCCGACACCAATCGCATTATCGAAGCCGCTTTGGTGATTACCGACATTAATTTGAATATTATTGATCAGACCGAATCGATTGCCATTTTCCAGTCTGACGCATTATTAAGCACAATGGACGAATGGAATACCACCACGCATGCCAAGACAGGCTTAACCGAACGCGTGAAACAATCTACCATTAGCGAAGAAATGGCAGAAGACATTTTATTAAATAAACTCAAACAATGGCTGCCTGAAAAAGCAACGCCACTGTGTGGCAACAGCGTTCATCAAGACCGCCGTTTTTTGGCAAAATATATGCCACGATTGGAAAGTTATTTTCATTATCGCAATTTAGATGTTTCCACGCTAAAAGAACTCGCTCGCCGCTGGAATCCGCCTGTATTCAAAAATGTTGAGAAAAAAGGGGCTCATCAGGCGTTAGACGATATTATCGAAAGCATTAACGAGATGAAATATTATCGCGAACATTTTTTACGCTTGGCGTATAGTCAATAAACTTCAAAACACTAATGCGTTGGCTTGCCTTGCTGTATTATTTATACTGTCTGCGGCTCGCCGCCTGTTATTGTTTTGAACTTTATCGACTATAAAATTGAATGTTAAACAACCCAAACGGAGACTCAAAATGACTGACACCATTGAAAACTTCACCTTTGACGAATTGACCGTAGGGCAAACTGCCCAAATAGCACGCACTTTAACGCGTGAAGACATTGCCGTATTTGCGGCGGCATCTTTGGATACCAACCCTGCCCATTTAGATGACGAATACGCCAAAAACACCTTATTTGGCGAAGTGATTGTGCATGGTATGTGGTCGGCAGGTTTAATTTCTGCTGCGATTGGCACCAAGTTACCAGGTGTGGGCACGATTTATTTAGGGCAAGATTTGCAATTTCGCCGCCCCGTGAAAATTGGCGACACCGTTACCGCACAAATCACCGTTTTGGAAAAAGACGAAGCCAAAAAACGCGTTATTTTGGAAACTTTGGTGATGAACCAAAACGGCGAAAAAGTCGTGGTTGGCAAAGCCACAGTGTTAGCCCCCGCAGAAAAAATCGTGCGTCCTGCGATTGCCGTTCCCAAAGTGCAAATTGTGGGTTGATTAAACCATTTCAGGCAGCCTGAAAATATCCTGTCAATTTTTCATAAATAACACACAATTACTTTCAGGCAGCCTGAACACGGTAAAAAAACTTTCAAATTTTGTTTCAGGCAGCCTGAAAGTCATTTTATATCTTCACATAAAAGAAGCATGTTATAACGCTCTTTTTTCAGGCAGACTGAAAATTATTTAACTTATTGAAAACAAAGCATAATGGACGAACAACAAACTTTTGACGATAATGCTTTATCGTCTGCGATTTTGCCGCCGCATTCTATTGAAGCCGAGCAGTCGGTTTTGGGCGGTTTGTTAATTGACAACAATTCGTGGGAAAAAATTGCCGATTTGCTGTCGGCAAACGATTTTTATCGCCGTGAGCACCGCATTATTTATCAAAGCATTGCCAAACTGATTGAATCCGCTCGCCCTGCCGATGTTTTAACAGTGCAGGACGATTTGCGTTCTAACGAAAAATTGGACGAAATCGGCGGTTTGCCTTATCTGGTGTCGATTAACCAAAATACGCCGTCTGCTGCCAACATTCGCCGTTATGCCGAGATCGTTCGCGAACGCTCATTGTTGCGGCAATTAGCCGAAGCAGGCACGGAAATTGCCAATACCGCGTATCAGCCGCAAGGCAAAGACGCACAAAATATTTTGGACGAAGCCGAACAAGCCATTTTTCGCATTGCCGAAAATTCACAGCGAGCAAGGCAAGGTTTTGTCGATATGCCGCCCTTGCTCACCACGATTACCGACCGCATTCAAGTTTTATACAATCGCAAAGATAACAATGAAATCACAGGGTTAGCCACAGGTTTTGTGGATTTAGACAAAAAAACCGCAGGTTTGCAAGCAGGCGATTTAATTATTGTTGCGGGGCGACCGTCTATGGGTAAAACCGCTTTTGCCATGAATATTGCTGAAAACGCTGCCATTCAAAGCCATGCTCCTGTGGCAGTGTTTTCTATGGAAATGTCGGCAGAACAGTTGGCTATGCGTATGTTAGGTTCAGTCGGCAAAATCGATCAAAACATTCTGCGAACAGGACGCTTGCAGGACGAGCATTGGGACAAATTAGGCTATGCCACAACGCAACTGTCAGACGCACCGATTTTTATTGACGAAACGCCCGCATTGACGGCTTTGGAAATTCGCACCCGTTGCCGCCGTTTGGCTCGTCAGCATAATGGGCAGTTGGGTTTGATTGTGATTGATTACCTGCAACTGATGTCAGGTTCAGGCAGAAGCGATAATCGCACGGCAGAATTGGGCGAAATTTCCCGCTCCTTAAAAGCGTTAGCCAAAGAATTAAGCGTGCCTGTGATTGCCTTATCGCAACTTTCTCGTGCGGTTGAGCAACGCACCGACAAACGCCCGATGATGTCAGATTTGCGTGAATCAGGAGCGATTGAACAAGACGCCGACTTAATTATCTTTATGTACCGCGATGCTTATTATAACCCTGCCACAGAACACAAAGATTTAGCCGAAGCCATTATCGGCAAACATCGCAATGGTCCCACAGGAAAAGTGTATCTTACCTTTATCGGACAATATGCTCGTTTTGAAAATGCGGCGTTTATGCAGTAAGCCTTGATTTATAGTCAAACAACTTCAAAATGTTAAAAACTGTGTCAAAAGCGATACAGGACGAAGTCCTGTCGTGGCAATCCAGTTAAAAACCGTAGGTTTTTAAGCAACGCCGTAGGCGTTGTAGTGCATTGTTTCTTTTACCATTTAGGTAACGAAAAATCTTAATGCAATGTCGTTAAAACGCCTTACGGCGTTTGTTTTGCCTGACGGCAAAACTGGATTGCCACGATTTTTCTATCGCAAAATCTCGCAATGACACGGTTTTTTTATTTTGAAGTTTATTGACTATACAAAAAAACAAGATAATGTGGCATAGTTTTGTTGCCAATCATCAAAGCAGGTGTTTTCAGGCAGCCTGAATGTTGTTTTCTTTAATCTTGATGACAAACAAAAGCAGAGAAAAATAGCGAAAACTGGTCATTTGATGTTATATTAAGCGGTTTCAAATTTTCCGACAGGAGAACAAACGATGAGTCAATTAGCACGGCAAGTCAAAGCCTATTTTGACGACAAAAAACTCAACTACGAAACCCGCACGGGGGAAAATGAAGAAACCTTAATCCGTGCAGGTTTTGAGATGAAAAACTCGGAAGCCGTTAGCATTATTATGGTGTTTCCCAAAGATGAGCAAGCGTGCAAACTGTTTGCTTATGACATTATTCAATTCAAAGCCGCTCGCAGAAATGAAGAATATAAATTCTGCAACGATGTGAATGTGCGTTATCGTTGGGTGAAATTCTATGCCGAAGAGCAGGCAGACAATATCACTGCCACAATGGATATTCTTCTGCCAAGCATCGATATGTGCGGCGAAAAAGTGTTTGCTTCATGTATGAATTTCTTGGGCATTATTGACGAAGCCTGTGGCATTCACAACAACGAAGTGTAAGGAGTATAAAAATGGCGAATAAAGCAGCAGAAATTGCACAAAAATATTTTGATAGTATTAACTTTTCTTATACCGTAACGGGGGACGATGGCGAAGCCTTGCGTGCGGCTTTTGAATTAAAAAATCGCACCGATTTAGATTTAATGATGATTTTCGACCCTGCCGCCAACAGTTGTGCCATTCGTTCGTTTGGCATTGCCAAAATTCAAGAAGGCACGGAAGACAAAATTTACGCCTTGTTAAATCGCTTAAACGCACAATTTCGCTGGGTGAAATTTACGCTGATTGACGGCACAAGAACCATCGTAGCGGCAGACGATTTGTTGTTAGAAGAAAAAACCATCGGCGAAGAAACTTTCTCGCATTGTATGCAAATGGCACGCATTATTGACGAAGCGTACCCTGAAATTATGCAAACCATTTGGGGCAGTAACTAATGGATATTCAACAAAAAATTGATGAAATTGTCAAAAGCCACAAAGTGGTTTTGATGATGAAAGGCACCAAGCAATTTCCGCAATGTGGCTTTTCAGGCAGGGCTGTGGAACTCTTGAAAGCCGCAGGTTGCGAAGATTATTTTGTGGTGAATATCTTGCAAGAGCCTGAAATCCGTCAAGGTGCCAAAGAATACGCCGACTGGCCAACTTTTCCGCAACTTTATATCAACGGCGAATTTATCGGCGGTGCGGATATTATGTGGGAAATGTATCAGGCTGGCGAATTGCAGCAGGCTTTGGCATAAGCGTTCAGGCTGCCTGAAAATAAGTGCGATAAAAAATCTCATTCATTTGAATGAGATTTTTTTTAGCCTGCCTGAAAGATTATTTACTATGACAGTGTCATAGTTGTATAATCGGAAATATGATGAAAGTGATGTTTATTGAAACCCCTATATTTGCCAAGTATCGTGAAGATTATATGCCTGATGATATTTTTCAAGAATTTGAAGAATATTTGTCTAACAACCCAGAAGCAGGCGATATTGTTGTTGGGACGGGCGGTTGTCGCAAAATTCGCTGGCAAAGAGAAAACACAGGAAAATCAGGCGGTGTGCGTGTGATTTACTATTATCACTGTGCGGAAAAATTTGTTTTGTTTCTTTTGGTTTATCCAAAAAGCAAAAAGGATTCATTAAGCGATAAAGAAAAAGCAATACTGAAAGAATTAGTGAAAGGACTTGAATAATATGGAAAAACAACTGTTTGAAGATTTATTAGAATCGGTTCGTCAGGGTGTCGCTATTCGTCAAGGCAAAATGCAAGCGGCGGCTGTTCGAGAATATGAACTACCCAATGTCAAACATTTGCGTGGCAATTTGCATTTAACGCAGGAAGAATTATCCAAAGCAGTGGGCGTGAGTACGGCTTTGGTGCAATCGTGGGAAGCGAAGCGGCGTTTCCCGTCTGGTGCGGCGTTAAAAATCTTGCGTTTATTAGAAAAAGACGCTTCGTTTTTGAAAAAACTACAAGCCGTATAAGGCTGCCTGAAAACGATGAGTATAATGAAAATCCCATTTTTTAGAATGGGATTTTGTTTTTTTTAGGCAGGTGCAAAAGATTTAACAGACAATATTATTTCTATTTGTAATACAATACACCCCCGATTTTTTATTTTCAGGCAGCCTGAAATTATGAGCATTAAATCCGACAAATGGATTCGCCAAATGAGCGAAACGCACGGTATGATTGAACCGTTTGAGCCTAATCAAATCAAAGAAATTGACGGCAAAAAAGTGATTTCTTATGGTACTTCGTCTTATGGTTACGATATTCGCTGTGCCCGAGAATTTAAGATTTTTACTAATATTAACAGCACCATAGTTGATCCCAAGAACTTCGACCCACGCAATTTTGTGGAAGTGGAAGACGATTTTTGCATTATTCCGCCCAATTCCTTTGCACTGGCTCGCACGGTGGAATATTTTCGCATTCCGCGAAATATTTTGACCGTGTGCTTGGGCAAATCGACTTATGCGCGTTGCGGCATTATTGTGAATGTAACGCCGTTTGAACCCGAATGGGAAGGCTTTGTTACGCTGGAATTTTCTAACACCACGCCCTTGCCAGCCAAAATTTACGCAGGCGAAGGTGTCGCACAGGTGCTGTTTTTTGAAAGCGATGAAGCGTGCGAAACTTCATATAAAGACCGCAACGGCAAATATATGGGACAAACTGGGGTTACACTGCCCAAAGCGTAGCGTTTTATGTTTTCAGGCAGCCTGAATTTAAACTGTGTGTCATTACGAGATTTGGGCGTAGCCCAAATCGTGGTAATTTGATTACTACGCGTTTGCTCGTAACAACGCCGTAAGGCGTTGTAACGCACTGTTTCTTTTACTATTTAGGCAATAGATAAGGCTTAATGCAATACCGTTAAAATGCCTTGCGGCGTTTGTTTTGCCTGACGGCAAAACATAGATTGCCACGATTTTTCCTGCAGAAAAATCTCGCAATGACACTCGGATTTTTAATTTTTAGAAGTCCCTATAACCAATCACTTAAAAGGAACAAAACCATGAGCGAACGAATGGTTCAATGTGTGAAATTAGGCAAACAGGCGGTGGGCTTAAAATTTCCGCCCTTGCCCAATGAGTTAGGCAAACGCATTTTTGATAATGTTTCCCAAGAAGCGTGGGCAGGCTGGATGCAGCGGCAAACGATGATTATCAACGAAAACCGCCTGAATTTAGCCGAAGCCGCCGCCCGCGAATACATTTATCAGCAAATGGAAGAATATTTTTTTGGCGACAGTGCGTCATAGGGGACTTGCAAAAAACATCGTTCAGGCAGCCTGAAACAGGGTTCAACGAGTCGTGCGTGAAGTTAAAAAAGTTTAGCGGACAATGATATTTCCAAAAATTGAAAAATAAGCAAACAGTCGGTTTTATTTATTTAACAAACGGATTTGTTCGCATCTAACGATGCTCACGATATTTTTATAAGTAACGGAAAATTCAAGCGAAATCCGTTAGGATTGAGCAAATCCGTTTGTTTATTTTATAACAAACGGATTTGTTCGCATCTAACGATGCTCACGATATTTTATAACTAACGGAAAATTCAGGCGAAATCCGTTAAGATTGAGCAAATCCGTTTGTTTATTTTATAACAAACGGATTTCTTCGCATCTAACGATGCTCACGATATTTTATAACTAACAGAAAATTCAGGCGAAATCCGTTAGGATTGAGCAAATCCGTTTGTTTATTTTAAAAATAAAAATGGAGTATCAAAAACGATTTGAATTTTGTTCAAAGATGACTTTCAGGCTGCCTGAAATTTTAATTTTTATAAATACCCTAATTTTTACGAAAGAATGCCTTGACAATTTGATACGCTGCTGTATAATTTCGGTTTCTTTCGCGATTGCGGGAATAGCTCAGTTGGTAGAGCGCAACCTTGCCAAGGTTGAGGTCGCGAGTTCGAGACTCGTTTCCCGCTCCATTCATTCTTTCTTTTACTTCCCATAAGGTTACAAATATGAGCAATCAAAATATGACCGATTACACACAAATCGGGCAAAGCGTTTCTACGCAAGAAGTGATTTTAAGCAAAACCTACAAACTGTTAGCCCTGTCGTTTTTACCGTGTGCCGCTGGGGCAGTGGTGGGTATGTTTTTTAACCCATTTTTAACGCTGCTTGCCACGAATTTTTGGGTAGGCATCATTGCCTTTTTTGCCTTTTTCTACGGCATGTGCTGGGCGATTGAGAAAAACCGTTACAGCAATGTGGGCGTGGCTCTGCTTATGGTTTTTACCTTTGGAATGGGTATGATGATTACCCCAGTGTTGGCATTGGCGATGACAGGTGGTACAGGCGGTAAATTAGTGGCTACTGCCGCTGTAATGACTGCCGCTATTTTCTTTGCAATGGCGGCGATGGCACGCCGTGCAAACATTAACACGCTTGCTTTGGGCAATTTTTTAGCCATCGGTGCGATTGTGCTGATGATAGGCGTTGTGGCTAATTTGTTCTTACAATTATCCGTCTTGTCTTTGGCATTAGCAGGTTTGTTTGTGATTTTCAGTTCTCTGTTAATTATGTGGCAAGTCAGAAGCGTCATCGAAGGCGGCGAAGACAGCCATATTAGTGCGGCTTTAACAATCTTTATCGCCATTTACAACCTATTCACCAGTCTGTTACGCATTTTAATGGCATTGTCTGGTAACGATTAACTGATTGTTTGATATAAAAAAACGCCGTATCATCATACGGCGTTTTTTGTTGTTATAATGGGATAATTTTTTGAAAATGAGGTTTGATTATGTCTTATTCAGCAGAAACAATTAAACAAGTTTGTATCACTTATTGGCGTAAAGGACAAAATGGGTGCTAAAAATCTCTGAAAGCCTTATCATTACTGCTTTTTAGAAAGGTCAAAGGTTTTGAACACAAAAAATGCCTTTTTTGCGGCTCTAAACGCACCAAAAAAAACGGAAAAAGGAACGGTA
>JAFTFY010000001.1 GCA_017458185.1 Neisseriaceae bacterium
GGTTTAGGCGGTGGCACAGGTTTTGGCACCTTGGGGGCTTGCGAACCGTATGCGGCTTATAAAGTTGTCGATCCATTGTTAATTTCTTTGCAACAGAGCCAAGCCACTGGTGCTATTCGCATTACTTCTTATAATGACGATACTTATCAAGGCAAAATGTTAGACTTAAACGGCGATGGCATAGCCAATAAAGTATCTTGGATAGGCAAAGATACAGGCGTTTTATTTTATGACGAAAACAACAACGGCAAATTAGACGGCTTTAATGAATTATTGCGAGACGGCGTTGAAACAGAAAATGGTGAAACAACACAAAACGGCTTTGATTATGTATCGAAGTTATTAGATACAGACGGTAATAAAGTGTTTGATTCTAACGATGAAACATTTAATCAAGTTAAAGTATTATCATTGGACGAAAATGGTGATGAAGTAACGCAAACTTTGCAAGAATTGAAAATTAAGTCATTAGACTTAAATTATCAAGAAGTGCCATTAAGTAACCAATATAAATACAGCAAGATTCAAGGTGAAAGTTTTGTAACGCAAAAATCTACTTATATAACAGAAAAAGGTAAAGTAGGTCAATTAGTCGATGTTAATTTATCGTATGATACGGTCAATACCCAATATACAAATAATATTAAATTGACTGCCGAACAAGAAAAAGTGGCTAATTTAAAAGGCACAGGATTTGTGCGAGATTTAAATCAGGCTACCACACAGTCGCAAGATTTGAATAAAGCGATTGCCGAATATGCACAATGTAATACCAAAGATGAGCAATTAGAAAAATTAGATGATTTAGCAAAAGCATGGGCAGAAACTTCGCCTTATTATACCGATAAAAAAACGGATATTCAGGCAAAAGAATTTTATCGTTCTGCTGATACAAATGCATCCACAATAAATGCGACGAAAGCACGAATAGAATTAGAAGATTTAGACAACAAAATCAACCGTTTTGAAAAAGCCGCATTTGAAACAGACGAAACCCAAAACAAATTGCATATATTGCAACAATTTTACGGACAGTCAGATAATGCCGTATATTTAGAAAAACCCAGCGATTTAGGCGATGTTGTTGATAATATCGACAAAGATTACAATGCCTTAAAACAGGATATGTATGAAAACCTGCTTTTTCAAACACGCTTAAATCCTTATTTACAAGAAATCAGCGTAAATATGGACGAAAACAATCAAAAACAATTTGATTTTAGCGGTGTGGAAAATAAATTCCAACAAGTTTATGAAGAAAACCCTGAAAAAGCATTGGTTGATTTGGGTGAGTTTTTACACTATTCCAATATCGGCGAATTAGACCCCAATTTAACCAAACAATTTGCCAAATATTATGTACAAATGGGCGACAATGCCGAAGAATTGATTGATAAAGAAGTGGCAAAACAAATTATCTTTCCAGATGAAAAAGATGTGTTTGCTGATGAAGAAATTAATCATGAAATCAATTCATCGGAAATTGAAATTTTAGACAGTAAAATCAGCATTGATGATTTTGCTATTACAAACAATTCTGTCGAAGAAAATCCACAAGATTTTAACGATGAATTAGCATACGCAGAATATATGCCCGATTGGCGATATGAAGAACAGGACGATAAAGAACCTAATGATGATTGGGGTATGATTTAACCGTTGCTATTGCCATAAAAACCGCCTTAAATGGCGGTTTTTGCTTTTGATGAACACCAAACCTTGTTTCAGGCTGCCTGAAAAATATTATTACCGATACGGCAAATATTCGCTATTGATAATGCCTTGCAATTCCCAATATTCGGGTTTTAATTCCACAACCCCTGACGAATAAGGGGCAACTTGATAGGGGTCGTAAGAAAAAATAATGCCGTCTTTATCAAAATAAAACTGGGCTTTCAGTAATTCTTCTTCAATACACGCTTCTTTGTTTTCGCAACTTTTAAGCAAATATTCATCGCCTAAATTTGCATTTTCATTTAAGCGGTCGCGTAATATTTTGGCTAATATGTTTCTTTTGCTTGACGAAATTAAATTATCCCAAGTAATTTCTTGTTGTTTTTGCAAATCAAACACTCTGTATTTATTAGAAAAAATACCGTGTGCCATACCAAACGCATATTCATTATCGTGAATTTGAAATTGAGCCATTTTTCCTTTTTGATTAAGAAAAATAACACTGTGCGTATTATTTGCCACAGGCACATTTTCCGTATTAAATTGATTGTATTCTTTTACCGTGATTTTGGTTGTACTGATTTGCTGTTCTTGGGCAATAAATTGCGTATTTTTATTGTGTTCTTGTTCTAATTGTTGTTTTAATTCTTCTTCAATTTGTTGCGTATTTTTATTGTCTAATAATAATTGATTAAGCCACTCTAAACCAGTGTCTAACGATTGATAAGAAATCGTCATACAACGATTAGGAATACTGGCATCTAATATATGATAACAAGCGGTTTTATTGAATATTTCCATATTTTTGGGCATTAAAGCAGGCAAGATTTTTTCTTGTGGTTTATTTTCTACCGTAGGCATATTTTTAATAATATTCTTTTGTTCATTTAACGCACTAATACATTGATTTAATTGTTTATTCATTACAAAAAATACCACAGTTGCGGCGGCTACTGCGGATAAAATGGTGCCGATAACATTCACTTTTTGAATGGCTTTTTTTTGCGGTTTTTGCATTTTCGTATCCTTTAATTAAATATTTTCAGGCAGCCTGAATAAGTTTCATACAACGCCTATCGGCATTTGTTTTGCCTGACGGACAAAACTGAATTGCCACGCCTTGAACGAAAGTTCAAGGCTCGCAATGACACACTATTCAGGCAGCCTGAAACAACTACAACAAAGCCGCCATGCGTTTCACAATCGCACATGCTGCGGTGTATTTATCAGTGTGTGGCACTTCTGTGGTTTGTTCTTTATCAATAATGCTGATTGTTGTGGTGTCCTTGCCCATTGCGTCTGCCACAGCGTTGGCAACGATCATCGGCAAGTTTTTCTTGTTCATTTTTTTGCGTGCATAATCAAGCACATTTTCGCTCTCTGCCGCAAAACCCACGCAAAACGGCGGACTGCTTAAATTTGCCACACTTGCCAAAATATCGGGGTTTTCTTCTAATTCGATTATAGGTAACTGGTTGTTTTTCTTGATTTTTTGTTTTGATTTATTTTTAATTTTATAATCCGCAACCGCTGCCGCTGATATAAAAATATCTTGATTTTCAATATCTTGCATTACGGCTTGATACATATTTTCCGCAGAAGTCGCCTGCACTATTTTGTTTAATCCAGCAGGCAAAGGCACTTGCATTTGCCCTGCTACAACCGAAACACTTGCCCCTGCGGCTCGACAAGCACGAGCCAGAGCCACGCCCATTTTGCCCGATGAAATATTGGTAATGCCACGCACAGGGTCAATGGCTTCAAACGAAGCCCCGACTGTAATCAACACTTTTTTGCCTGCCAAAGATTTTTCTTCCCAAATATCTTCAATTAAATCAATAAGTTCGGCAGGTTCTTTCATTCTGCCGAAACCTTTTTCGCCACAGGCTAAATCGCCACTATCGGGCAGAAACAAAACCACACCATCTTGTTGTAACTGATTGATATTACGAATATTTGTAGGGTTATACCACATTTCAACATTCATTGCAGGAGCGATTGCCAAAGGACAACGCCCACGAGCCGCAACCATTGTGGTGAGCAGATTATCGGCAATGCCGTGTGCGATTTTGGCAACAGTGTTTGCTGTGGCAGGAGCAATCAACAATAAATCGGCATTGCGGACGGCTTGAATATGAGCCATAGCGTTATCATTCTGCCCCAAATCTGTTAAAACAGGCTCGCCGCTTAATGCTTGAAAAGTCAAAGGCGACACAAATTCGCACGCAGACGGCGACATCACCACGCTCACACGATGACATGCTTTTTTCAGCAAACGCACCACTTCGCACGACTTATACGCCGCAATCCCGCCTGTTATGCCTAATAGAATGTGTTTGCTGTTGTTCATTTATTTTCCTTTATATTCAATGTATTATATATTTTCAGGCAGCCTGAACGCTGTTTATGGTGGGTTAGAAACCCACCCTACAATATATTTCAGGCAGCCTTTTCTTCCACAGCAGGTTGGTGCATTAACAGCCGCAACAGCCGTGCAATGGCGGATTTCATTTCTTGGCGGGTTACGATTTGGTCAATCGCCCCTTTATTGAGCAGAAATTCCGAGCGTTGAAAGCCGTCTGGCAAGGTTTCGCGTACGGTTTGTTCAATCACGCGGGGGCCTGCAAAGCCTACCAAAGCACCAGGTTCTGCCATCACAATATCGCCCAAAAAGGCGAAACTCGCCGACACGCCGCCCATTGTGGGGTCGGTTAAAACCGAGATAAACGGCAATTTTTTGTCTTTAAGCAAATGCAGGGCGGCGGAAGTTTTTGCCATTTGCATTAAGGAATTTAAGCCCTCTTGCATTCTTGCCCCGCCTGACGCGGTTACGCAGATAAACGGGCAGTTGGCGGCAACGGCGGATCTAACGCCACGCACAAAGCGTTCGCCCACCACCGAACCCATTGAACCGCCGATAAATTTAAACTCAAACGCTGCCACCACCACGGGCAAGTTTTCCATTGTGCCACGCACCACCACCAAAGCGTCATTTTCGCCCGTTTGCTTGCGTGCGGCGGTTAAGCGGTCGGGATATTTTTTGCTGTCTTTGAATTTCAAAATATCCACAGGTTTAATTTCGCGTCCGATTTCTTCACGAAAATCAGGGTCTAACAACAAATCAATGCGACTGCGTGCGTCTAACGGCATATGGTGTCCGCATTTGGGGCAAACTTGGGCATTGTTTTCCAAGTCGGTGCTGTATAAAGTGGAAGCACATTCATCGCATTTCACCCACAAGCCTTCTGGGACTTTGGACGATGCTTTTTTCTCGCCGCGTTTGATTTTTGGCGGCAATAATTTATCGAGCCAACTCATAACGGTTTTCCTTAACTATCTGATATAGCAATATTTTTTGCTATATATACGCTATTTTTTGTTTCAGGCTGCCTGAAAAATTATCATCATTCATTTTATATTGCCACACGGATTCGGAATTGCTAATGCAATTCCCATAACTTACTATTTATTTTAAAGATTTTGCGTGAGCAAAATCGAATCCGTGTGGCATTAAAACCTATTCATTCAGGCTGCCTGAAACGATTTTTTGCTGTGTCGTTGTAGCGATACACGCTACCCAAAAAATCTTATCAGATTTTTTGGAGATTGCTTCGCATTGACTTCGTCAATACTCGCAATGACGACAAAGGTTTCAGGCTGCCTGAAAAATTTTATATTGCCACACGGATTCGGAATTGCTAACGCAATTCCCATAACTTATTATTTTTTTAAAAATTTTGCGTGAGCAAAATCGAATCCGTGTGGTATTAAAATTTCATTACACAATCGCCGCTTTCAGGCTGCCTGAAAGTTCTGCCACGGCGACAGTTGCATTATCGCCATTTTTTTCAATCGTCTCTACAAAGCGACTGCCCACGACTACTGCGTCTGCACATTGTGCCACCGCTCGTGCGTCATCGGGGGTTTTAATGCCAAAGCCCACGGCAATCGGCAAATCGGTATATTTTTTAATCAATTCAACGCGTTGTTTGACTTCTGCCACATTCAACGCTTTTGACCCCGTAACCCCTTTGAGCGATACGCAATAAATAAACCCCTGTGCTTTTTGGGCGATTGTTTGTATGCGTTGTTCGCTTGTGGTTGGAGCAATCAGAAAAATATTTGCAATATCAAAGGGTTGAAGAACGCCTGAAAGTTCGTCAATTTCATCAACAGGACAATCCACAGTTAAAACGCCGTCAATACCTGCGGCGGCGGCAGTTTTCGCAAATGTTTCATAGCCCATACGAAAAATCGGATTAAGATAGCCCATTAAAACAACAGGCGTGGTTTGATTTTTCTTGCGAAATTGTGCTACTAAATCAATAACTTGTTGCAAAGAAACGCCTTTATCTACGGCTCGTTGTGTGGCTCGCTGAATCACCGCACCGTCTGCCATCGGGTCAGAGAATGGCACGCCTAATTCGATTATATCTGTACCATTTTCCGCTAATGCGTGCATGAGACTCACAGAAGTCGGCAAATCAGGGTCGCCTGCCGTAATATAAGAAATCAAGGCTTTGGGCATGTTTGCAAAAGTTTCAGCCAAACGAGACATCATCAACACTTTTCGATTAAATTGCCGTCATTATAGCCGTTTTCGTGGGGGAAAGAGTGGTTTTATGGCGGTTTGTGTGTGGATAACTTTTTTCAGGCAGCCTGAAAAAAGTGAGCAGTAAGAAGTGAGCAGTTGTTTTGCCTTGTCAGGCAAAACACTACTCACTGCTCACTACTTACTCACTATCATCAATATCCGCAGGGTCTATATCTTGATTAACCGTTGCACCGCCGCCGATTTTTTCGCGGATTTTTTGGTTGATTTCGTCTAAAATTTCGGGGTTTTCTTTCAGCCACACGCGGGTATTGTCTTTGCCTTGACCGATTTTACTGCCGTTGTAACTATACCAAGCCCCTGATTTTTCGATAATATCCAATTTCACGCCAATGTCGATGACTTCGCCCTCAAACGAAATGCCCTCGCCGTATAGAATATCAAATTCGGCTTGTTTGAATGGCGGTGCGACTTTGTTTTTCACCACTTTCACACGCGTTTCGTTGCCCAAGGCTTCTTCGCCTTTTTTAATCGTGCCTGTGCGGCGAATGTCCAAACGCACGGACGCGTAGAATTTCAAGGCGTTGCCGCCTGTTGTGGTTTCAGGGTTGCCAAACATTACGCCGATTTTCATACGAATTTGGTTGATAAACACTACCAGCGTGTTGGTTTGCTTGATTGCCCCTGTGAGTTTGCGTAAGGCTTGGCTCATCAATCGGGCTTGTAAGCCCACATGCGAATCGCCCATTTCGCCTTCAATTTCCGCTTTGGGAACAAGTGCAGCAACTGAATCAACCACAATCATATCAATGCCGCCCGAACGCACCAGCATATCGCAAATTTCCAAGCCTTGCTCGCCCGTATCGGGTTGCGACACCAACAAATCTTCCACTTTTACGCCTAATTTTGTGGCATAAATTGGGTCAAATGCGTTTTCTGCGTCAATAAACGCACATTTGCCGCCTGCTTTTTGGCATTGTGCAATCGCTTCCAAACACAGCGTGGTTTTGCCTGATGATTCAGGACCGTAAATTTCCACAATTCTACCGCGTGGCAAACCGCCCACGCCTAACGCCAAATCCAAGCCGAGTGAGCCTGTGGAAATGACTTCTAATTGTTCTTTTTGGCTGCCGTCCATTTTCATAATGGCACCTTTGCCAAATTGTTTTTCAATTTGCTTTAAGGCTTCCGCTAATGCCTTGCTTTTGTCTTCTGTTTTGTCGTCTGCTTTTGCCATTGTTTTTAGTCCTATTTTAATGAAATTGAATTGATTTTTCAGGCTGCCTGAAAAATATTATTGTCTTTTCATAACGCTACAAGTTTTATTGGTTGCATTTATTATGCTTTCTAATTTCGTTCCACATTCTTCTCTATTCACACCTTTAAATCCGCCATTTTGACAATTTTTTAGATGATATTTTTTTGCTTTTTTTAAATCCTGTTTTACCCCTAAACCACAAGTATAGGCTACTGCGGTATCAAAACAAGGTGTTAATTCAGGGTTTGGTTTTATTATTCCCAAAAAATCTCTAACCCCCATATTACAGGCTTTTTCTAATAAAAAAACTTTATCTTTCCCAGTAGCAAAATTACTTGCATGATTACACGAATAAGCAAAGCCAGCATTGCAAGCGTGTTGCAAGTAATTATAGGCTTTTGTTTTATCTTCTTTTTCAATAAGCCCTAAATATCCGCATATATGCGGATTTTGCGGACATAATTTTTCGCCAATGATTTTGGCTTGTTGATAATTTTTAGTATCAATCGTCTCAAAAAACGCTAATTCATTGTCAGAAAGATATTGTTTATCTGAATATAAAACTTCAAAAAAAATACAACTTTTGGGCATTATTTGTGATAAACAGGCTTTTTGTGCGGTTTGACGCGTTTTTTGCAATGCCTGTTTTAGGTTTTGCGTGTTGTTTTCGTTCTTTTGCAATAAATCAAAAAACATTGGCATATACAAGCAAGAAGTAGCACGCCCTTGTTCGCAATAGGATTGATTATATTGATATGCCTTGCGTACATAAGTTAATTTATTAGATTCGTTAATTTTTTGAGCGTCTAACATTGCTAAATAGAAAAAACAAGCCAAATCGTCTTGTTTTTCATCGCATTGTTTTTTTACCAAAGACCGTTTTTCTTCGTCCGATGAAGCATTAGAGATAAAATTTTTAAATTTATTCAAAATTTCATTTTCGTCTGCATTATGATTTGCCACAATATGTTGCGAAAAATCACTTGTTTGAGAAATATTCGCACAAGAAGAAATGAAAAATACAAAAGAAAGAAGTGTTAAAGAAATTAAAGCACGAATATTCATTTTTTATTCCTTTTAAACAACGCTTTCAGGCTGCCTGAAAATTTACATACCCAAATACTTGCGGTATTGTGCTTTTGCTTGATGAACAATCGCTGTATTTTGTTTGATTACCGTAACTTGTCCGCTTTTGTCGGTAATAGTGAATTGATATACTTCTTCGGTTGTGCCGTTTTCACATAACCACGCCGCTTCCGTGCAGTTTAATTTAAGCAATTTAGACTGTCCAACCCAACTGTTATCAATAAAACGAGATTGCGAACCGTCTTTGTTTTGCATAAATTCAGGAGAATTTGCCGCTGGATTATTATCAACAACCACTTCTTTCAGGCTGCCTGAAATGCGTTCCACTTTAACGGACGCAAGTTGTTTATCGCTTTTAACCAAAAAACCAAAGAAATAGCGATACGAAGAATTGCTTGGATTATTTGTATCAACAGATGTACTCACACCGCCTGCGGCTTCGATTTTGTAATCGTCATTTTCTTGACCATTGACGCGTTTGTCGTCTTTATAACGAGTAGCATTCCAGTAATTGCCTTGTCCCATTTTAATATAAGTTTCTTTTTCTTGATTAGCACACGCCGTTAAAAGACAACTTATTGCTATTACAGAAATTAAAGCACGCACACTCATTTTTTATTCCTTTTAATAAACAACCAAACAAATCCAGCCACAATCACTGCCGCCGTTAATGATAGTTTAAAAGTCCAAGACGCATACCATGGGGCGTTGAAGATAATCGGCGTATTTGCCGCCACACCTTGTGGCAGGTGTTTTTTAATCGCAATCCAGTCGAGCAATGGATACCAGCAGGCGACAAATGCACCTGCAATCAGCGGGAGAAACCATTTATGCCAAACGCCCATTTGCCAAGCGACAAACAAAGCGGC
Organism: Neisseriaceae bacterium; assembly: GCA_017458185.1. Lineage (GTDB taxonomy): Bacteria > Pseudomonadota > Gammaproteobacteria > Burkholderiales > Neisseriaceae > RGIG9985. The sequence goes on from JAFTFY010000001.1 coordinate 9,440, forward strand.
AAGCAAAACACCTGTGGCAATGGTAACTTTCAGGCTGCCTGAAAAATCCATACCAATAAATTGTTTGCACAATAAAAATGTAACGCCTGTCCAAACAATGGCAAAGGCGGCAAGTAGAAAATCTTCGGGTTCTTGAAACATAATCACATTAAACGCTAAACGATGAGCCGCAACTGCAAGTGGTAACCGCATTCGGATTGCGAATCACAAATTGCGAACCTTGCAGGCTTTCGGTGTAGTCGATTTCGGCACCGACTAAATATTGATAACTCATCGGGTCAATTAAAAAGGTTAAACCGTCTTTTTCGATTTGAAAGTCGTCATCATTGACGATTTCGTCAAAAGTAAAACCATATTGAAACCCAGAACAACCGCCGCCCGTAACAAATACCCGCAGTTTTAAGTCAGGATTGTTTTCTTCGGCAATTAAATCTTGCACTTTGGCACAGCAGTTTTCGGTGAAAATAATGGGATTTTCTTCGCTCATTGTGGTATTCCTTGCTTGATATGTTGCATTAAAACGGCGAGATTTTACCCTAAATATTAGGGGGCGATGAGATTATTTTATTTTTCAGGCAGCCTGAAAAATCGCAATATTTTTTGATTGTTGGTTACAATAACGCTTGGATATTTTTCACCCAAAGGACAGATAATGAAAAAAATATTTTCCATTTTTATGGCATTTTTTCTAATGATTTCTGTGTGTTATGCAGAACGCTGTCCGTTTGTTTGGCAAATTGAAAAAGCGGGCGAGCCTGTGTCGTATTTGGTTGGCACTATTCATATCAATAAAAAGGGTCGCGAACTTTCAGGCTGCCTGAACCGTGTTTTGGGTAAATCGCAACTGTTAATGACCGAAGTGTTTATGCCTGTGGATAGCATAGAAGCCTTAAATCCTGACAGTTTTGCTTTATTTGCGATGTTGGCAACAGGCAATCCCAATCAATTACGAGACGAAATTGGCGATGATTTATATTATAAAATCAAAGCATTATGGCAAAAATCGCCCACTATGCAAGAAGTGTTGCCCCTGTATGACCATTTGAATGTGTGGTCTGCCAATATGTTGATGACCAATATGACAACCAACCCCGATTTGTCGGAGAAAAACGGCATAGATTACTTGCTGTCGCAAAGGGCGGCGGCAAAAGGCATCAAACGAGTGGGCTTGGAAAGTCCTTTGGTTGGGGCAAAAATTTTTCAAGAATTGCCACAAGACAAACACATTCAATCGCTGCAAAATGCAGTAACTTATTGGCAAGAAATGGAAAAAATGAATGTGCGTTTAATTGAATTGTACAATCAAGGCGAATTGGTACCGTTTTTTGCCTATGCTTTTAATGACGATGAGCAGTTAAAATTTATTCCGCTATCCGACCGTGCTTTTTGGAAAAAATGGATTTACACCACGCTGTTAGACGAACGCACGCAATCGTGGCTGCCCAAAATTCAAGCCGAACTACCCCGCCAATCAACCGTGATTGCAGTGGGTGCCATGCACACCATTGGCAAAAACGGCTTAATAGAATTGCTGAAAAAACAGGGGTATAGCGTTAATGCAGTGAGCAGTGAGTAGTTGGCAGTGAGCAGTGATTTAGTTTTGCCTTGCGGCAAAACGGATATGATTAGATAACGCTTCGATTTTTCTTTCAGGCTGCCTGAAAAATATAGTCGAAGTGTTATCTTAATTATATCCGTCAAGCCTGATAAGGCTTGACATAATCACTACTCACTGCTCACTGCTAACTACTCACTGTATTACGGCAACACTGGCGTAATGTTTAAGCCTTCGTTTTCAGGCAGCCCGAACATTAGGTTCATATTTTGTACCGCTTGTCCTGCTGCACCTTTAACCAAGTTATCAATCACCGAACACAGAATGTAGGCATTATCCATTTGCGGGGCTTTCACCACCGCAATGCGGCAGTTGTTAGACGCACGCACGCTGCGGGTTTCAGGCAGCATGCCTTGTGGCAGAATATCCACAAATAGGCTGCCTGAATAAAATTCAGCCAAAGTTTTATGCAAATCCGCACCATTCTCGGCGGTAACATAAATCGTGGCGTGCATGCCGCGAATTAAGGGGGTTAAGTGTGGCACAAAAATAAAGTTATCGGCAAAGCCTGCCGCTATGTCATTGATATTTTGTTTGATTTCAGGCAAATGGCGATGACCTGCCACACCGTAGGCTTTGAAATTATCGCCCGCTTCGCAAAATAGATTAGGCACCGCCCCTTTGCGTCCTGCCCCTGAAACGCCTGATTTGCAGTCGGCAATAATCGGCGTGCCTTGTTTCAGGCAGCCTTTTTGCAATAAAGGCAACAACGCCAAAGTGACGCAAGTAGGATAACAACCTGGATTGGCAATAATTTGTGCGTTTTTAATTTTGTCGCGGTTCATTTCAGGCAGCCCATACACGGCTTTGGCAACAGTATCAGGGCAAGCGTGGGTCATTTTATACCATTCTTCCCAAACGCCAATATCACGAATGCGAAAATCGGCTGATAAATCAATAATTTTGACATTTTTATTTAGTAATTCAACCGCTTGCGTCATAGCAATGCCGTTGGGCGTAGCAAAAAACACCACTTCGCATGTGTCTAATTTTGCGTCATCGGGGTGCGTAAAACGCAAATCAGGATACACGCCACGCAAAGACGGAAACATATCGCACAATTTTGTGCCAGCGTCCCCACGACTGGTAACCACGCTAATGTGTGCGTTGGAGTGATTGGACAAAAGTCGCAACAACTCCACACCTGTATAACCTGTCGCACCGACAATGCCAATGTTGATTTTTTCGCTCATAATCAGGCTCCCTGAAAAGATAAGTACAAAGCGTTTATTGTAATATAAGTTTCAGGCAGCCTGAAAAATATATTGGCTTGTAAAAAGGGGGGATTTATTGTAAAGTGTTAAGATACACGATACACAATAACAGGCATAAAATGATTATTTCATTTAAGCACAAAGGGTTAGAGTTGTTTTATAAAACAGGCAATAAGTCTGGCATTATTGCCACGCACGCACCCAAATTGCGGCGGATTTTGGCTCGATTGTCTGTTGCCAAAACGCCAAACGATATGAATATCGCAGGTTGGGACTTACACCCATTAGCAGGTAAATTAGATAATCATTATGCTGTTAAAGTGAATAAAAACTGGCGTGTTACATTCCAAATTGAAAGCGGACATGCCAAAATTGTGGATTATCAAGATTATCATTAGGAGTAAAAAATGCACATGCACAATCCGCCGCACCCTGCCCAAACCATTCGTGAAGATATTTTGCCGTCTTTGGGTTTAACGGTAACGCAAGCGGCACAGCAATTAGGTGTCAGCCGTGTGGCGTTTTCTCGCTTGCTTAATGGTAAATCAGGTATTTCGCCTGAAATGGCTGTGCGTCTGCATTTATGGTTAGGTGAAAACAGCCCAAGCCCTGAAAGTTGGCTCGCCGAACAAGCCAATTATGACTTGTGGCAGTTGCAACAAAATACGCAGTTTAATGTGGTGAATGCGGTTGCTGTGAGTTGATTTATTTAAGTAATATCTTATTGAAATATCGTTCAGGTAGCCTGAACACTTTCATAATCTTTATTTATCTCCCCCATTATTTTTTGCTGTGTTGCACCGTTTTTTATTCGCTTTATTTTAATAAAACGATATACAATAGCAAACTCATACACAAGAACGATTTTCAGACTGCCTAAAAGGCTGCCTGAAAATCTTAAATTTTCTTATTACTCAAAAGGTTATCTTATTATGATGAAAGAACAAGCAGAATTATCCTATTTGTTCGGTTCAAATGCTCCGTACATTGAAGAGTTGTATGAGCAGTATTTGACTGACCCACACAGTGTGGGCGATTATTGGGAACACTATTTTGACGAATTGTCCAAGCAGTCGGGCAATGCGGTGAAAGACCGTCCGCGTTTGGTTGTGGAAAAAGCGATTGGGGAAATGATGAAACACCCACGCTTGCAAACCGCCGCAGGTGGGCAACCTGATATGGACGCTATGCAAAAACAAGTTTATGTATTGCGTTTGACCAATGCGTATCGTTCTTTGGGTTCTCGCAAAGCCAATCTTGACCCGTTAAAGAGAATGGGTGAGAAATATATTCCAGAACTTGACCCTGTTAATCAAGGTTTGGAAGACGCAGATATGGTGAAAACCTTTTCGGTGCGTTCTAATTTCTCTTTATCGCAAAAACTGCCCTTGGCAGACATTATCGCCAAGTTGGAGCAAACTTATTGTGGCACAATCGGCTTGGAATTTATGCACATCATGAATACCGCCGAACGCACTTGGGTTCGCGACCGATTTGAAAGCGAACTTTCAACCCCCCGCTTTAATGCAGACACCAAAAAACGCATTCTCAAACAAATCACCGCTGCCGAAACGATGGAGCGTTATTTGCACACCAAATATGTGGGTCAAAAACGCTTTTCTTTGGAGGGCGGTGAATCGTTTATCGCTGCATTAGATCATCTTATTCAAAATGCGTCTTTGCAAGGCGTGGAAGAAATTGTGATTGGTATGGCTCACCGTGGGCGTTTGAATGTGCTGGTGAATGTGTTGGGTAAAAAACCTGCGGATTTATTTGCCGAATTTGAGGGCAAACATTCAGCCGATTTACCCAGCGGCGATGTGAAATACCACAACGGTTTTACTGCCGATTTAGCCGCCGCAGGCGGTGCGGTGCATGTGTCGTTGGAATTTAATCCGTCTCACTTGGAAATCGTTAATCCTGTGGTTGAAGGGGGGGTTCGAGCCAGACAACGCCGCCGTTATCATATGGGTTTAGACGAACAGGCACAAATTATGCCTGTTTTGGTGCATGGCGACTCGGCATTTATCGGCTTAGGTGTCAATCAGGCGAACTTTAACTTATCGCAAACGCGTGGCTTTACCACTGGCGGCACGGTGCATATTGTGATTAACAATCAAATCGGCTTTACCACTTCCGACTCGCGTGATGTGCGTTCAACCTTATATTGCACCGACATTGCCAAAATGATTGACGCACCGATTTTCCATGTGAATGGGGACGACCCAGAAGCGGTGTGCTATTGCGTTCAGGCAGCGTTAGATTACCGCAAACAGTTCAAAAAAGATGTGGTGATTGACATTGTGTGCTTCCGCAAACTCGGACACAACGAGGGCGATGACCCAATGCTCACCCAACCGATGATGTATCGCAAAATCCACGCACACCCTGGCACGAGAGCGTTGTATGCCGAAAAACTCGTGCGTGAAGGCACCCTGAAAGCCGAAGAAGCAGACGCAATGATTGCCGAATACCGTGCGGCTTTGGATAAGGGCGAACATGTGGAATTGACCACGCTGTCGAATTATCAACGCAAATTTGCGTCCGACTGGAATAAATACAAAGGCACGCACTGGACACACGCCGTGGATACTGCCTTGTCTGCCAAAGACATTGCCCATTTAACCGAACGCTTTACCACTATTCCGCAAGACTTCTCTTTACATAGAACCGTTGCCAAAGTCATCGAAAATCGCCGTGAAATGGGCAAAGGCAATATGCCTATGGATTGGGGTATGGCAGAAACTTTGGCGTATGCGTCTTTGCTGACCAACGGCATTGGCGTGCGTATTTCAGGTGAAGATTCAGGTCGTGGCACATTCTCGCACCGCCACGCCGTTTTACACGATCAAAATCGTGAAAAATGGGATCAAGGCACATTCATGCCGTTGCAACACTTGGCGGACAATCAAGCAGGTTTTGTGGCGATTGACTCCATTTTGAACGAAGAAGCCGTTTTGGCGTATGAATATGGCTATGCGTCTGCGTCTCCTGAATTTTTAACCATTTGGGAAGGTCAGTTTGGCGACTTTGCCAACGGAGCCCAAGTGGCGATTGACCAGTTCATCACATCAGGCGAAACTAAATGGGGGCGTTTGTGTGGTTTAACCGTGATTCTGCCGCACGGCTATGACGGACAAGGTCCAGAACACTCGTCCGCAAGGCTCGAACGCTGGTTACAACTGTGTGCCGAACACAACATTCAAATTGTGATGATGTCCGAAGCATCGCAAATGTTCCATGTGTTACGCCGTCAAATCTTGCGTCCGTATCGCAAACCGTTGATTATCTTTATGTCCAAACGCCTGTTGCGTTATAAAGATTCCATGTCGCCATTGTCCGACTTTACCGAAGGTTCATCTTTCCGTCCAGTGATTGGCGATGTCATCGAACGCAAAAACGATAAATCCGTCAAACGCGTGATTTTGTGTGCAGGTCAAGTGTATTACGATTTGTATAACGGACGCAAAGAACGAGGCTTGGAAGACGAAGTTGCCATTATTCGTATTGAGCAACTGTATCCATTCCCTTACGACATTGCGGCGAAAGAGTTGAAAAAATACGCCCATGTTAAAGATGTGATGTGGGCACAAGAAGAGCCGAAAAATCAAGGTGCGTGGTATCAAACTCGCCACCGCATTGAAAACATTTTGCAAAAAGGACAGACGCTTTCATTTGCAGGTCGTCCAGCCAGTGCGTCCCCAGCCGTGGGCTATAAGAGCAAGCACGACGCTCAATTAGCACAACTTGTCGAAGACGCACTCAATCTTTCAACCAAAAAATAATGGAGTTACACACAATGATTATCGAAATTAAAGTTCCTGCTTTACCAGAAAGCGTATCCGAAGCCACTTTAATGTCGTGGCACAAAAAAGTGGGCGAAGCCGTTAGTCGCGAAGAAAACCTGATTGACTTGGAAACCGACAAAGTGGTGTTGGAATTACCGTCTCCTGACGCAGGCGTGATTACCGAAATCATCGCCAAAGACGGCGAAACCGTAACCGCAGGTCAAGTGATTGCCAAATTAGACACCGCCGCAAGTGCCAGCGTTCAGGCAGCCCCTGCTCAATCTACCAAAGAAGAACCTGCGAAAACACCAGCCGCCGCTATGCCTGCCGCTGCCAAAATCGCCGCAGAAAACAATGTTGATTTGTCGCAAGTCAAAGGCAGTGGCAGAGACGGACGCATCTTAAAAGAAGATGTACAACAAGCACCAGTGGCAAAACCAGCCCCAGTTGTGGCAAGCAGTCCAGCCATTCAAATTGTGGGCGATCGTCCAGAACAACGCGTACCGATGTCTCGCTTGCGTGAGCGAGTAGCACAACGCCTGTTGCAATCGCAAGCCGAAAACGCCATATTGACCACATTCAACGAAGTCAATATGCAGCCTGTCATGGACTTACGCAACAAATACAAAGAAAAATTTGAAAAAGAACACGGCGTAAAATTAGGCTTTATGTCGTTCTTTGTCAAAGCCGCCATTGCCGCACTCAAAAAATTCCCTGTGGTCAATGCGTCCATTGACGGCAAAGACATTGTGTATCACGGCTATTTTGACATCGGCATTGCCATCGGTAGCCCACGCGGATTAGTCGTGCCGATTTTACGCAACGCCGACCAAATGTCATTAGCCGACATTGAAAAACAAATCGCCGACTTCGCCGCCAAAGCCAAAGACGGCAAATTAGCCTTGGAAGACTTAACAGGCGGCACATTCAGCATTACCAACGGCGGCACATTCGGCTCGATGATGAGCACTCCCATTATCAACCCCCCACAATCCGCCATTTTAGGTATGCACGCCACAAAAATGCGTGCAGTCGTTGAAAACGGCGAAATTGTCGCCCGCCCGATGATGTACTTGGCACTGTCTTATGACCATCGCTTAATTGACGGCAGAGAAGCCGTGCTGACTTTGGTTGCCATCAAAGACGCATTAGAAGACCCAACACGCCTGATTTTAGATGTGTAATTATTGTTAAGTTAGATATAAAGGCTGCCTGAAAACATTTCAGGCAGCCTTTTTTGTTATAATTTCGTGTCTTATGGTTTTTCAGGCTGCCTGAAACTGATTTTTTTCGTCTCTTCAAGGAGTAAAAAAGTGAAGAAATACTGTATATTATCTGCATTATTTGTATTATGTGCTTGCAATTCTGTTACACCTGCTGGCGTTGCTGTGGATAATTCCGCAGAAAAAATGGAACAATTTAACTCGTGCGATAGCGTGATTGCGGAATTGGATAAAACTAATTTGAGTTTGGACGCTATGCAAGAGCAAAAAAGATTGGTTAATCAATCTAATGCTATCAATGCGGCGGCAGGCTTGATTTCATTAAATCCGTTGTCTATTTTTGATGCTACTCGCACAGGCGAATTAGATAAAACCATTACCACATATCAAGAACGCCAAAAATTATTGGAAGAAAAAATGGCTCAATTATCGTGCAACGATAAGGAGCATAATATTCACAACGAAAATCAAACGGTTTTAGGAGAATAAACAATGAAAAAAACTGTGTTGTTAATTTTAACTGCCGCAGCATTATCGGCGTGTTCATCAGTCAAACATTTCAACACCGATAAAACCGATATTGAACTCACCACGCCTGATAATAAAGCACGCTTAAAAATTACTTCGCCTGTCATGACTTTTGGGGTTGCAGGCGATTGTATTGATTTGGACAAAACTGCAAAATTAATTGCCAAAGTGCCACGCAATCGCTCGCGTGATACTGTGGCAGAAAATATGATTGCGTCAATCGGTATGCCTGCCATTGAATTATCGGAATTTACTAAATTCAAATACGATTTTTCGCGTGGTTCGTATGCTTCACGCGAAATTGAAATTGACGCAGATAAACCCTTTACGGTGTTTATTAAAAAATCAGGCTCGCAAGCGTCTGTGGCGTTTGGCGGCGATGACGGCAAGGAATTTGCCTTTGGCTATTGGTTTATTCCCGAAAAAGGACGCGATTATCAAGTAATTGTACAAGCCTACAATAAACGCGGCTTAACGGGACCTGGTTTTGCTCGTTATGGCAATTATATGTATGCCCTGTTTGATATTACCAACGGCGAAATTGAAAATCTAACGCCCAAAATGTTGGCATATAAACAACGAGCAGGCATGTGTAAAAAATAGTTTCAGGCAGCCTGAATTGAAACCGTGTCATTGCGAGCCTTGAACAAAGTTCAAGGCGTGGCAATCCAATAAATCGCTAAACGATTTATCAACGCCAAAAGCATTGTATGACACAGTTTTAGCGTGTTTTCAGGCAGCCTGAAAATATCTTCAACCATTATTTATAAGGAAAAAACAATGAAAAAACTGTTTGTTATTTCAAGTTTATTATTATTAGTGGCGTGTTCGTCTAACGCCCCTGTAACACAAACGCAAACATCAGTAAATTACAACCCTGAAAATCAGGCTCGTGTGCGTTTGTATGGACAAAACGGACACCCAACTGTTGCTTGGTATGGCATTGATTGCGATAGCGAACGATTAAGACGCGGCATAAAAATCAATGTGGGCGGCGGCGGCGTAGGTCAAGCGTTCAGTTCCTTTATTGGTACAGTTAAAAGCGAAAGTATCGGTATTCCCGAAACCGAAATATCTCGTAATGTGGGACAACAAAATGGAATGCTGTCGAAAGCATTTTTCCAAGAAATCACCGTTCCTGCTGGCTTGCCGATGAATGTGCAGTCGAGCATTATTGGACACAGAAATCAAGCAGGTAATGTTGTTTCCTATTCAGGCGGTTGCAACTCTAAAATCGGCTCATTCGTCCCCCAAGCAGGACACGATTACGAAGTAGTTGGTGCAAAAGGTGCATGCGGTATTGCGGCATTTGAAATTGCCCAAGACGGCAATATTACCCCTGTTGAATTAAACGCCAGAGCCATTTGCTCCAAACGCCGATAAGGTTTTTCAGGCTGCCTGAAAAAGGCAAAATACCAATCTTTCAGGCAGCCTGAAAATGGATTAAATCTATGCAAATTATCGGACTTTTGGGCGGTACATTTGACCCGCCGCACAATGCTCATTTAGCAATGGCAAATGCTTTTTTGCGATTGTTTGACAACGCGCAAGTTGTTTTTTTGCCAGCGGGCGACCCATACCATAAAAAGCCCACACAAACGGCAAGCCAACACCGCTTAAATATGTGCTTGGCGGCGGTAGGCGATAATCCGCATTTTGCGGTCAGCGATGTGGATATGCGAGACGGTGCCACTTATACCTATGACACGGTACGCATTTTTCGCGAAATTTACCCAAACGCACAACTGTGGTGGATTATGGGCGAAGATTCCTTGCGTTATGTTCATCAGTGGTATAAGTCTAATCAGTTGTTATCATTAGCAAATTTTGCCATAGCACGGCGGGGCGATGACAGCGATTTTGCCGCAATCACGCAACACATTATCGAACAAGGCAAACAAGCCGCAGAAAACAATTTGCCCACAGGACAAATGCGTTTTTTGGCTATGCCCAAAAACGCAATCAGTTCCACAAAAATCCGCCAAGCGTTAAGAGACAATCCTTTCAGGCTGCCTGAAAGCATTGCCCAACAAATACCGACTGCGGTTTTGGATTATATTCGGCAGAATGGTTTGTACCAGTGAGCAGTGAGCAGTTGTTTCGTCAAGCCTGTGGCTTGACGAGTATGTTTAGATAACGCTTCGATTTTGCCTTTCAGGCTGCCTGAAAGAAAAATCGAAGCGTTATAGTTAAACAAATTCAAAAATACAAAAAATAAAAATAACGCACTATGCATAAATATTCTGCAATTTAAATTTAATCCTGTGTGTCATTACGAGCCAAGCCGAAAGGCTTGGCGTGGTAATCTAATAAAAAATCGTTAGATTTTTTATCAACGCCATAGGCGTTGTAACGACAAGGTTCATAAACCATTCAGGCTACCTGAAATGATAGCAGATAAGTCCGTTACAACGCTTATCAGCGTTGATGAGTTGCTATGCAATTCATTGGATTGCCACGACAGGACTTCGTCCTGTCTCGCAATGACACGGTTTTTTAACATTTTGAAGTTGCTTGACTATACCTTTCAGGCTGCCTGAAAGAAAAATCGAAGCGTTATCTAAAAAAAATTCGTCCTGTCTGATAAGACAGGACATAACAACTGCTCACTGCTCACTGCTAACTGCTAACTGCTAACTGCTCAAAGGCTTAAATCATTTAAAAATTGAATATCATCAGCCCAGCCTGATTTAACTTTGATAAACACACGGATAAATACTTTTTTATCCAATAATTTTTCAATATCAAGTCGGGCTTCTGTGGAAATGTTTTTTAATTTTTCGCCGCCTTTGCCGATTAAAATACCTTTTTGTCCTTCTTTTTCAACCAATACGGCGGCGTGAATTTTGGCTAATTCATCGGTTTCTTTAAATTGTTCTATTTCCACATTAACCGAATACGGCAATTCTTCACCAAAATGACGAAATATTTTTTCGCGGATAATTTCGCTCACTAAAAAACGCACCGATCTATCTGTTGGCATATCATCTTCATAAAAAGGAGGATTTTCAGGCAGCCTGAAAATAATTTTATCAATAACTTTTTCTAAATGAACACCGTGTTTGGCACAAACTATTTGATAATCCACAAAATTTCGTTTTTTTTGTATTTCATCAATAAATTGTTGTAATAATAATTTATCTTTTATTTTATCGCTTTTATTCACAATTAACATAACAGGCATATTTTCAGGCAGCCTTTTGAGTATATTGTCGTCATCATTATTGTATCGTCCTGCTTCAACCACAAATAAAATTAAATCCACAGTATTCACTGTATCCATAACATTTTGGTTTAAGCGGTCATTCATTGCATTGCGATATTTGGTTTGAAAACCTGGTGTGTCGGTAAAAATAATTTGTGCGTTTTCGTGATTAAAAATACCGTTAATTTTATGGCGTGTGGTTTGGGCTTTTTTAGAAGTAATACTGATTTTCTGCCCAATGAGATGATTAACCAATGTTGATTTCCCAACATTAGGTTTGCCAATTACCGCAACAAAGCCGCAACGAAAATTCATTTTATTTCTCCGTATTGCTCACGAACGAAATCAAAAGCAGATTTAGCAGCCATTTGTTCTGCCGCACGGCGAGAATTTGCAGTTGCATAAAACTTTTTACCCAATTCGCCTAAATCACATTCAATTTCAAACACTTGCTCACTGTCTTTTTCGCTGTGTTTCACAATGCGATATTTCGGTAATGCAAAACGCAAGCCCTGTAAGGCTTCTTGCAACAAGGTTTTGGCGTCTTTGGCGTGGGCGGTTAAGTCAATTTCGGCAATGCGTTTTTGAAAAAGTTGCCGCACAATGCGTTCGGCGTGCGTAAAATCTGCGTCCAAACTCACTGCTGCAAACAAGGCTTCTAATGCGTCTGCCAAAATAGACGGACGGTCAAAGCCGCCGCTTTTGAGTTCGCCCTGACCCAAAAATAAAGCGTCCCCTAAATGCAATTCGCGTGCAATATTCGCCAAAACTTCTTGATTCACCAAATTCGCCCGCAGGCGGCTTAATCTGCCTTCGGATAAGTCAGCAAAAGCGTCAAACAACATTTTGGCAACCACATAATTCAAAATTGAATCGCCAATAAATTCCAATCGTTCATTGTTTTGAGCAGAGAAACTGCGGTGCGTCATCGCCTGTTTTAAAATTTCAGGCTGCCTGAACGAATAGCCAATGGTGTTTTGTAATTTTTTCAATGCGTTATTGCGAATAGCGGTGTTCATAAATCAAATTATTTTCCAAAATTGGCTTATTGTAATAGAACCTATGCCGCTTGGGCGTAATATTTTTTATATAAAGCCCTTGACAAGATAAAACAGCGTCATTATAATCCACAATTCCTTGTTGCACCCGTAGCTCAGTTGGATAGAGTATCTGGCTACGAACCAGAGGGTCGGGCGTTCGAATCGCTCCGGGTGCGCCAAGTAACCGAATGCGCCCATCGTCTAGCGGTTAGGACATCGCCCTTTCACGGCGGTAACGGGGGTTCGATTCCCCCTGGGCGTGCCAAGATTTCTGATTGAAGTGGCAACTGATTTGTTGTTTTTTCATATTTAGTATCCTTTCTGAATTCAAAAATTTTGCCCCACAAGTTTTGTGGGGCTGTTTTTTCGTGCATAATATTGTCTTTGGGGACTTACAAAAATTGTTGTTCAGGTAGCCTGAATTTAAACCAAGTGTCATTGCGAGATTTGATGCAGTCAAATCGTGGCAATCCAATAAAAAATCGCAAGATTTTTTATCAACGCCGCAAGGCGTTGCAACACATTGTTTCTTATAAAAATTAGGCAACCTGAATGACTTTTTGCAAGGCGACAGCAACGCTTGTTAGCGTTGATAAATTGCTTCGCAATTTATTGGATTGCCACGATTTTTCCTATGGAAAAATCTCGCAATGACACTCGATTTTTCAACTTTTGAAAATTCCCTTGACACAACATATAACAAAGGAAATATGATTATGTTCAGTGCCGTTATCGTTGAAGATGAAGTTCCTGCTTCCGAACGCTTAAAAGTTTTGCTAAAAGATTGTGATATTACCGTTTTGGCTTCGTTTCGCACCGCAGCCCCTGCGTTATCGTGGTTTGAAACGCACCAAGCGGATATTGTGTTTGTGGATATTGGGCTGCCTGAAATCACGGGTTTGCAATTTGTCGAACGCTTGCCGCACATTTGCAAAACCGTGCCTGCAATTATTTTCACCACAGCCTACGAAGAACACGCACTTAAAGCATTTGATTTGGCGGCAACCGATTATCTTTTAAAGCCGATTAAACTTGCTCGCTTAAAAGACGCATTATCACGCATTACGGCGGCTCGTCAGGATAAATCATCAAATCATTTTGAAACATTCAGCATTATTGGCTACAACCGCATTTTGCAAATTCCGTGGCAACAAACGGCGTTTTTAATGGCAGATCAAAAAGTGGTGTGGTTGCACGCTTACGACAAGCAAGTGTATGAATTACCGAAAACTTTGGTGTATTGGGAACAGGTTTTGGGCGATAAGGCGTTACGCATACACCGCAACGCTTTGGTGATGCGGCATGCCTTGGCAAGTTTGGTGAAATTAGACGAAGACGAAGACGACAACAAAGCCCGCTGGGGTGCCAAAATTGTCGATTATGACGACATTCTCCCCGTCTCCCGCCGCCAGTTGTCGTTTTTACGCAAGGAATTGGGGTAGATTTCAATGAGCAATGAGCAGTGAGCAATTGTTTCGTCAAGCCTATGGCTTGACGAATTTTTTTAGATAACGCTTCGATAATATTTCAGGCTGCCTGAAACTTTTATCGTCATTGCGAGCCTGACCAAAGTCAGGCGTGGCAATCTCTGAAAATTATTTTTAACGAGTGAAGCGAAGTTAAAAATAATTTTCAGGTAGCCTATCAAATATAACGGCGTATCGCAAAAAGCATTTCAGGCAGCCTGAAAGGCTTATCGAAGCGTTATCTAATCATAATTCGTCAAGCCGCAGGCTTGACTTAATAACTGCTCACTGCTCACTGTTTATTAAACCCCACTTTTATATTAAAATGGTTTCCTTTAACCACAACAAACACACACCGCTATGAACACCGAAAACCACACTCAAAACCGCATTCGTGAAATTCCTTACAACTTTACTTCTTATTCTGACCGTGAGATTGTCATTCGTCTTTTGGGCGAAGACGCTTGGCAGACGCTGTCGGATTTGCGGGAAGTTCGCCGTACAGGGCGGTCTGCTCGAATGTTGTTTGAAGTGTTGGGCGATATTTGGGCGGTGCGGCGTAATCCTTATTTGCAGGACGATTTGTTAGAACACCCAAAACGCCGTGCCGCTTTGGTGCGTGAGATGAACCATAGGCTCACGGAAATCAAAAAGCGGCGTGATAATCGTGAAGATGTGTTGGACTTGGTTGAAAAAGCCCAAAACGCAGTGAATGATTTTGACGCAGAATTTAGTCAAATCAAAGCCTTGCGTGAAAAAATTATGCACCGCTTATCCAAAATCACGCATAAAGATAATATTTGTTTTGATGGGCTTTCTCGTGTGTCGCATGTAACGGACGCAACCGACTGGCGTGTGGAATATCCGTTTGTGGTGCTGACGCCTGATACGGAAGATGAAATTGCTCCGTTAGTGCGTGCTTTGGCGGAATTAGATATGTCGATTTTACCGCGTGGCGGCGGCACGGGTTATACGGGCGGGGCGATTGTTTTGCATAATCGCTGTGCGGTGATTAACACCGAAAAATTAGATTATATTTTGCCGATTGAATCTTTCAGGCTGCCTGAATTAGAGGGCGAATATCCGCTTGTGCGTTGTGGCGTGGGTGCGGTAACGCGTCGTGTGGAAGAAGCGGCAGATAAGGCAGGGCTTGTGTTTGCGGTTGATCCGACTTCGGCAGATTCGTCTTGTATCGGCGGCAATATTGCCATGAACGCAGGCGGTAAAAAGGCGGTTTTGTGGGGCACGACACTCGATAATCTCGCTTACTGGAAAATGGTGTCGCCTGACGGTAAATGGAAATTGATTGAACGAGTGCGACACAATTTCGGCAAAATTCACGATGAAGAAACGGCTGTCTTTAATGTGCATACGCTTGACGACAGCGGCAAAGACATTGTCAGCACAGAACGCTTGGAAATTGCAGGTTCAAAATTCCGCAAAGTGGGCTTGGGCAAAGATGTAACCGATAAATTTTTGGCAGGTGTCCCAGGTGTGCAAAAGGAAGGCACGGACGGCATTATTACTTCGGCGGCGTTTGTGTTGCACCGTATGCCCAAATACATTCGCACGGTGTGTATGGAATTTTACGGCACGGTTGCCAACGCCACGCCGTCTATTGTGGAAGTGCGTGATTATATGTTAAACCACGCAACCGTGCGGCTGGCAGGCTTGGAGCATTTAGACTGGCGTTATGTGCGTGCTGTGGGCTACGCTGCCAAAGCCGCAGGGCGTGGGCGACCGAAAATGATTTTGCTCGCCGATATTGTTTCAGACGATGAAAATGAAGTCGATCAAGCCGCCCTACATATTGTCGAACTTGCCAAAGCAAGAAGCGGCGAGGGTTTTATCGCCAAAACGCCTGAACAACGCAAATTATTTTGGTTAGATCGGTCAAGAACAGCGGCAATCGCCAAGCACACCAATGCTTTCAAAGTGAATGAAGATGTGGTGATTCCATTAGAACGCTTGGGCGAATATTCGGACGGTATTGAACGCATTAACATTGAATTATCGGTGCAAAATAAGTTAGCCTTGTGCGATGCCTTGATTGCGTATCTTTCAGGCAGCCGTTTGCCAATTGACAAAATGGGCAGCGACTTGCCGTCTTCGGAATTATTAGGCAATCGTGCAAAATTTGCTTTGGATTTGGTTGAAAAAGTTAAAGAACGCTGGATTGTGCTTTTGCATAATCTCAATGCACCGATTAAAGACTATCTCAAACATTATCCTGAAACCGTTTTGGAAAACGAAAAAGCCTTAAATCGGCAAGGCAGCCTGTTTGAAGCCATGCGAGATTTCTATCTGCGTGTGTCGGTCAAACGCGACATTATCGAGCCTTTGTATGAAATTTTAAGCAGCGATAGCGATGATAAAATTCGCCGTGCATTAGGCGATATTCACAAAGCAGTTGTGCGTTCGCGTGTGTTTGTGGCACTGCACATGCACGCAGGAGACGGCAATGTGCATACCAATATTCCTGTTAATTCAGACGATTACGAAATGTTGCAAACCGCCTATCGTTCAGTCGATAGAATTATGGCACTCGCTCGCTCGTTAAACGGCGTGATTTCAGGTGAACACGGTATCGGCATTACCAAAATCGATTTCTTAACCGATGAAGAAATGCAACCTTTTTGGGAATACAAAAAAGCGATTGATCCCAACGACTTATTCAATCGTGGCAAATTGCAAAGGGGGGCAAACTTAAACAACGCCTACACGCCGTCATTTGAACTTTTAGGGGCAGAATCCTTAATTTTGGAAAAATCGCAATTAGGCGAAATTTCTCGCATGGTCAAAGACTGCTTGCGTTGCGGCAAGTGCAAACCCGTGTGCAGCACCCATGTACCGCGTGCAAACCTGTTATACAGCCCACGCAATAAAATTTTGGGCGTGGGCTTGCTCACCGAAGCATTTTTATACGAAGAACAAACACGGCGTGGCATTTCTTTCCGTCATTTCAACGAGTTAGACGATTTATCCGACCACTGCACAGGCTGTCATCGTTGTTTAGCCAAATGCCCTGTAAAAATCGACTTTGGCGATGTAACCACCAATATTCGTAACTTCTTGAATCATATCGGACAAAAACACCTGAATATCCCTGTTTCTATGGGTATGGCGTTTTTGAACGCCACCGACCCCAAAATGGTGAAAGCCCTGCGTTTGGGCGTAATAAAAGGCGGATTTCGTGGGCAGAATTTTGCTCATAAAATGGCAAGTAAAATGCTTTCAGGCAGCCTGAAAGCAGGAAAAGAACAGCCCCGTGCCACCATCGGCAGACCGAATGTCGTAGAACAAGTGGTGCATTTTGTCAATCGCCCCTTGCCCAGCGGCGTGCCGAGCAAAACCGCACGAGCCTTGTTAGACATAGAAGACCGCAAATTTGTGCCGATTATCCGCAATCCACAACTGCCAGATGACACCGAAGCCGTGTTCTATTTCCCTGGTTGCGGTTCCGAACGCCTATTCAGCCAAATTTCTATGGCAGTTTTGGCAATGCTGTGGCAAGCAGGCGTGCAAACCGTTTTGCCACCAGGTTATGTATGTTGTGGCTACCCACAAACCGCCACAGGACGCAAAGACAAAGGCGATGCATTAGTTACCGCCAATCGCGTCTTGTTTCACCGTGTCGCCAACACCTTGAATTATTTAGACATAAAAACCGTAGTCGTCAGTTGCGGCACTTGTTACGACCAATTATTAGAATACCATTTTGAAAAAATATTCCCACAATGCCGCATTATCGACATTCACGAATATTTATTAGAAAAAGAAATCAGGCTGCCTGAAAACAGTCAGGGCAAACCGTATTTGTATCACGACCCTTGCCACAGCCCAATTAAAACCACTGCACCGACGAATGTGGTCAAAGGTTTAATGGGAGACGGCGTGGTGCTGTCCGACCGTTGCTGCGGCGAAAGCGGCACATTCGCGGTTAATCGCCCCGACATTGCCACCCAAGTGAAATTCCGCAAACAGGAAGAAATCAACAAAAACTTGGGACAGTTAGACAACAAAGACGGCGTAAAACTCTTAACCACCTGCCCCGCCTGCCTACAAGGCTTAAACCGCTACCGTTTAGACACAGGCGTAGAAAGCGAATTTCTCGTAGTCGAAACCGCCCGCCTGTTATTAGGCGAAAACTGGCAAGCGGATTACTTGGAAAAACTACAAAACGGCGGCGTGGAGAAAGTGTTGTTGTAATTTTCAAACCGTAACCCATTCGTTACGGTTTGAAAGCGTTACACATTGTAACGCTTTCAGGCAGCCTGAATAATGAGATTTAACTACGCCCTTGTGTCATTGCGAGCCTTGCGTAGCAAGGCGTGGCAATCCAGTTTTGCCGTTAGGCAAAACCAACGCCGTAGGCGTTGCTTTTTATCTTTCAGGCAGCCTGAAATAATCACGCAATACCATTTAAAACCATAGGGTTTAAATGGATTGCCACGCCTGACTTTCGTCAGGCTCGCAATGACACACAGGATTGATTTTTAATCTTTCAGGCAGCCTGAACACAAAAAAAGCGGTGTTTTCACACCGCCTGTTTTTCAACAACCTAAATACTGTTATTTAATTTTATTTTCTTTATAAATCACATGCTTGCGAGCCACTGGGTCAAATTTTTTGATTTCCATTTTATTGGGCATCGTGCGTTTGTTTTTGGTGGTGGTATAGAAATGACCTGTTCCAGCGGTCGATTCCAATTTGATTTTATCACGCATTTTAAAACCCCCTATTATGCTTTTAATTCAGCCAAAACAGCGTCAATGCCGTTTTTGTCGATGGTTCTTAAAGCGGCGTTAGAAACACGCAAGCGAATCCAGCGGTTTTCGCTTTCCGACCAAAAGCGGCGAGATTGCAAATTGGGCAAAAAGCGGCGTTTGGTTTTGTTGTTGGCGTGAGAAACATTGTTGCCAGTCATCGGGCGTTTCCCAGTAATTTTGCACACTCGTGCCATAATCAAATTCCTTATAAAAATTAAATAAAATTTTGCGAAACGGACTTTATACCATAAAACAACACACCATTTCAAGTACATTTTTTATTTCAGGCAGCCTGAAAACGAGCATTAAAACGCGTGGGTAATTTATTGCCCACGCTACGGCTTGTTTTTTTGTTGATAATATAGATACAAATATTGGTATCCAACATCAATTTGATTTTCATACGATTTCATCTCGTTGTTGTTCATTTTGTTCTTCTCGTTGCAACGAGAAATTGCACTCAAACTCATCAAGAGCCTGTTGCATTGCCAGCCACGCATTCTTTTTTTTGGGTAACAGCAAAACGCCATTGCCAAAATGTTTGATAATCACTTCCTTGCCGTCAAATTCAAACGATTTTGGCAAACGCACTGCTTGTGAGCGACCTGTGTTAAAAATTTTAGCAGTTTGCATACAAATAACTCCTGTGGGCTGTGGGTAAGTGAAGTTTATCACTTTTATTCAAGTTTTTTCTTTTTAATTATATTGAACAACTTTATTTGCCGCTTGCTTAAATTGTTTCAGGCAGCCTGAAAATGTATGAACTACAACTCATATTTTTTATTCATGGTATAAAAAGCGACCATACTTTCGACAATGCCTAATAAATGCTGGCGTTCGGTATCGTTTAACTGTTTCATCAAGTCGATTAAGCGGCGTGCTTGGTCGTGGATACTATGGCTGCTTTCTTTAAGCAAATCAGTGGCTTCGCAATCGAAAATATGGGCTAACTGTATCAGGCGAGCAACCGTAGGCATAATGGTGCCGCGTTCCATACGCGAAACCGCTTCATTGCTGATATTCAATCGTTCCGCCACTTGTGCCTGCGTTAAACCTGCCATTAAGCGATATTTAGCAATCGCCCGCCCGATTGACTGTGCCAAAGCCGTATCCGTCAGCATTTCCGACATAAAAAAACCCATATCTTATGGTTGATATAAGTCAATATATTTATTCATAAAATAATTGATTAACAGTGCATTTTAGTTCTATAATCAAACTTAAAAGTTGAATGATGAAAGAAATTTTATTATTTGACTGTTTAAAAAAGGTTTTGGCTTACGCCGAACTTCGTTTCAGGCAGCCTGAAAGCGTACGCCCAACGGCGTTTGTATCTAATGTTTGTTGTAAATTAAGTACGCTTGTCGGTGTTTTGACAAAACACATTGACAAGAAAAATCAATTTAATTGTTACAACAAATTTTAGCATTTCTGAATACGACAACTTTTTTATGAAAGGTGCTTACAATGGACTTCAAAGACCAAATCAGATTCATCGGTTCTACTATCACCAAAACAAAAGACAGAATTACAACGGAAGAAGCCACAAAAAATGCTTTTATTATGCCGTTTATTCGTGCATTAGGATATGATGTTTTTAATCCATTGGAAGTTGTACCTGAATACACGGCTGATGTCGGTATTAAAAAAGGGGAAAAAGTTGATTATGCCATTTTTAAAAATAATGAACTTATTTTATTGATAGAATGTAAAAAAATTGATAGCGAATTGAATATTGACAATGAAAGTCAATTATTTAGATATTTTACTTCTTCTCACGCAAAATTTGCTATTTTAACTAATGGTGAAACTTATAAATTCTATTCTGATACAGAAGATACAAACAGAATGGATAATAAACCATTTTTACAATTTGATATTACAAAAATAAAAGAAAATCAAATTAGAGAATTAAAAAAATTCTGTAAAGATAATTTTAATTCAGATGAAATATTAGATAGTGCAATTACACTTAAATATTCAAACTCTGTTCGAGAAATTTTAATTTCAGAACTCAAAGAACCAAGTGAAGATTTTGTTGCCTTTTTTTGTCAAAAAAACAGGGAATAGAGCGTCTAAAAAGATTATGGAACAATTTTCAGAAATTGTGAAAATAACATTCAAACAATTCATTGATGATAGTGTTACAGATAGATTACAAAATGCTTTGAAAGAAGAAGTTAAAAAAGAAAATATTAACGAAGAAGAATTACAAGAAAATTCTTCAACAGAAGATAGCAAAATCATCACAACAGAAGAAGAATTGGAAGCATTTCGCATTATTAAGGCAATATTGATTGCTAAAATTCCTGCGGATAAAATAACATATAAAGACTCACAATCTTATTTTGCTATCCTATATGGAACAAAACGAACAAATTGGATTTGTCGTTTGGTGTTGAATGAGAATAAAAAAGTTTTAACTTTTCCAAATGGAGAACATTTTAAAATAAAAGATATAAATGAGTTATATGAGTATAAAGAAAAATTTATTCATTCTTCTGTGGAAAGATTGAATAATGACCACTCTTGCGACAAGGAAGATTTGAAAAAGAAATTAACTGTATTATTTCAAGACGGAACCCAAATATGTGAAACAAAATCCATTGATACATTCATAAAATCAATAGAAAAAATTGGATTTGAAAGAGTAATAAGTTTGGGACTTAAATGCAGAAAGGTAGATTTAATTTCTAAACAAAAACAGGTAATCGAAACAAACGATGACCGAAATGATATGGTGCGAGAATATAAGGGATATTTCATCGTAAGTAATTCTTCCACTGAACATAAAATAAAATTACTTAAAGAAATATCAGATAAATTGGCATTAAATTTAAAAATAGAAATCTAAAAAACGGCGGAAATAATCCGCCGCTTTTTTAAATAATTATGCAAAATTATGCACGATTTACATAACTATGTAAATGGCACATAATTTTGCATAATGCTTTCAGGCAGCCTGAAAAGTGTTTTGCATTGTCGTTTTTAGGATAGGCTACCCGATTAAATCGTCTTACGCCGATTTAATCGGAGATTGTTTCGCCTTGTTGCACAAGGCTCGCAATGACGAAATGGGCAACCTGAAACTGTGTTATTCTTGCCTTTTCATTTCCTGATTTTTTATCACCCATTCTGCAAAAATAGGGTCGTTTATTTGCCAAGTGGCATTACCGTTTTTACTGATGAGTTCTTTTTTGTTCAGTTTTAACAGAGCAGTTTGAATGTTGCTGGGGGTTATTTTTTCTAATCCTAATTCTTGGGCAATGATTTGACAAGTTGCCTTGCTGTATAAGGCGGTTTTGCCTTGTGTTAGTTGCACAACTATGGCTTGTTCTAATGGCGTTAGTTGTTGCCATTGTGCAGCGTATTGCACTCGTTCATTCATTTGTCGCAGTCGAACGCTTGCGGCTTGTTGTAAGGATAAGGCAGGGTTAATAATCATATCTTGAATGGTAGCACGCAAATACAAAGGCACAAAGTGCATTTGTTGAAAAATTTGATATAACTCTGATTTATCAATGAGTTGCCGTGTGCGGTCGTAGTAAATATCTGCTAAAAAATCGCTAAATTCTTTGCCTAATGGCGGAAAATCCAAAGCGTGCGAAAACTGAAAAAATGGTGCTTTGTGATTATCAAACATAGCAGTTAAACCGTTGGTACTGCTGCCTGTAAAAATAACTTTAACTTGGTTTTTGTGAATATCCAAGCCTGTCCGCAAGGAACGAATAATGCCGTCTGTATTTTTTACTCGTGCTAATTCTTGCACTTCGTCTAACAACAATATACTTTTATGCGGCATAGCGGCAATGCGTGCAATGGTTTCGCTAATGCGTTCTTGCTCGTCTTTTTCACTTTGACGACTAACGCTTATACCAAATGCACTAAATTGCACGACACCGCCTAAAAATTTTTTCAGGTTACCTGTTTTGGGCGTATTGTCGGCAAAAGCATTGAGACTGCGTCTAAATTCATCACCTATATCACGAACGGTATCGTCCATAAATGAAAAATAAAATACATTAAACCCTGCATTTTCTGCCACTGGCACAATGTCTTGTAGTAAAAACTGTGTTTTTCCCATACGGCGTGGGGCAAACAGTGTAAATGCGTTGGTAATGCCTGCCGTCAGGCTTTCTACTAACGCATTGGCTAATGCTTTGCGAGAAAAATATAAAGGGTCGGTATTCATTTTTTACACCACTATTTAAATAATTATGCAAAATTATGCACGATTTACATAATTATGTAAATGGTACATAATTTTGCATAATACTTTCAGGCTGCCTGAAATAATCACGCAATGCTGTTAAAACGCCTGTGGCGTTTTATAAATGACTTCGTCATTTATTGGATTGCCACGATTTTTTCTATCGAAAAAATCTCGCTTTTGACACACAGAATTAAATTCAGGCTGCCTGAAACTTAAATTCTTCTAAACGGCGGCAGTGCGTCTAATAGTTTTTTGCCGTATTGTGCGGTTATCAGGCGTGTGTCTAAAATGCTGACTCTGCCGAAGTCGCTTTCGGTGCGAATCAGTCTGCCGACTGCTTGGGTGAGTTTGATGCTTGCGTCTGGCACGGAGATTTCCATAAATGGGTTGCCGCCCCGCTCTCGTATCCATTCGGCAAAGGTTTTGGCAACGGGGTCGTCTGGCATGGCAAAGGGCAGTTTGGCGATAATCACTTGCACGCAGGCGTTACCTGGTAAGTCCAAGCCTTCGGCAAAACTGTCCAAGCCGAAAATAATGCTGGGGCGGTTTTCGCTTAATGCTTTGTGGTGTTCGGCTATTAACTGGCTTTTGGGGCGGTCGCCCTGCATTAAAACCAACGGTTGATAGTGTTCAGGCAGCCTGAACGCCACTTCTTCCATTTGGCGGCGTGAAGTAAAAAGCACCAGCGTGCCGACGGCGGCGTTCGCGTCTATCAATTTGGGCAACCATTTCACCACTTCGTTTGTGTGTAAATCAGGCGTTTTGGGGTTGGCGGCAAGCGGCGGAATATACAATTCGCCTTGTTTTTGAAAATCAAATGGGCTATCTAACGCCAGCGTGGCAGTTTTGGGCAGGCGATTTAAACCTGTGCGTTGCAAAAGTGTATCGAAACTGCCGACTGCACGCAAAGTTGCCGAAGTTAAAACCGCACCTGCACAATGTCGCCACAGTTTATCCGCCAAATCCTGTGCGGCAGACACGGGCGACACGCAAAAACGATAATCCACTTTATCCTTACGAGACAGCACAACCCATTTAGCCAACGGCGGCTCGTTGTCTTTGGGGGTTTGCGTCATCATTTTCCACACCGCATACAGACTATCGGCAACCGATATGGCGTATGAAAAATGGGTAGAAACTTTATCTAACTCTTTGTTATCATTCTTATTATTTTGCCTTGCATTCGATAATGCGTCTTGCAATTTATTCAGGCTGCCTGAAAAAATAATGGCACATCGAGCGGTGTTTTCCACTAAATCTGCCAACTCATCAGGCACTACGCCGTTTTCCCACAGCCACACGGTTTCGTCCGAGTTGCTATCTATCGGAAAAGCGTCCGACTGCCCCAAAAGCGTTTCCCAGTGCTTACAATGTTGCAATAATTCGCTTGCCGCCTCGTCCGCTTTATCGGCTAATTCAGGCGTATCAATCAAAGCCGTTAGGCTGCCTGAAAAACTGGGAAAACTGTCCAAAAACTTCACCGCGTCTGCCAAAGAATGTTCGGCAGCAAAACGGCTCACCGCTTTCGCAGGCAAGTGATGAGCCTCGTCAATACAATAAAAACAACTTATCGGCGGCGGCAAAATCACCCCGCCGCCCATATCAATGTCCGACAATAATAAATCGTGGTTTGCCACAATAATATCAACCGAATCAAGCACTTCTCTTGCCTTAAAAAACGGACATTCCGCACGGTTGGGGCAATCATTTTTTAAGCACGAATGGCGGTCGTTATTGATTTTCTGCCATAAATCATAAGAAATGGTCTCGCCTGTCCAAGAATCACGGTCGCCGTCAAAAGTGCGTTGTTCAAATGCGTCCGCAATTTCGTGAAGTAAGGCTTTGTCTTCTTTGGAAGTTTTAGACTTTGGCAAAAACTGAAACGGCGTTTCAAAACCCAAATCTTTTTGACCGCTGTTTTGCGTGATTTGATACAAACGATACGGACACAAATATCGCCCCCTGCCTTTGGCTAACGCAAACGAAATTTTTATGCCACTATTTTCAGCCAAAAAAGGCAAATCACGATACACCAACTGCTCTTGCAGAGCAATGGTTGCACTGGAAACCAACAACTTTTTGCCACGCGTTTGAGCCAAAATGCTGCCTGAAAGCAAATAAGCCAAACTTTTGCCCACGCCAGTAGGACCTTCAATCACCACAATACTTTTGCCTGTTTGCTCAAACGACGTATCATCTTCTTCATTATTTTCAGGCACTTGCGATAGCGTTTTGGCAATTTCGGCAATCATTTCCCGCTGCGACGGACGCGGACGAAAACCATTTAAGGCATTTGATAAAGCCTTATAATGCGTTTGAATGGCAGATTTTTCTTGTTCAGTGAGCATTGCTTTTACGGTTTTATGGTGAAATTGAAATCAATTTTAGGGGGGAATTTTGGCATAAAAATGGATTTCAATCCATTTTTATGCTGATTTTAAAAGAAAATGGATTGAAATCCATTTTTATCTATTTTCAGGCTGCCTGAAAAAGTTATTGTGTCAAGCATTCTTTTTCATTCATTTTACCCAAATTTGCTAATGGAAGAACTTCTATAACCACAGCATTTTCACGATACTGCACGCTTAAACAATCTTGGGCTTGGGCTTCGATTATTGCACTCACTTCAAATTTTTTATTACTTATCATTTGGTTATTTGCAAATCGTAAAGTGTATTCATCAGGCGACCTATAACCGCTACTGTAATCAAGCACAAAAGCATTCGTTGTCTTCAAGGGTGTATTACCATAATTTAACAAAAAAATTGCAGTTGTTTTAACCAAGCCTAAAATGATAAAGAATAAAATACCTATCAATGAAAATTGCGGGAAATATTTTTTATTTTTTCTTTGTTTTCTTGAAATAATAATTGCTTCAATAATAAATACTGGTGTAAATATAATGAATATGGAATATTTAATAGGATTAAATATATCTGGTCTTAATGTATAAGGAGCATAAATACAAAGATACAGCATTAAAAATGAAATAATACCAAAAATAATGGTAATAAAAAAAGATAATATACTGTTCTTTTGTTTATTATTATTCGTTGATGATTTTGGTAAGATACATGATAAAAACAATAAAATTGATAAAGCAAATAATGTAAGAATAACCAAACTTGTTTCTAAACGCCAAGATAAATTAAAATAAAAACAAGATATTGTAGCAATCAATGCAGGGAGCAAAGAAAGTATCATTAAAATTGTTTTTTTCATTTTATTTTATCCTAATAAATTTCTTTCAGGCTGCCTGAAATCATTTCTCATCAAGTTTTGTAACCCCCGCAGGTGTTTTATAGCGGTTGTAAGAAAATAAATATTGCGTATAAAAGCGGCGGATTAGGTTTTCGGCGTTGTGGTTGATTAACGCCACATCGTGTTCTTTGTCGCCATTGAGAACGCCTGAAAAGGGGACAATGTGCAGGCGAAAACCTTTGCCGCCTGCCAAGCGTTCGCCACAGAACATCAGCGGCGTTACATTGTTCATCACCGCTAATCGTGCTGCCAACGACATGGTGTAGGCGGTTTTGCCGAAAAATGGCACCCACACGCCCTCGCCTGCTTGTGGCACTTGGTCGGGCAGAATAATCACCGCTTCTTGTTTTTTCAAGGCTCGCACCACTTGTCGCACGCCAGACGCATTCGCAGGAGCGGCATGCCCCTTGCCGCGTTCTCGCCCTGCCGTCATAATCGGCTCTAAATAAGCCTTTTTGGGCGGTCGATACATGGCGGTTAAATCAAACGGCAAATTTTCAGAAATAAATCGTCCTGCCAAATCGTAACTGCCCAAATGCGGCGTAATCAGCAATAAACCGTGTTTGTTTTCAATGGCTTGTTCAATATATTCCCAACCTTGCGTGTCGTGAAACAATGAAACCATATATTCAGGTTGCCTTGTCCATGCAATCGTGAGTTCCAAACCACTGCGAACGGCTTCAATCGCTACAAGGCGAGCGGTCTTATTATCACAAGGTAAATCGGCTTGCCGCAAATTTTCACGAATACGGCGGCGAAGTTGCGGTGCCAAAAAATAAGCAATACTGCCTAAAAAACCGCCTAAATAATACAAAACAGGTAAAGGCAATTTGGCAGTTAAACGAAAAATTAAGGAAATAATGGACGACATACAACGCTTTCAGGCAGCCTGAAAAAATAATGCTCTATTTTAACAAAAGGGAATACCTAACAATGAAAATTTAATCACTTAACTATACCCCCAAATACACTTCGCGATTAGGGAGCCAGCGTTGTAAATGTTTTGTAATCACTTCATTTTGTTGATGTTGCACCATTTGGTTGGCACAGCGACAAGCGGTTTCTAATAGGTCTATGTCTTTTTCTATATCGGCGAAGCGTAACAGTGGCACGCCGCTTTGTTTGGCTCCTAAAAATTCGCCTGGTCCGCGTAGTTGTAAGTCTTGGCGGGCGATTTCAAAGCCGTCTGTGTTTTGGTAGATAATGCGTAGGCGTTCTTTGGCGGTGTCGCTTAATGGTTCGGTAAAAAGCAAAACGCAGTGCGATTGTCCGCCGCCACGCCCTACTCGCCCACGCAGTTGATGAAGTTGCGATAAACCCATTCGCTCGGCGTGTTCAATCACCATTAGCGTGGCGTTGGGCACATCAACGCCGACTTCAATCACGGTTGTGGCAACCAAAGCATTCAGGCTGCCTGAAACAAATTGTTGCATTACTGCCGCTTTTTCTGCCGCTTTCATTTTGCCATGCACCAAACCGATGGATAATTCAGGAAAAGTTTGCGATAGGCGTTCAAAGGTTTCAGTGGCGGTTTTCAGTTGCAGGGCTTCGGATTCTTCAATCAACGGACACACCCAGTAGGCTTGCCGTCCGTCTTGTATGATTTTGCGAACAAATTGTTCGATTTCATTTCGGCGTAATTCACTGTTTTTTAAGTGTGTTTTTACAGGCGTGCGACCTTTTGGCATTTCGTCTATCACCGACACATCTAAATCGGCAAAAAAGCCCATTGCCAAAGTGCGTGGAATAGGCGTGGCAGACATCATTAACTGATGAACATTGTCGCCTTTGTTTTTAAAACGCAATCGCTGGCTCACGCCAAAACGGTGCTGTTCATCGACAATCACAAAACCTAAATTTTCAAATAAAACATCGTCTTGAAAAAGGGCGTGCGTGCCTACGACAAATCGTACTTTGCCTGATAATAAATCGTCCTTAACTTGTTGTTTTTCCTTTTTTTTCAGGCTGCCTGAAAGAAAGGCGATGGGAATATTTAAAGCGTTAAACCAAGTCGCAAATTTGCTGAAATGTTGTTCGGCTAAAATTTCAGTTGGGGCGGTTAAGGCTGCCTGAAAACCTGCTTCAATCGCCGATAACGCCGCTAACGCCGCAACAATGGTTTTGCCCGAACCGACATCGCCCTGCAACAAGCGGTGCATGGGGTGCGTGCGGCTTAAATCGGTTTGAATTTCTGCCAAACATTTTTTTTGAGCATTTGTTAGCGAAAACGATAATTGCGACAATAACTTATCGACTAATTTGCCCGTATGGTGTAGCGGCGTGGCGGTTTGCTGCTCTCGTTCGTTGCGAGCCAACTTCATAGATAATTGCTGTGCCAACAATTCATCAAATTTCAAACGGCGAAAAAAAGGCAGATTTTTATTGTTCAAATCAGAAGCAGAATATTCTGGCGTGGGTGCGTGTAACATTTTGATTGCACTTGCAAAATCAGGCAGTTTAAGCGAAGACAATAAGTTTTCAGGCAGCGTGTCGCATAAATTCACATTGTCTAATGCTTTGGCAACAATACGCCGCAATGTCGCCTGATTTAAGCCCGCAACCGTAGGATACACAGGGGTGAGCGTTTCTTTGAGTTCGCTTGATTTGGACGCGTCCATAATTTTGGGGTGCACCATTTCTGTGCCATAAAAACCCGCTCGCACCTGTCCCATTGCCCGAATGGTTTTGCCTGTGGCAAGTTGAGCCTGCAAATTCGGGTAAAAATTCAAATAACGCAAAAACACAGCATGCCCCGTTGCGTTTTCCATGCGAGCCACAAGTTGCCTGCGTGGGCGAAACTGCATTTCCTGATGAATAACACGCCCTTCAATTAAGCACGACTCACCGATACGCAAATCGCTCATCGGCGTGATGTGCGTTTCGTCTTCATACCGCAACGGTGCATACAGAATAATGTCCCACAACGAAGTTAAATGCAGTTTGGACAACTTTTCCGCCATAGTGGTTGCAATTTTCAGCGTTTTACAATCGGCAGGGTTCATCGGATTTGGGAAAAAAAAGAATGGTATATTGTAACATTTTACATAATGAGCAATGAATAGAAGCAGTATCTAATAGCACAGATATTATGAAAATGATGTTTCAGACTACCTGAAACCTTGTGCAAAAAATATCCGAAATGTTTAACATTTCGGATAGTGTTAAGATTTTTTAGATTGCCTAAAAAATATTCATTACCAGCGATAACCTGCTCCTAACCAAAATTGTCGCCCTGTTTCGTAGCCTGTGGTTAAGCCATTGCTACCATTCACCGAACTGCCGATATTCGTCCCGTTTTTGTTATTGAAGACATTCAACACATCAAGTGTTAAATCCACTTTTTGTGTTTTTTTGCCCACAGGAATTGCCCAATTAAACCGCCAGTCTAATGTCAGACTATCTGAATATTGCGTGGGCTGATATTCGTAGGCTCGTCCGATATAATTACCGCAGGCAGCGTTCGCCGCAGGGCAATTCACCAACTTGGTTTTATAGGCTTTATAACCGTCCTGCACATTAAGAATATGCGACCACGAGAAACCCCATTTAGGAATAGCCGTATCTAATTGTAAATACGCTGACCATTTTTGATTAAAGTCCAAAGCAGGAATTTCTCTTGGGTTAAGTAATTGCCCATCAACAATCGCTTTCCAGTCGTATTGTTCTTCAAACGAAGTGTTATCGTAGGTGTAGCGGTTATTGTTTTTGGTGCGGAAATATTTTGCTCCAAAATTATAGCCAATATCAAACATACCAAGATGATATGGACGATTTGATTTCACTTGCAGGCTTAAAGTTCTGCCTGTGGAACGACCGTCATTGGTAAGTATATAATCGCCATTGGCATTTTTGCCCTGTTTGAACAAATCCTTACCTTGCCGATAGACATATTTCAACAAAATGTTGTTATTGCCTAATTGTGATGAAAATCCTGCGGATAATTCATCGCTGTATGGCGTGTCTAATTTGCCACTTTCATAAGTGTAACCAGAAGTGAGATTTTTTTTGGATACCGCAGGGTCGTCCCAGTCTAAATGGGGCGGACGCATATTTGCACCTGTGGTATCACCGTATGCTATTCCTTTGGGCAATGCTTGACGCAAAGCGTAATACACCATATTGCCAGAATAATAACGATTTGCTCCACCAAAGAATTTTAAGTGGTTGTGGTTCAAAATATCCGCCGAAAAATTCAAACGGGGGGCAATATTGGTATTACCAAAAAATTCGTCATGGTCAATGCGTACGCCTGGTGTGATTTTGAAACGATTAAATGCAATTTCATCTTGAAAATACAAGCCATACGAATTAACCCCCACTTTGGTATGGGTTTTTGGATAAACCACTTTGCGAACCAAAGAATAACCTTTGTCTTTATCGCAATCAATACAGTTGGTTAAGTCAAAACCTGTACGCGATGCTTGTTGCGAATAATAAGTTACATTATCCCCTGTGCGTTCAAAAGACGCGTGGGCTTGTTCTATTAACGCACCAAAGTCAATATTGTGTTCTGTTTTACCCCATTGAAATGAATTTAAATGCCAATCTTGCGACAATGTCCATGTGGTGTTTTTGCTGTATTCTGTGGGCTGACCGCCTTCGCGTGCGGTGCAAGTGCCTGTGCCAGTCATTGAAGTAGAACACCAACCAAAAGACGCAGGTACATACAAATGTTGAATCCATTTACCGTCCGAAGTCCATTCTCGTTCATTGCGTTTGTCAGCATAAGCCAGTTTAGTATTTACCCGCCCCCATTCAAAGCGATGTTTCCAGTCTATATACGATTGCCAACCGCCGCCGTTTAAGTTCAGGCTGCCATTTTTAACCGAATTAGTCGGAATTAAACGGTCGCTGTGCGGTGAATACATTAAACTTGCCGTAATATCATCATAATCAGTGGCTTTATATAAGCCTTTTAGCAAAAAAGTTTGCGATAAGCGGCGTTCATTTTCTTTACCGCCGTTCAAAATCATCGGTTGCGTTTTGGGAATTTTCGATTGCGTTCTATCGTATGCAAATAAAAAGCCCAATTTATCGTTAATCGGCTGATTGATATCGAAATGATACGACTGCTTAATAAATTCAGGCTGCCCTGATTCATCATTGGTTGCGTCTCCAGTCATTGGGTCTTGTTGGGCGGTGTAATGAAACTGCGTCCAATTATCACGCGTGGTGCGGAAAGAAATTTTGCCTGACGCTTTTTCTAAATCAGGGTCTTTAATTTTGGCATCAACCACACCGCCGACAAAGCGTCCGTATTTAGCAGGAATATTGCTGTCATACACCTTAATATTATCCACCAAGGAAGAATCCACATAAAACGACTGCGGATTGCCCGCTGGCAAATCAAAAACCGTTGAATTGACTTGCGATGAATAATCCACTTGCGACAAGCCATTACTCGCACCTGGATTCATAATATCGTTATTCGATAAGCCGTCAATTTGAAAGTTGTTTTGGTAATACGGCATACCGTGAAACGATACATCGTCAGGCTTAATTTCACCCGCACTAAATCCCGAATTAGATGAACGAGAAAAATTCACCGCAGGGTTGGTACGCAAAATTTCAGTGATATTGCCATTGCGTGTGGGGCGTTTGGCAATATCGTTGGCATTTAATTGCTGTGGATTTTGCTCTCTCTGACCAGTAACAACAATGGAAGACAACTCGCTTGCTTTTTGTGTGTTATTCTCATCGTTCAGGCTGCCTGAACGCTTTTCTTGTACAAGAGAATGTGCGTCTGTTGCTGTATTCGTTACATTGTTTTCTGCTAACAACACACGATTATTGCGTAAATCGTAAGTATATTCGAGATTGAAAATACTGTTTTCCTGTAAATCCATAGGAAGATTCAGGCTGCCTGAAAGATTTTCCTGATTACCTGCTAAATCATAAGCGTTTTCAAGTTGTAAGGCTTGATTGTTATCTGTTTGATTTTTGAGTTGCGTTTGATTGATTATTTGATTGTCTATTTCATCAGCATACAGGCTGCCTGAAAATACTGTGAATAAAGCCAAACTTAACACGCTTAAATGTTGTTGTTTCATGACAAAATACCTTTTTACTAAACAAATTGATAATAGTTCCTAATTTTAATATAATTAGTAAATAAAAACAATTATCAAATAAATTACTTAAATTAATTTCAGGCAGCCTGAAACTGGATTGAACATATGAACAAACACAATACCCTTATCTTATTATGTTTATTTTCATTAACCTCTTGCGTGGTGATGAAACCGCCTCAATGCGATTTGGAACAACCTGACTGTTTGCGACAAACTTATGCTGCACCAAGTCGTTACTGGCCAAAGCCTACGGTTGATGACGGCGTGGAATATAAAGAATTAAAAGCCACTAACCGCACTGTTTTTATTCAAAATAAAAAAGCGGTTGAATTGGGCAGAACGCTGTTTTTCGACCCGCGATTGTCATCAGATAACACCATTTCTTGTGCGTCTTGTCATCAGCCGCAACACGGGTTTGCCGACACAAATAAAGTATCATTCGGCGTTATGGGACGAACAGGCAGACGCAATGCACCGTCATTACTGCATTTATATGCAGGAAAACAAGAAGGCTATTTTTGGGACGGACGAGCAGAAACGATTGAAAAACAAGCCGTAATGCCGATTGCTGACACCAATGAAATGAATATTCCATTAAATAGGCTACCAGAAAGATTGTATCAATTAGGCTATGAAAAAGATTTTCAGGAAGCCTTTAAAGCTCCCATAGACTTGGAAACGATTGGTCAAGCATTAGCAGAATATGAAAAAACCATTCGTCCTGAAAAAACACGATTTGACCAATTTTTAGAAGGCAGTTTTTCCGCCCTAACCGACCAAGAAATTTGGGGCTTGCACTTATTCCGCACCAAAGGGCGGTGTATGAATTGCCATTACGGTGAAGCAATGACAGACGGTAAGTTTCATAATCTTAACGAAACTTACTATGGACGAGATTTCCAAGATTTGGGCAAATATGAAATAACACACAATCCAAATGATTACGGCAAGTTTAAAACACCAGGTTTGCGTGGCTTAAACAAAACCAAACCTTGGTTTCATCACGGTTTGTATGTTAATTTGCGTGGTGTAGTGAATATCTATAATATGGGTATGCCGCGTGCAAAAGTACCAGATAATGCCGATGAAATACATAAACAAAATCATCTCGACCCACTCATTAAACCTTTAAATATGACGCGTGAAGAAATGAACGCATTAACCAAGTTTTTGGAAACATTATAACTTATTGATTATTCAATTTTAAAACGATAAGAAACTTCTACAAAATTCAATTTTCACATTCTTCTACCGCATTTCTATTTTGCGTTATAAACATTTTTAGGGATTTTGCAAGAGTTTTTCGGAAATTGCGTTAATCCTAACGATTTTCGCAATGATAATTTTAAGTTTCAGGCTGCCTGAAAATCGTTTTTATCAATAATAATTATCAACAAAAATATCGTATAAAAATTAACTATATGATTTTTATTATTATTTTGTTCTTGATTTTTTATATAAATTTTGTAGATAATAATCACTCTCATTATCTAACATTTTTTGGAGTTTTTTTGATGAAACAACACACATCATTTCGCTATGCGATTTTGCCCTTGTTTTTACTGTCGGCGATGAATGCTTTTGCTGATGAAAATACGGCTACGCCAGAAGTGTCTCAAAATCAAAGTGCCACACCCAACGAAACTGCTGTGCAGGAGACGGCGAACAATGCTCCTGCAACAGAATTGGCAGAGGTTGTGGTGCAAGCCAAACAAGGAACGAAAGTACGCACAAATTTGGTTACTTTGCGTAGCAAAGATGAAAGCGTGGAAACCGATTTGCGTGGTTTGTTTAAAAACGAACCGTCCATTCAAATGGGCGGCGGCAACGGCACTTCGCAGTATTTGTATATTCGCGGTATGGGGCATAATTCGGTCGATGTGAAAGTGGATAACGCTTATTCTGACGGTCAATTCCACTATCATCAAGGTCGTCATATGCTTGACCCTGCTATGGTGAAAATTGTATCGGTGCAAAAAGGTGCAGGCAGTGCGTCCTCAGGTATCGGTCAAACCAACGGTGCGGTGATTGCCAAAACTTTGGACGCAAAAGATTTATTGAAAAACAGTTCTAATCCAAATATCGGCGGTAAGGTGAATTTGGGTTATAACAGCAATGATGGTTATAACTATGGTGCGTCTGCATTTGGTCAAACGGATATGTTTGACTTTGTGTTGGCTGGCAGTCGTGTTGATGAAGACAATTACGAAGGTGGTAAAGGTTATGCCAACGGCTTTGACGGTGGTAAATATGCACCATACAGTGCTTTGGATAAAACTTCCTATTTGGCAAAATTTGGTTTGAATGCGAATGAAGACCACCGTTTTGTGTTGAGTCATCGTCATGAGCAAACCAAAGGCGAACGCTTGGTGCGAGAAGAGTTTTTGTTAAATACGCAACGATTAAGTATGGCGCGTCAATCTCCTGCATTACGCAAAATGACGGTGGATAATACCAACTTGGAATGGACAGGCAAAAATTTAGGCTTTGCGGAAAGTGCGGAAGCAAATATTTATCGTATGCAACAAGGTCGTTGGTCGGCAGATGATTCAGGCAATGGTTATGCAGGCGGTGCGTTAAATGTGGGTCCAACCAAGTATAAACTGAACACCATTGGTGCCAATGTTAATTTTGACAGCCGTTTTAATGATAATTTGTTGTTGAAATATGGTTTGAATTTCCGTAATCAAGAAGCCAAACCTAATCGTATTTTCCGTGAAGGTGTTCGTAATCAAGAAAAACAAGATACGGGCGTATATGGTGAGTTAATCAGCGATATTGGACCTGTAACGCTGACCACAGGTTTGCGATATGACCATTTCAATTTTGAAGCAATGGACGGCAAAAAGGTAAGCGACGGGGCAATCAATCCGTCTGTTGGGGTGATTTATCAAGTAAATGATAATTTAAGTTTCTCAGCCAGCCACAACTACGCCACACGCAGTCCGCGTTTTCAAGATTTGATTTTGTCGCACGGTAATAATGTGGTATCGATTGCCGATAATACCAAAGCGGAACAAGCACGCAATACCGAAATTGGTTTCAATTTTGATAATGGCACTTTTGGATTTGAAGGCAGTTATTTCTGGCAAAACATTAAAAATGCCTTGGGGACTTCCAATAGTCGCAACAATCATGTGTGTGATAACACCACATTAGGTAATAATAACCCGAACTGTTTCAGCGAAATTATCAACGCAGGCAGAATCAAAAATCGTGGTTATGAATTGGGAGCATCTTTCCGCTGGAAAGGCTTAACCACGCGTTTGGGCGTGGCAGAAAATAAACCGCGTTTTTATGGCGAACAGTTAAGTAGCAATCCTGAATATGCTTCGGCAATCGGTCGTGCTTGGACGGCTTCGGTAGCATACCGCTTTGAAAAACCGAATTTAGAAGTGGCACTGCATCACCGTCAATTAGAAAAAGTAAAAGCAGAAGACAACTTTTTCTTGGTCAATAGCAAGGTGCAACCTGCGGCAGAAGGCAAACCGTCATACGGCGTAACCGATGTTTCACTTAACTGGAAACCCTTGAATAACGACAAAATGAATGTTAATTTTGCCATTAACAACATTGGCAACCGCAACTATATTCCCCACGCACAACGCAGTGATATGCCTGGTGCAGGTCGAGAATATCGTGTGGGATTTAATTACACATTCTAAAAATTTTCAGGCAGCCTGAAAAAAATCACTATCTTAAAGATAGTGATTTTTTCTTTATCCCACAATGCCTTGCAAATAATTATTCAAACCGATTTCTTCAATCAGCGATTGTTGCGTTTCTAAATCGTCCGCATATTCTTCGCTGCTGTGCAGAAATGTTTGCAAAATATCGCGAGAAACAAAGTCTTTGGCTTGACTGCACGCTGCGATACCTTTGCGAAAGGCACTGATGCGGCGGTTTTCCAAATCCAAATCGCAGGCAAGCATTTCTGCCACGCTGTTGCCGATTTTCAGGCTGCCTAAATTTTGCAAATCGGGCGTGTTTTCTAACAACAACAAGCGGTCGCACAAACGGTCGCATTCTTTCATACACACAATCGAGCGTTTATAGGCTTTTTTGCCTAACTCGCAAAAACCTTGATAATTCAATATCTTGGCGTGCATAAAATATTGATTGATGGCAATCAGGCTCAATGCCACGCTTTGATTGAGTGCGTTAATGGCTGTTTTTTCAACTTGCATACGCCCCCCCTTTATTGCATAAGTTGCAAATAGTTGGGCAATCCCATAGTGTCAATCAATCGCAACTGTTGTTCTAACCAGTGAGCGTGGTCTTCTTCGGTGTCTTTTAATTGTGCTAACAGCAAATCACGCGAAACAAAATCGCAGGCTTTTTCGCACAGTACCATGCCTTGTTTAAGTGCATCTCGCACCGACAATTCAATATTCAAATCCGACTGCAACATTGTTTCCACGCTGGTGCCAACATTCAACGGTTCAGGCTGCATATCAGGTTTTCCGCCCAACATTAAAATGCGGCTGATGAGAGCGTCTGCGTGCTGTGTTTCTTCTGCCATTTCGTGGTCCAAATGCTCGAACAACTTGTTGTAGCCCCATTCGCGATACATTCGCGAATGAATAAAATACTGGTCGCGAGCCATTAACTCGCCTGCCAAAAGTTTGTTCAAGTAATCAATCACTTTTTTGTCGCCGTTCATTTTATGCTCCTTATTTTGATGAAAAAAAAAAGCGGTATTGCACCGCATTATAATCAAAAACATAGGTTCAGATATAGCTATCTGCAACAGTTTTGATGAAAAACAATTTCAGGCAGCCTGTGGCAATTTATTGGCACAATGCGTTTTTTGAGCGTGGCAATGCACGCTTTTGACTTCGTCCATACAACAACCGCAACATTTGCCCGCATTCAGTGTATTTTGAATATCTTGCACCGTTGCACCTTGCAGTGTTTTTTGTCGAATTTCATCTTCGGTTACGCCGTAGCACAAACAAATATACATGGCTTATCTCCTATAAAAAATAATGAAATATCAAAGAGAAATATCATTATTGATAGCGAATTTCATTTGTATTATAACACACAAACAAAAATAATTCTTATTTATTTCCTTATTTATTTCAGGCTGCCTGAAA
>JAFTFY010000027.1 GCA_017458185.1 Neisseriaceae bacterium
CCCCAACTGGATTCGGTCGTGGTAAAAAAATGAGTTAATAAAAAATTAGCGTTGAATTAAACTGTTGTATTTTTGCGACAGTTGTTTTCAGGCAGCCTGAAATGATTAAAAATCTGTTCTTCATGAGTTGCAAGATTGCTACGCCTTGAACTTCGCGACTTCCACACCTTACGGTTTTGGGTAACACTGTTGTCAATGGCAAAGCCATGAAACAACTGTCTATTGTCTTGTTATGACGGTTGGCGTTTTCAGATTAACTGAAAATCATCTAACAACAATTTCTATTTCTCGGTAAAATAATGTTTGTTTTGTTTCAGGCAGCCTGAAAGAGTTTTTATTATGTCTATTTCGCTTTTTCGTTCCGACCGCATTGAAACATTGGTGCAAAAATTAGCGGATTTAATGCAAAAAAATCCGCAAAAAAATATATTTCTGCCCACTGAAATTTTAATTGCGTCAGACGGTATGAAGCATTTTATCAATTTATCGCTTGCCAAAGAATTAGGCGTGGCGATGAATATTCGTTACAGTAGAGTACATTCCTTTTTTTGGCGAATATTGTATGAAAGCAATAAAAATCAAATAAAACCTTTTCGTTATTGTTATGCTCCTGAAATATTGCAATGGCAAATATTAAATATATTTCAATCAGATAAAATGCCAAAAACGGTAAAAAATGCCGTTCATCATTACTTAAAATCACACGATACAGCAGCATACGGTTTATCGCAAACCATGGCTAAATTGTTTGAACAATATATGATTTATCGCCCCAACTGGATTCGGTCGTGGTCAAAAAATGAGTTAATTGGTAAATTAGGCGATGATGAAATTTGGCAAAAAGATTTATGGTTGGCAATTCTGACAAGTTTGAACGCACCTAACCGAGTGGAATTATTAGATAATTTATTAGATAAATTAAATAATAAAACATTATCTTTCAGATTGCCTGAAAGAGTTTTTGTTTTTGCCGCAGGGGCATTATCCCCGCTTTATTTACAGTTATTTAACGCTTTATCGCAACACCGCCACATTCATTTATTGGTTTTGGCACCGTCTTGTGCTTATTGGGGCGATTCGCGACAGGGCGACTTGGACGCTAATCCAATGCTCGCTTCATTAGGCACTCAAAGCCGTGATTTTTTTGATTTATTAAACGAAATCAATTTTGATGAAGATGATGAATATTTTACGACAGACGAAATTGACCACAACACCAGCCTGTTGCATCGTGTGCAATATGCCATTCGTCATTATCAACCACTTGAAAATATTGAAAAAACCACGCCTGATAATTCAATCGTTTTACATTCAGCCTATTCGCCTGTGCGTGAGTTGCATGCGGTTAAAGACGCTATTTTGTATTTTTTACAAGAAAATCCGCAATATAGCGTTGATGATATAGCGGTTTTGTCGCCTAATATTGAAGCCTATGCTCCGTTTATTGAAGCGGTGTTTGGGCAAAATGCGGCAGACGGCATTCATCTGCCTTATTCTTTGGCAGATACGGCTATCAGCACAGGCAGTGCGTATTTGCAGGCGTGGGGGGCGTTGTTGGCGGTGTTTGACAGCCGTTTTGAAGTGGCCAGCGTGTGGGCGTTATTGGAAAATCAAGCCATTTTGCGGCATGCCGATTTGAATTTATCGGATTTGGGTGTGATACAACAAGTGCTTGAAAATACACGAATTTGCTTTGCGTGGGATAGTTCTGAACGCCAAGCCTACGGCGGCGGTCAAAATGAAGATTTATTCACTTGGTCGCAAGCCTTAAACCGCATTTGTGCAGGGCTTATGCTGCCTGAACACAGTGCCTATTGGCAAGGCATTGCTCCTTTGCATTTGGACATTAGCCTATTGCCTGTATTAAGCAAGTTTGTGGCGTTGATTGAAAAAATTCATCAATTTCGCACACAATGGCAGCAAAAATTAACCGTTAGCCAATGGGCGGCGTATTTACAAGCCATTCACGATGAATTGCTCTCTGACGACAGTGATGACGCAAGCCATTTTCTGCAAGCGGTGAATGATTGGCAAGAGCAGTGCGACATGGCTGGGTTAAACGACCCTGTGTCTCATAGCGTGATTGCCACGCATTTATCCCATTTGTTTGCCACTTCTACGCAAAAAAACTTTTTGCGTGGCGGCATTTCCTTTGGTTCGCTGATACCGTTACGCAGTTTGCCGTTTGCATTTTTGGGGTTATTGGGTATGGATGCCAATTCTTTTCCGCGACCCAGTGTGAAATTGCCGTTTGATTTAATGAAAATCAAGCCACAAAAGGGCGACCGTTCTCGCCGCGATGACGACCGTTATTTATTTTTAGAAAGCGTTATCAGTGCCAGACATACGCTGTATTTGTCGTTCGTAGGCAAAGACATTCATAGCAACAGCCTGTTAGCCCCGTCCGAATTGATTTGGGAATTGGGCGACACGCTTGCCGTATTAAGCAATCTGCCCAAAGAATATTGGGAAGAATACACCGTACAACACCCTTTACAGGCGTTTTCTCACCGATATTTTGATGAACGCCTTTCAGGTAGCCTGAAAAGATCCTTTCGGCAAAAATATGCAGACGCATTAAATGCGGCTGATATTCAAAAAGAATATAAAAATCAAAATATTATATATAAAAACAATGACATTTCATTTGATTGGACGGCATTTTTGCGTTTTTGGAAAAATCCTGCACGCCACTGGTTAGCACGCAATGCCGAGTGGAAAAATCCGTATATTCAAAAAGATACGCTTGAACGAGAGCCGTTTGTTATCAACCACAAACAGCACGGCACGCCAATTTTGACGGATTTTGTGCGGTATGGCAAAGACGCAAGCGACAGAATGACCGCACAAAATTATTTTCCAGCGGGTTTTTTGGGCGACAATGCACGGTTGCAATATCAGGCTTTTGCTGACGAAATTAAAAAAGAAAATCAAACACTTGGCGAATTATTAGCGTTTAATATTGCTGTTTCAGGCAGCCTGAAAACGCCCATCAATCTTTCAGGCAGCCTGAACAATATGGATTTAATTCATCACAAACGCCTGATTTTAGACGGCACAGTGTTTGCTGATATTCACCCTAATATATTGATTTTATTATGGTTAGAACACTTGGTAGCGAATATTCAATGGCGTGATATAAGCACCCTTATTCATCGCCCTGCGGCAGGCAAAAAAGCGTGTTTGTCGCCCATAACACAAGAAGACGCACAGCGATATTTAAGCGAATGGATTGAAATATATAGAATAGGGCAGGGTGAGCCGATTTATTTCTTCCCCCAATCGGCGTGGGCATGTGTTCAAGCCATGTTTGCTAAAAATGAAGATGAGAAAAGAAATCAATTAAAACAATGGGTTGAAGATGAAAAGCGGTTATCGTCCGTGCCGTCTGAATTAAACGATTTTCTGTATAAAATCATTGCCAAAGCACACGGCAAATGGTTAGACGCACAATATCCAGAAAGCGACAATGACGCATACAAAACACTGTTTTGCGAACGCAATATGGTTGATACCCCGCTGCACAAAAAACTACCCACAACGCCCGTGAATACGAAAGCATTTATCACCTTGTGCGTGAAATTGCTGTTGCCGATAAAAGAGCATTTTAACTTCGTGAATATTTGAAACCTTATTTCAGGCAGCCTGAAAAATTAAAATATTTCTTTTAACTTTAATAACATAGACCAAATAACAGGAGCGGTGAGTGCGGTGAATACGCCGCACAAAACCAAAGCCAAAGACGAAAACGCTCCTTCTTCTTCATCGACTTCATTGCAACGAGAAGTGCCAATCACATGGGCGGTTGCTCCTATTGCCAAGCCGCGTGCTGCCTTGCTTTTAATGTGAAACACATTCAATAAAGCGTGTCCAAAAATCGCACCCAACAAGCCGACAAATAAAACGCATGCGGCGGCAATCGGGGCAATGCCGTCTGTTTCACCTGCCACAACCAACGCTATCGGCGTGGTAACCGATTTAGGCAGAACAGACGCGGCAATCGCATTGTTGCCGCCCATTAACCACGCAATCGCTACACCGCTTATCATGGCAATAAAAGAACTTAAAAAACAAACAGTTAATAAAACTTTCCAGCGGCGGATAATGTCGGGCAGTTGTTTATACAATGGAAATGCCAAAGAAACCACGCCGATTTGTAGCGTTTCGTTAATCAGACGGCTGCCTGAAAAATAGCGGTCGTAGGGAATATTTAATAATAATAACAAAGGGATAAGAAATATAATGGAAAGTAATAATGGGTTAAAAATCGGATAACGCAATTTTTGGGCGATTTTTCGCATAGCCAAAAATGTGATTATCGTTAAAGGCACTGCCCACAAAGCGTCAAGTCCAATACCCAAAAATGTCTTCACCGTTGAAAGCATATCGTTTAATGCGTCAAACATTTTTATGCTCCTTTTTGAAAGCATTTTTCTTTTTCATCGGACGCATTTGGGCGTTTTTCTCTTGCCATTCAATCGTAGAACCCACAAACAGCAAAATCATGGCAGAACTGGCGGTACACGCCACAATTAAGGGCAATAATGCTTGCTTAATTGCTGGGTAATTCACCATTAACCCCACGCTCACAGGCACAAATAACAACGCCATATAACGCCCCAAAAGATTGCAGGCAGGAGCAACCCAGTGTTCAGGCACAAGCCGCACAAGCAATGCCAAAAACAGCAATAACATGGCAATAATCGTGTCAGGCAAAGGCACGCCAAGCCGCTTGCCCCATTGCCCCAAGTATAAAAACAAACACAAAATCGCCACTGCTCGCAGATATAAAAAAGCAGTCGTTAAATAGGACTTCATTTTAGATAGATAATCAAAATAAAATAAGATGATACACGGATAAATAAGTTTCAGGCAGCCTGAAAAAATATTTATACTGTCGCAGGCGTTACGCCTTGTCTGCTTTTGGTCTGAATTGACTATATCACACCGCTTGCCTTGCCATATT
Source organism: Neisseriaceae bacterium (assembly GCA_017458185.1). Classification (GTDB taxonomy): domain Bacteria; phylum Pseudomonadota; class Gammaproteobacteria; order Burkholderiales; family Neisseriaceae; genus RGIG9985. The sequence goes on from JAFTFY010000027.1 coordinate 4,967, forward strand.
CAAACCCATTTCCTTATCAGGATAAACAGGATTTTCGGGCGTTTGTCTTTCGATAATCGCACCGTTTTGGAACATAGCCATTTCGCCAATGGCAAACTGTTGCCAGCGTTCGTTGTGGGTTAGGGGTAGAGTAGCAATAACGGCGACTTTGTCTTGCGGTGTGGTGTCAAGTGCAAAGTTAATGCTAATGTCGTCATCGGCAAGGGAAGCCACGCCAAACGGGGCTTGGCGAATAATATAATGCAAAAGCGAACCACAATGCACAAACAATATATCGCCATTGCTGATAACACAATTCAATAAGCCATATTGTCGAATATTATGGCAAATTTCGGTTAAAGCGGCAAACAGTGTGGCGTGATCAGGTTTGCTGTCGAAACGCTGTCTTAACTGTTCTAATAAATAACAAAATGCGGTTTCCGAATCGGTTGTGCCGACTGGACGAAAATATTGTCCTGTTTGCGGCGTAAAATCTTTCAGGTTGCCATTGTGGGCGAAAATCCAATATTGTCCCCACATTTCACGGCAAAAAGGGTGCGTATTGGCAAGCGAAACTTGTCCCTGCGTGGCTTTGCGAATGTGTGCCACAATATTAGTCGAACGAATAGGGCATTGATTGACTATATCGGCAAAGGGCGAAGTGGCACAGGCGGTGGTGTCCTGCAACAGTCGCACCGCATTATCTTCAAAAAAAGCAATACCAAAACCGTCTGAATGACAATCCGTCAAACCGCCACGCTTGCGAAACCCAGCAAAGGAAAAAATAATATCGGTAGGCGTGTTGGCATTCATCGCAAGTAATTGACACATTGGTGTTTCTCCTGTTTTCAGGCTGCCTGAAAGCCAATTATAATAGGCAAAAAAAAATTGCCATAAGGCAAATCCAAGAAAATGGCGCGGCGGACGGGGCTCGAACCCGCGACCCCAGGCGTGACAGGCCTGTACTCTAACCAACTGAGCTACCACCGCATAGCGTTGGTGGGTGATGACGGAGTCGAACCGCCGACATTCTGCTTGTAAGGCAGACGCTCTACCAACTGAGCTAATCACCCACTCGAAAGACAGGCATTAAACCATAAATTTGTTCGCTTGGCAAGTATATTTTGCAGATTTTTTTTCATCTTCCTGATATACTTGCTCATTTTTATGAAAATGCGAACACAATGAACACACCAACACAACGCCGAGCCGTTTATGCAGGCAGTTTTGACCCGCCAACCAATGGGCATTTGTGGATGATTCGCACCGCCCACGACCTGTTTGATGAATTGGTTGTGGCAGTGGGCGAAAACCCCGAAAAGCATTGCACTTATTCGTTTGATGAACGCGTGGCAATGCTCCAAGCGGCGTGTCGCGATCTGCCGCACATTAGAATTTGTGCGATGAAAAATCGTTTTTTAGTGGAATACGCCGCGTCCATTCAGGCAGCCTATATTGTGCGGGGCATTCGTTCGGTGTCGGATTACGAGTTTGAACGCTCTATGCGGCACATTAACGGCGATATGCAGCCTGAAATTACCACTGTTTTTCTGATGCCGCCACGCGAATTTGCCGAAGTGTCTTCCACAATGGTCAAAGGCTTGATTGGCCCAGAAAACTGGCAGGAAGTGCTAATTCGCTATGTGCCACAGCCTGTGTATGACAAAATTGTGCAAGACTTTGATTCAGTGAGCAATGAGCAATGAGTAGTGAGCAGTTATTTAGTCAATCCTTACGGCTTGACGGATAATATTAAGATAACGCTTCGATTTTGCCTTTCAGGCTGCCTGAAAGGCAAAATCGAAGCGTTATCTAATAATAAATTGTTTTGCCGCAAGGCAAAACAAAATAACTGCTCACTACTCACTGCTTTCAGGTAGCCTGAAAACCTTTGCAAAACCAATCATAGGATATAACAATGAAAGAAAAGGAAGAGCAAACCTTATCGAGAGTTTTATCGGAATGGAATAGTGGTCAAGAGAAAATTCGCTATTCATTAAAAATACCAAAAACACAAGGACAATATTATTTTGATTTAGTACTCTGCATTGCTTGGGGTTTGTTTATGTTGTTTGTGCTTTTGTTTGGAAAACACGGCATTAACGGTTTTTTTGCCGAACGCATCATTCCAATTGGTTTGGCAGTCTCGTTATTTTTACTCTTTGGAAAAAAACACGATACTTATTTTTTTACCATTAACCGTAAGGCTCAAAAAGTACAATATTGGACTTATGGTGATAGGGGTTATCGGGGAGGGAAATATCACACGCCCATAGAATTACCCGCTTTCAGGCTGCCTGAAACAAATGATGAAATTGAAATCAACAAATACAAAAAAATGCGTGAAGAATTACAACAAAAAATCAGTGCCGAAACAGGTTGGCAATTTAATGAATTTGTGCGATTAAGAAAGTTATTCAATTAGCGTATTAGTCAAAACCCAAATCTTTCAGGCTGCCTGAAAGGCAAAATCGAAGCATTCTCTTAATATTATCCGTCAAGCCGTAAGGCTTGACTAAATAATTGCTCATTGCTAATTGCTTATTGCTAATTGAAAATACTCTAATTCACACAATCTTTGATATAAAATATCCCAAAATATCATTTTTCGTTTATTTTCTATCTTTTTTATCCACAAAACACCGTTTTCATTGACGATAAAGCATACGAAACGGCGTAAATAGCGTAAAATAGCCCATTCTTATGGAGATTTTCCGATGTCTGTGCAAAAAGTTTTAGAAATTCTTGAAAATCAAGAGATTAAGTTTGTTGATTTGCGTTTTACCGATACCAAAGGCAAGCAACATCATGTAACCATTCCTGCTCGCATTGTTGTCGAAGACGGTGAAGAGTGGTTTGAGAATGGGCAAGCCTTTGACGGCTCGTCTTTTGCTGGCTGGAAAGGCATTCAAGCGTCTGATATGGTGCTGATTGCCGACCCAAAAACGGCGTTTATCGACCCATTTTTTGATGAGCCGACTTTGGTTTTAACCTGCGATGTGATTGACCCTGCTCACGGTCAAGGCTATGACCGTGATCCGCGTTCGATTGCACGCCGTGCGGAAAATTATTTGAAATCATCAGGTTTGGGAGATACTGCGTTTTTTGGTCCTGAACCTGAATTTTTCGTGTTTGACGGCATTGAGTTTGAAACCAAAATGTCAGGTTGCCGTTTTCAAATTCATTCGGAAGAAGCAGCGTGGTCATCTGGCAAGTCGTATGACGAACAAAACACAGGACACCGCAACACTGTTAAAGGCGGTTATTTCCCTGTGCCACCAGTCGATGCCACGCAAGATATGCGTTCGCAAATGGTGCTTTTGTTAGAAGAAATCGGTATTCCTGTCGAAGTGCATCATCACGAAGTGGGCAATGCTGGGCAAATGGAAATCGGCACCAAGTTTGACACGCTGGTTCGCCGTGCGGATCAGACGCAGGATATGAAATACATTATTCATAATGTGGCACATAATTTCGGCAAAACGGCGACTTTTATGCCCAAACCTGTGATGGGCGATAATGGCTCTGGTATGCACATTCACCAGTCGGTGTGGAAAAATGGGCAGAACCTGTTTGCAGGTGATGGCTACGCTGGCTTGTCGGATTTTGCCTTGTATTATATCGGCGGTATTATTAAGCACGCCAAGGCTTTGAACGCCATTACCAACCCATCGACCAACTCCTACAAACGCTTGGTGCCGCATTTTGAAGCCCCTGTGAAATTGGCGTATTCCGCACGCAATCGCTCGGCTTCTATTCGCATTCCGCATGTGATGTCCAGCAAAGCTCGCCGCATTGAGGCTCGCTTTCCAGACCCGACTGCTAACCCCTATTTAGCGTTTGCCGCCTTGCTGATGGCAGGTTTGGACGGCGTGCAGAACAAAATTCACCCAGGCGACCCTGCGGATAAAAATTTGTATGACTTACCGCCCGAAGAAGACGCATTAGTGCCAACCGTGTGTGCGTCTTTGGAAGAAGCCTTGAATGCACTCAAAGCCGACCACGAATTTCTACTGCGTGGCGGCGTGTTTAGCAAGGACTGGATTGCGTCTTATATTGCACTCAAAGAAGAAGATGTCCGCCGCATGCAAATGGCACCACATCCTTTGGAATTTGAAATGTATTATAGTTTGTAAAGTTTTCAGGTAGCCTGAAAAGGTGTGGTTAATAAAAAATCCCACTTTCATTAAGTGGGATTTTTGATTTTTGGAGACAAAACTTTTCAGGTTGCCTGAATCAACTACATTCAACTACAACTGCCATTTTTTAAGCATAGGGGCGTATATTTTTTGTGAGATAAAGATAATGCCTTGCCACGCCAAGCGGCGGTATAAAGGAAGATGTTTGGTAAAAATGGCAGAATATTCAATACAAGCGTTGGCACCGCGTGTTTTTTTGAATTGTGGCACGCCTGCGGACTGATGAAAAATTTTGCATTTTTTCACAGCATATTGCGTGGCAAATGCGGTGAGACGGCGATACAAGGCTTCATCTGTGCTTCGTGTGGTGTCATAGCCCAAAATAGGCATCGTCATCACTTCATCATTTTCTATCCAACCTGCCACGCCAAGTGCTTCGTGATTTTGATTTTCCAAAAGCCACAGTTGCATAACATTTTCATTAACTGCATATTGCATAAATTCTGCACTAAACTGAACATTATTTTGAGAATATTTTTCTAAATAAAGTTGATTATATAATTGGCAGGCTTTTTGAAAATCGCAATAAGGGTTGCTTGATAAAATTTGACGAAATGAATAATGTTTATCTTGCAATAATTTAAAATCATTTTTCATATCTTTTTTACGCATAACATATTGCATATCATCACTAATATAAACCTGTCTTGATACCATAAATTGATAGCCATTTTGTTTTAATTTTTTCATAAAATCTTGATGAAGCATTGAATTAAGCGAGCGAATTTGCAAGGCGTGTTTAGAAAAACGCTGACTTAACTTTTGGGTTAATTCATCAATCGGAATATTATTTATTTTAGGACTGATTATATTGGTTGAGAAACAAAAATTATATACAGCAACATTTTTTTCAATTTGAAAAACTTTCAGATAAATATCGAATAAGGAAATAATAGGTAAAAATATATATTTCAAAAATTTAGGTAGTTTATTTGTTTCGTCTTTACTGTATTGAATAATATTGCTATAAGGCGAAACCGTCCAGCAATTAGTTGGATAAATTTTATCCACAATAGTTAAGGGAATTTTATATTGATGAAAATGATAAGTTTCATATTTTGCTGAAATATTTTTGAACAATGTATTAAATGAATATTGTTCAAAAAGTTTGACTATATTTCGGCTTAATTGTTCCATCAATCTTCTCCATTATATTCTATATCGTAAGTTGATATGGCTGATAAATTTTGTTTTTGTTGCCATGCTTTAAGATTTAATTCGGCAAATGATAAGCCTGCAGCATAAAAGGGAAGATTGCTTAAAACATCTTCGGATTGTCTAAAATCTTGCCATAATTTTTTAAATTGTTTATTTTTTATTGCGGATAATGAAAATAATAAAGGCAAAGATAAACCAATGCGTAAAGGTGTGGTTTTCAGGCTGCCTGAAAACGATAATTCTTTGTTATTGTTTATTTTCAGGCTGCCTGAAAATATATGCAAACCGCTGGTTGAACGCGGATTGCATTCTAAAACCCATAATTGTTTTCCATCATCAATAAAATCAAAAGCGGCTTGTCCTGTGAAATGAAGAGATTGACAAAATTGTTGGGCAAAGTTTTCTATTCTTTTGTCTTGTATGGGTTCAAAAAAAGATGCGGCAGCATTGTTAATCAGCCATTTAGGACGATAGGCAGAATGGGCAATTAGGCGACCATTTTGTGCGATGAAAAAATTACATAAACTTTCTCCTTGAATATACTCTTGCATAACCCATTGTCTTTTTTCTGAAATTTCTAATTTTTGACAATTTGCAGGGCAAATATTTCTAATAACGGTTTGTCCAAAACGAGAAAATACTGGTTTTAAAATGGAGCGTTTTTCATTAAAAATAATATCGTCATATTTTTGAATCAATTTAGTTTGTGGAAAGGCAATTTTTTCGCATTGGGGCAGTAATTCAAAGAAATGATATTTATGATGAAGTTGCAATAATATTTCTTTGGGCGGCATAAAACATTTTTGCCGTTCTTCGTTACTTAACTCTAATTGTGCTAACCAAAAAATATCTTCACAAGTGGGAATGACTAAATCCACTTGTGCAATCAGTTCTTTCATTTGTTTTTGATATTGTTGAAAGTCTTTTTTTATTTCAGGCAGCCTGAAATATTGGATATTGGGAATAAATCTGCCAATAGGAAAACGAAAACTATCGCAACCGAATATTTTGTGTCCGTCTGCTTGAAATAATTTTGCCCATTCCAATGTAATTGGGGCTCGAAGTGATGTAATTAAAATATTCATTATGAAAACTCATTATATTTTTTTAATTCGGCGAAATTTTTGGTGTAATGGCGGTTCTGTATATTCTAAAAATTCTAAATGCAATGGTTTTATTTTTAATTTGTCAAAAAGTTGATTGAGTGCTGTTGCAATATCTTTGATTAAATCATTATTTAAGGGTTTTAAATATATTTTCAGGCTGCCTGAAACTTGTTCGACACGATATTCTTGTGGCGGTTGATTTAAGGCGACAATGCTGTTGCGAATGAAATCTGGATATAAATCAAAGGGTTCTCCGTTTTGTGTTTGTGCGATGAGTATATCATCGCACCTGCCTTCAATTTTTTGAATGCGTGCAAAAACGCTACCGCAAGGACAGGGTTCATCGCAAGCGGTAAGAATGTCGTTGAGACGATAGCGAATCACAGGTTGTGTGCTGCGGTTTAAGTCGGTGATAATGGGGCAAAATCTGCCGTTTTTTTCGTCAATCCAATCTCGTTCGATATACACTGCGTCTTCGTTCAAATGCCAGTTGCCGTAGCGACAAGTGTGGGCTAAAAAGCCTTCGGTGCATTGATAGGCTTGAAATACAGGCTGCCTGAAACGATTTTCAATCAACTGTTTAGCGTCATCTTCCAAAACCTCGGCAACAGAAATGATTTTTATCGGCTTTATATGCAAATTGGGCATTTGTGCCAAGCGTTTGAGTGCATTGGCAGGCATAATTAAAATAGTCGGTTGCTGGCGGTTGAGTGCGTCAATATGTGTGTCAAGTGGTTGAAATAAATCGTAAAATTTAAATTGAATAAGATTACTGCTGACGCTGTGATACAAATGGCTGTCCGCACGCAAGAAAAAGGCAATTTTGTGTCGTTTAAGATAGGGTTTGGGGAGCATTCTTTTTAAAATATAGCCTGCCCACAAGGCACATTCTTGGGCAGAAAGCAGAAAAATGCCACGATTGCCCGAAGTGCCGCTGGATAAACCGACCACAATTTCGCCCTGTGGTGTTCGCAATACAGGCGAAAAATCTCGGCTGTTTTCGGCTTCTACTGCCACGCTTAAAGCGTCTTTTTCGCTAATGTGTGGGGTGTTAATGCGTTCAAAATTTGCCATAAACACGGATTTATCGATGATTGGATAATCTTCTAAATTCAATGAGTTAGGATAAAAACTTGCTCCGTGATGCGATAAAACATATTGCAAGCGTTGTTGTTGAAATGCGTGCAATTTTTCTAATGATGAAAAATGTTTTGTTTGCAAAAATGAACGCAATATGGCTAATTTAGAGATTTTCATTTTTTGTCCATAATGAAGATAAGGTTTTTTCACAATGAGATGGAATAATGATTAAATCGTGATTATGCGAATATAGGGTTTGTAGTTTTTTTAATGTTTCTTGAAATTGACGATAATTATCCATAACCAACGAACTTATCCAATGTGGTGGTCTGTTTTGGGTAATGTTTTCTATTTGCCAAGCAGCGTCTGCAATGAGTAAAACATTTTCGCTTAAAATGCCGTAATGTCCTTTGGCATGACCTGATAATTCTATGGCGATAATACCATTTGCTATTTTGTAACCATATTCAAATGGGCGTAAATCTGGCGATAATTTAATTTGTGGAAATTTTTCAATGAGGGTTAATCTTTGTTGAAAATCATTGGGTAAAAGTTGCGGTAAAAAACCTTGTTTTAATTTGGCAAAACGGCTGATTTTATTTTCAAGTAATGATAATGCTTTTTGAGAACAAATAATTTCAATTTCTGGAAAATCTTTTAAGCCTGCAATATGGTCGGCATGTAAATGCGATAAAAAGATTTTGGAAATGGTGTCTGCCTTATCACCTAATTGTTGTTTTAATGACGGTTGATTAAAGGTTACTGGTGTGGTTAAGGCATATAATTTTTCAGGAAAATATTGGGTTGCGGTTTTAAAATGTTCGGCATAACCCGTATCAAACAACATTCCGCCGTCTGCATGAATATGTGCCGCCATTGCAGGAAAAGAAATCGGACGCAAACTGCCGCCACGACAGGCAATACATTCAGGGTGCCTGCATAAACCTGTGTGATAAAAATCAATGCCTTGCGGTGTGTTTGGCATAGCGTTCCAATCCGTCTGATAATGAAAATAGGGGTTGATAATTTAAATAAGTTTGTGCGGCTGTAATATCCAAAGTTTGATCAAATGCAGTGGTGGCAATGGAATATCGAGTTAAAAGGGGTTCTTTATCGAATGTGGCTAATTTTTCCATTGTGCGAGCCGCAGTATCTAAAACAAAATAAGGCAAGGTTTTTAATTTTATTTTCCAGCCTAATATATCTTTAATCATACGGAATATTTCAATAACTTTTGTGGGTTCGTTATTGGTAATATTAAAAACAGGCGTTTTGTTTTGGCAAAATAAGTTTTCAGGCTGCCTGAACGCATTTTCTGGAATATTGGTTTGGGCTGCCTGAAATAATACTTGAACTAAATTACCCACATAAGTGGTATCCACGATTGCGTCTCCTGCATTTCGTCCTAATCGTTTAATTAAGGGTAAAAATCCTTTTTCGGCTAATTGGGCTAATCGTGGAATAAGTGCGGTATCGTATTCACCAAAAATGCCACGCGGTCGGATAATAATGCTGTTTAATTGGCTTTGTGCCACAATTTTTTCTGCTTGGTATTTGGTTTGGGCATAAAAATTAACCATTTTTTTGGGTAAATAATTTTCTTTGATTTGTAAATGGTCGGCAAAATCAAAATAAATACTGGGTGTGGAAATGTGAATAAATTTATGACAACCAAATTGTTCTGCTGCGGTTAAAACATTTTGTGTGGCAATTACATTGGCTGCCTGAAAATCAGATAATTTTCCCCAAGGAGATGATAAGGCGGCACAATGAAAGATAAAATCGGCAGATTGCCAATTTGTCAAACAAGCATTTTTATCTGATAAATTAAAGGATTGAAAAGTTGTTTTTAATTGTGAGCCAATGTGTGCATTGCGTCCAAAGGCTAAAACTTCGCAACCTTGTGCCAATAAAAATTCGGTTAAATTTCTGCCTAAACCGCCTGTTGCACCTGTGATAATGGCTTTCATTGTTTTTTCCTAAATATTCAGGCTGCCTGAAAAAATATTTTATACACAATACTACATTACTTTATTTGAAAAACAGGATTTTTCATTTCATAAATAATGCAAGCATGTTGGTTACCTAAATTGCAAGATTTTTGAAAATATTCTTTGGCAGTGGATTTGTTTTGTTTAACACCTTTGCCTTCATGATACAAATATGCAAGATTAAAACAACTTTGTGCTTCATCGTTATTGCAGGCTTTTTCGTATAGTTTGGCGGCTTGGGTATAATTTTGTTTCACACCGTTTCCGTTAAAATAAGCATTGCCTAAATGATGACAACTTTTTGCTACACCATTTTCACAGGCTTTTTCAAAAATTTGATTGGCTTGTTTGTCATTCTTCTTAACACCAAGCCCATTGAGATACAGCGAACCTAAATTATTGCAACTTTCGCCCACGCCGCCATTACAGGCTTTTTCTAATAATTGAACCGCTTGGGCATAATCTTGTTTTACGCCGCGTCCTTTGGCATACATTTCACCCAGAAAAAAACAACCTGCGGCATCATTGTGATTACAGGATTTTTCCATAAATTGAGCGGCTTGTTTTTCATTTTTTTTAACCCCTTGTCCGTCAAGATAGGATAAACCCAAATTAAAACAAGCGTTAATATAATCCGCATTGCAAGCATTTTTCCACGCTTCTACGGCTTTAACATAATCGCCTTGCTTGAATGCGTCAATGCCTTGATTGTATGAATCTACTGGACTTTCTGCCTTTGCCAATGGCGTAAATATTAGGCATAAACAAAGTGTTAAAAGATATTTTAATTTCATGCTTTGTCTTTCTTTTTTATAAAATAAACCCTTTTCAGGCTGCCTGAAAATTTTGCCATTCATCAGGCACTTGCCAAATCATCGCACCCAAACCCAAGCCCGCAGAAGTGCCAATCAATAATACTTTATCTTGACCACGCAACACTTGTCGATGAATTAAAGTAATCAAAGCATGTGGCAGGGAAACCGCTACTTGATTGCCAAAATCATCAAAAATATCCACAATTTTTTCAGACGGAATGTTTAATTTGCTTGATAAATGATTTAACGCCCCACGAGAAGCCTGATGTGGCACCACAAAATCAATATCCGATAAAGATATATTCGCTTGATGCAAAATTTCTTCTAAAAAATCAGGCATATAGTCGGCGGTTAAACGATACAAGCGTTTGCCGTCCATACGAAAATTGGCTAATTGAGCATAATCCAACAAAGTGCGATCAGACAAAAAATGATTGGGGTGATTTAACCAACCGCCGCCTGATATTTCACAACAATCATAACCCTTTGGAAATACAGCAAAATGATGAGCCAAAATACCGCCTGTTTGAGACGCAGTCAAAACACACGCCGCCGCACCATCGCCAAACAAAGCAAAAGAATGCAAGTCTTTGGGGGTTAAACCCACAGACGCAATATCACAGCACAACACCAAAATATGACGATAAGACGAAAATAAATGAGACGCTAACACAAAAGCCTGCAAAGCACCCAAGCAAGTCATATTCACATCAAACGCTGCCACGCCAGACAAACCCAATACTCGACACACATTCGCTGCATTAAACGGCAAAGCCTGCCGCATTGTGGCAGACGCATCAATCACGCAATCAATATCTTGCAAAGATAAGTTGGCTTGTTGTAAGGCTTTTTGGGCTGCCTGAACAATTAAATCATCAGCATTTTCATTGTGTTGCAAAAAATAGCGTTGCTTCGCTCCATATTTTTCGATTTTACCAGCAGCCAAGTTGAATTGTTTATTCAAAATATCCGCTGTTATTCGCCGATTCGGCACCGCTACTCCAGCACCTAAAATCGTAAATGCTTGAACTTTTTGTGCTTGCATACAGTATCAAATAAAAATAAAAGGGTTTGTATTATATCACTGTTTTTTCTTTGTTTTTTTTTTTTTTTGCGTATTATTTTGTTTTTATTGTATATTTTTTTATTATTTAGTTGTTATTAAATATTGGTATTAGAAGTATTTTCATTTTTTCAGGCAGCCTGAATTAGGTGTGGTTATAGTCGATTCACAGCAAAAGCAGGCAAGGCAGTTCTTCGCAGACGGTATATATAATACGGCAAGAAGAACCAACACTGCATGATTTTACTGTGAATCGACTATAATAAAAAATCCCATTGAAATTCAATGGGATTTTTTATTTAAGCAAAGTTTATTTTGCTGGTTTTGCAGCAGGAGCAGGAGCCGCTTCTGGTGCAGCGGCTGCGTCTTGTGCTGTTGCGGCTTCTTGTGCTGGTGCTGCTTGTTCAGGTGCAGCAACTTGTTGTTCTACCGCTGGTTCAGCAGGTTGATTGACTTCAACTTGTTTATCACCGCCACAGGCGGTTAAAGCGAAAACGGAAGCAGTGGTTAATGCCAAAACGAGTTTTTTCATTTGTTTTGTTCCTCTTTATAAAATAAATGGTTAATCAAAATTAAACGAAGTCGCAATTATATAAGAAATAAAAATATTGTCAAATTAAAAATAAAAATAAGCATTATCTAATGCACAAAAAATAATAAAATTTAGTATATATTATTGATTTATAATAAATATTTTTATTGCAAAAATGACGCATTACACTTGTTTATAAAATAGCATATTTAAGTTGTAGGGTATATTATTTATCAATAAAATATTTAAATAATTTAAGGTTTATTTAAGAAACATAATAATTTATGCAATAAAAACGATTGATTTCAACAATAAAAGTTATTGATTATAAAAAGTTTTATAATATATTTTCAGGCAGCCTGAAAGACTTGTTTCAGGCTGCCTGAAATGTTGTTTTTTATGTTATCATTGCCCCTTTTCAACCTTTTTAATGTAAAGGAAAAACTATGACACAACGCATTTCTGTATCGGGTTTGCAGCCTGATAAACAACTGTATGATTTTATTGAAAATGAAGTTCTGCCCCATCGTGGCGGTAATTTGTCGTCTGCGGGGTTTTGGGACGGTTTTGCCAAAATTGTGGCTGAATTTGCTCCCAAAAACAAAGCCTTGTTAGCCAAACGAGACGAATTGCAAACAAAAATTGACGCTTGGCACGAAAAAAATCCAGGCAAAATCACTGACCCTGCCGCTTATAAAGCATTCTTGAAAGAAATCGGCTATTTGCAAGACGAACCAGCGGATTTTCAAATCACCACTGAAAATGTGGATTTTGAATTTTCGCACCAAGCAGGCCCGCAATTGGTTGTGCCAATTATGAACGCTCGCTACGCTTTGAATGCAGCGAATGCGCGTTGGGGTTCGTTGTATGACGCTTTGTATGGCACAAATGCGATTGAGCAATCGGGTGAATTGGCTGTGGGTCGCGAATACAACCCCAAACGCGGTGCGAAAGTGATTGCCTTTGCACGCGACTTTTTGGATAACGCCATTCCGCTGGTTTCAGGCAGCCATAAAGACGCAACGGCGTATAAAGTGGTTTCAGGCAGCCTGAAAGTGGTTGTGGCAGGCTTGGAAACTGAATTACAAACGCCGTCTTTGTTTGTGGGCTATAACGGCACGGCGGACGCTCCGTCTTCGTTGTTGTTCTTACACAACGGCTTGCATTTCGATATTATCATCGACAAAACCACGCCGATTGGCAGTCAAGACCCTGCGGGCATTAAAGATATTATTATGGAAGCGGCACTCACTTCCATTATGGACTGCGAAGACTCCGTTGCCGCAGTCGATGGTGAAGACAAAACGCTGGTGTATCGCAACTGGTATGGCTTGATGACAGGCACTTTAACCGAAGAAGTTACCAAAAACGGCAAAACTTTCACGCGTAAATTAAACCCAGACCGTGAATACACCAAACCTGACAACTCTGGCACATTCAAATTGGGCGGTCGTTCGCTGATGTTAATCCGCAATGTCGGACATTTGATGACCACACCTGCGGTGTTGGATAAAGACGGCAACGAAATTCCCGAAGGCATTTTGGATTGCGTGATGACAGGCTTAATCGCTCCGTTTGACTTTAATCGCACCGAAAACAAAAACAGCCGTTCAGGCAGCGTGTATATCGTGAAACCCAAAATGCAAGGGGCAGAAGAAGTGGCGTTTGCCAATGACTTATTCGCCGCTGTGGAAAACTTAACCAAATTAGCCAAAAATACGCTGAAAATGGGCGTAATGGACGAAGAACGCCGCACCACGCTGAACTTAAAAGCGTGTATCAAAGCCGCTTCCGAACGCTTAATCTTCATCAACACAGGCTTTTTAGACCGCACAGGCGATGAAATTCACACTTCGATGAAAGCAGGTGCAATGGTTCGCAAAGGCGAGATGAAAAATAGCAAATGGCTTGCCGCTTACGAAATCAACAATGTTCAAAATGGCTTGAAATGTGGATTGGTCTCCAAAGCCCAAATTGGTAAAGGTATGTGGGCAATGCCTGATTTAATGGCAGAAATGCTGGTGCAAAAAATCGGACACCCCAAAGCAGGGGCAACCACCGCTTGGGTGCCATCGCCTACCGCCGCCACTTTGCACGCCTTGCATTATCACCAAGTGAATGTGTTTGAAGTGCAAAAAGCGATTGCCGCCAAAGGCTTTGTCGAAACCCAAGACGACATTCTCACCGTGCCTGTGGCAGAAAACACCAACTGGTCGGCGGACGAAATTCAACAAGAGTTGGACAACAACTGTCAAGGCTTGTTGGGCTATGTGGTGCGTTGGGTAGAACAAGGCGTGGGTTGCTCCAAAGTGCCTGATATTAACAATATCGGCTTAATGGAAGACCGTGCCACCTTACGTATTTCCAGCCAACATGTGTGCAACTGGCTTTATCACGGCATCACCAACGAGCAGCAGGTTCGCCAAACTTTGGAACGCATGGCAGCGATTGTCGATCAACAAAACGCCGATGACCCTGCTTACACACCGATGGTCGGACGCTTCGACAAATCCCCCGCTTTTCAGGCGGCTTGCGACTTAATCTTTAAAGGCACAACCCAACCGTCAGGCTATACCGAACCATTGCTACACCACTGGCGTAGAGTTGCCAAAGGCAATAAATAATTGTTTTGGTTGTAAAATAAAAATCCCCATTTGATTGGGGATTTTTTGTTTTCAGGCAGCCTGAAAGGGGTTTTTTGATAATAAAATCAACTTACTTTATTCAATCGGCAGAGAAATATCTTTGCCAAACCATTTTTCAAACACGGCTTTGGTTGTGCCGTCTTCGTACATGGCTTTGAGTGCCTGATTGAGTTCTTGTTGCAAGGCGGTGTTGTCTAATTTCACGCCGATTGCTTCCACTTCGGTGCTGAATGATTCGGGTAGAATGCGGAAAGTTTCAGGTTCTTTGGTCGTGTAGTAACGAGCCAAAGGTTCGTCCAAAATCGCCCCGTCCAAACGGTTGAGTTTAATGTCTAAATAAATTGCCGCCATATCAGGATAGCGTTTTAACTCTTTGAAAGAATTTGCCAATTCAGGCATTTTTTTCAGCGTTTCTTCGGCGGTACTACCGTCTTGAATGGCAACCACTTTGCCTGCCAAATCTTCCGCTTTTTGCACGGGGGAGTCGATTTTCAGTGCAACCACTTGCCCTGTTTGTTGATACGGTGCGGTGAACAAAATGTTTTTCTTGCGTTCTTCGGTAACGGTCAAGCCATTCCAAATCACATCAATTTTGCCGCTATTGAGTTCCGCTTCTTTGCTTGCCCAGTCAATCGGCTTAAATTCGACTTCCCGATTTAAGCGTTTGGCGGCTTCGCGAGCCAAATCAATATCCGAACCCACTAACTCGCCTTTTTCATCACGAAAACCAATCGGCGGATAGTTGTCGTCCAAACCAATCACAATTTTTTGAGCCACAGGGGCAGGCGTAGGTGCGGCACTATCCGCAGCATTCGTTGCTGCTTGCTGTTGCGGCGAACAAGCGGTTAAAACCGCCGTAAAAACCATAGCCGAAAAAACGGCAGGTATGCGTAATTTCATTTGAAGTGTTCCTTTTTAAGGCGTAAAAACGACTTATTATAACGGATTTAACCGTTTTCAGGCAGCCTGAACGCTGTTTAACAACAATCCCAATTAAACAACACTTTGGAAAAATCTTGTTTTTTCAAATCATTGGGTTTAATAAAGAAATTGCCCACGCCGCAGTCGCCCCACATAATGCCTTCATCGCTTTCGATTTGTAAGAGCAGAACGCTGTGTTTTTTGTATTTTCGCTCATCTCGTGGGTCGGTTTGGGTGAAGTCTGGATAGCCGCCGATTAAGTTTTCAACGGTGTGTTGTTTTATTTTTTCCCACGCCTTTTCGCCAAATAACACTTCTAAATCAGATAAATCGTTTTTATTCAATTTAATGCCCACTTCTTTGGCGGCGTTTTTCAAGGCTTGATTAAAGCCGATACACGCCGTGCCTATGCGAATTTCGGCAGGCTCAAACGACAGGCGATATTGCGTATCCACAGGAAAACCGCCGTCATCTTCTTCATCAAAAATCTGCGGTGCGTAGGGAATATTTAACGCCAAAACCGCCGCTTCATCAATCGCAGGATTGATTTCGGCGTGATACACCACACGCCAATCGTCTTGCCGTGTGGGATTATCGTAAAAGTTCATTTCATATATATTGCGTGTCATCAAAAACTGCAACAGCCCAGTTGTGGGAAAATCAGGCAAAGGTGGCATTTCGCTCAAATTGATTTGAGCAAGTAACAATAATTTATTGCCTTGTTTATCAACAGGATACGGCATTTCAGGCAGCCAATACGGCACACCGCCAAATTTGCTGGCAGTCAAAGGCAAATTATCCGCTTCTTGAATGTTGATTTTAACAGCAGGTTGTGCGGTTTGTTTGTGCAATTCTGCCAAAACGATAGAGACTTGTTCGGCGGTGAGTTTGCTTGCCGTGGTTTGTTGTTCTTGTTGCCTATCCATTATGGCTTTTATTTCATCAGTATTGATATGATTTTTTAATTCTTTTAACGATTGAGCAAGGCTAATCACTTTTCCGTCCAAAGTTATTGTCGGCGGTTGTGCTTGATTTTCAAATTCGGCAATCAATTTATCTATTTCTTTCATTGCCATTTCTATATCACTTTGTTCTTCTTGTTTTTGATTGCCAAATGCTAAATAGTTCAAATTTTCAGGCAGCGTGGTTAGATTAGGACAATTATCGATATGTAATGTATGTAAATTATTTAATTTCCCTATGCTTTCAGGCAGCGTAGTTAAATGAGTACAATCTTTTAAATTTAATTCTTGTAAATTGTGTAATTGCCCAATTTGTTCAGGTAGCCTAATCATATTGCTTTTAATGGTTAAAAATTGTAACGCACTTAATTTACCTATATTTTCAGGTAGCGTATCAAGTTTTTCACAGGCTAAAAATAACTCTTTGAGTTGATTTAATTCGCCAATTCGTTCAGGTAAAAAAGACAATTTAGAACAATTTAAAAGATATAATTTTTCTAATTGCCTTAATTCGCCAATATTTTCAGGAAGCGTAATTAAATTATTACAATTAAATAAACTTAATTCGCTTAATGTTTGCAATTTACCAATTTGTTCAGGCAAGCAAGACAGTTGATTACAGAATAATTTTAATTCTTCTAATTTATGCAATTCTCCAATGCTTTCAGGCAAGGAAGTGATTTTATGATGATGAATGGATAAAGTGCGTAAATTAACCAATTCCCCGATATTTTCAGGCAGCCCAATTAAATTTGGGCAATTTAATTTAAAATGTTCTAATTGTTTGAGTTGCACAATATTTTCAGGTAGCGTTGTAATATATTGACAAGAAGATATATCCAAATGATTTAAGTTTTTTAAATATTGAATACTTTCAGGAATATAACGCAAATCATCACGATTAACCAAACGCAGTTGCGTAATGTTTAATAAACATTGTTTGATTTTTTCAGGGTCATTAAGTTGCAAAAAATCAGGAAAAGTAGCAGGATACCGCCAGCGTTTGCCATAAGACGGCGGATAAAACAAGGCTTTTAATTCCGCAATTTCTTCTGCGGTAAGTTCAAAATCGTTATTTGCATTCATTTTGATTTCCTTTGTAAAAAAAATCGTTTAGGCTGCCTGAAACCCTTTCAGGCAGCCTGTTTTTTAAATCAAATCAAATAGATAAGATTATCTTTCAACAGTAACGGCTGTACCCATACCGCCGCCGATACACAGCGTTGCCAAGCCTTTTTTGGCGTTTTGGCGTTGCATTTCGTGTAACAGGGTTACCAAAATGCGGCAGCCTGATGCACCGATGGGGTGTCCCAAAGCAATCGCACCGCCATTGACATTGACTTTGCTTTTATCAAATTTTAACTCGTTTGCCACTGCCACCGATTGTGCGGCAAAGGCTTCGTTGGCTTCGATTAAGTCCAAGTCATCAACTGTCCAACCTGCTTTTTTCAAAGCCGCACGCGTGGCTTCCACTGGTCCCATACCCATAATATCAGGCTCGCAACCAGTAGAAGCATAGGATTTAATGGTTGCCAACGGTGTTAAGCCTAATTCACGGGCTTTGTCGGCAGACATCAACATTACCGCAGCCGCTCCGTCATTGATACCAGACGCATTGGCGGCGGTAACTGTGCCGTCTTTTTTGAACGCAGGACGCGGTTTTTTAATGCCGTCCAAAGTGGCTCCTTTGCGGATAAATTCGTCTTTATCGAACACAATCGGATCACCTTTGCGTTGCGGAATAGACACAGGCACGATTTCATCGTTAAATTTGCCTGCGGCTTGGGCTGCTTCGGCTTTGTTTTGCGATTGCAAGGCAAATTCGTCTTGCATATCACGCGTTACACCAAATCTTTCTGCCACATTTTCAGCGGTAATGCCCATATGCTCTTGGCTATACACATCGGTTAAACCATCGCAAATCATGGTGTCTAATGATTTGCTGTGTCCCATTCTCGCACCGCTACGCATCGCAGGCAGAATGTAGGGCGAGAGCGACATCGACTCTTGACCGCCTGCAATCACGATTTCCGCATCGCCGCATTTAATCGCTTGTGCCGCCAATTCAACCGCTTTCAAACCAGAACCGCACACTTGGTTAATGGTCATGGCAGGCACTTCCACAGGGATACCCGCTTTAATCAAGGCTTGGCGTGCTGGGTTTTGCCCTACGCCTGCGGTGAGAATTTGCCCCATAATGACTTCGCTCACCTGATTCGGTGCAACGCCTGTTTGTTCAAGCAAGGCTTTAATCACGGTTGCACCCAATTCAGGTGCAGGTATGCTTGATAAAGAACCGCCAAAGTTACCAATGGCTGTGCGGCGTGCCGCTACGATTACAACTTCTGTCATAATGCTATCCTTTTTACTTGTGGTTGAGGAAAATGTGGTTTGTTTGATACGCCATATCAAACTTTTATGAATTGCGTTCATAAAAATGATTGTGTAGCAATCAAACCGAAATTTCAATAAGCCATAAGGCTTTATATTGCTTATGTTTTCAGGCTGCCTGAACATAATTTAATTTGGGGCTGTATTAGATTAGCCCAAAAAATTGCTAAATTTCACACCATTTTCGCAAGGTTTTGAGTTGCTGTTTTGGTGTTCCATAATTAAATCTAAACTCACATTCTTTCAGAAAAAGTGGGAAAGATTTGCGGTCAATGCC
>JAFTFY010000028.1 GCA_017458185.1 Neisseriaceae bacterium
AGACTTGTATTTAACTGGTTGTGATAATCTTACTACGCTACCAGAAAGCATTGGACTGTTGCAAAACTTGCAAGGATTGTATTTAAGTGGTTGTAAAAATCTTGAAACGCTACCAGAAAGCATTGGGCAGTTGCAAAATTTGCAAGGATTATCTTTATGTGATTGCACAAATCTTGAAACGCTACCTGAAAGCATTGGATCGTTAAGCAATTTACAAGACTTGTATTTAACTGGTTGTGATAATCTTACTACGCTACCAGAAAGCATTGGACTGTTGCAAAACTTGCAAGGATTGTATTTAAGTGGTTGTAAAAATCTTGAAACGCTACCAGAAAACATTGGGCAGTTGCAAAATTTGCAAGGATTATCTTTATGTGATTGCACAAATCTTGAAACGCTACTTGAAAACATTAGTCAGTTACAAAACTTGCAAGAATTGTATTTAAGTGGCTGTGAAACTCTTGAAACACTGCCTAAAAACATTGGACAGTTGCAAAACTTGCAAAAATTGGATTTAGAAGGTTGTACAAATCTTGCAACGCTACCTGAAAATATTGGACAGTTGCAAAACTTACAAGAGTTAAATTTATGGAGTTGCGAAAATCTGAAAATGTTACCTGAAAGCATTAGTCAGTTAAGTCATCTGAAAATAGTGAGATAAGTTTGGTTTGTTGTTTAACAAAAAAACTTACTTTTTCAGGCTGCCTGAAAAGATATATAATGTGTTGAATATATACGAAAAAGGAATGAAAAATGTTTTCTACCGAACGCCGTGCAAAATTGATGAGTAGTCTTCAAAAAGACCCTGTTCCCGTTTCCGAAGTGTTTTTTGAAACCGTGTCAGAAGTGCGTGGTGATATGATTATTTTAAAAAGTCGCCACAATTCGCAATATCAGCAAGATTATGATTTATTGAATAAAACGGCTAAATTGTATGATGAATATCATTTAACTGACTTAAACAAAGCGATTGACGCTATGGAAGTGGTTTATGATTTGCGTGATAAATATGACGCATTGCGGTTTGAGAAAGTGGCAGTATGAGTAGAAGTAATGCCGATAAACCGAGTGCTGATTTAATTGACGCATTGTTTATTGACCAAGTTCAATTTAAAAATCTTACACCTGCCGCACAGCCTTTTGTGATTTTTGTTACAGGCGTGGCAGGTAGTGGCAAATCGTACAGTATGGTGCAGGTTCGAGAAAATGCTTCGTTCAATGTTTTTACCATACAAGCCGATGATTATCGTAAATTACACCCAAAAATCAAAGAGTTAATAGTAAAACACGGCATAGATAATGCTCATCAATACACAGGTTCGTTTTCTCATCGTACGGCACTTTCCTTGCGAGATAAAGTGATTCTTCATCGTTTGAATGTGGTGTATGAAGCCACATTTGGCAATTTGGATACAGCAAAAAGTTTGATTGATTGTTTTCGTGATAATGGTTATCGTGTCGCCGTGCTTGCTTTGCCTGTTAATTTAGCATTGAGTATTCAACGAAATGAGAGCCGATACCAAATTAAATTAGAAGATATACACACTTTGCCAAGAAAAGTATCTTTGTTAGATATTCAAAAAATGAGTGATAATTTTATAAAAAATATCAATGAATTAGAAAAATATGGTGTGAATATCTATCGTATGTCTGCTGGTCAAAATAGTCGATTAGTATTACAAGATATGATTGCAAACTTTCAGGCAGCCTGAAAGTTATTCTCTTGCTTTAAACTGCCGACAAATTGCCATAATCTCTTCACCAAATGCGTTGATTTTGGCGTCGCCCAAGCCGTAGATTTGGTGTAGTTCAAAGGCGGTGGTGGGTATGTGTTCGACTAATTGAGTTAAGGTTTTGTCGCTGAAAATCACAAAGGCAGGCACTTCTTTTTCTTCGGCGGTTTGTCGCCGCCAGTGTCGTAGGGCGTGCATGAGTTTTTCTTGCCGTTCGGTGAAAAAGGCGGTTGGTGTGTCTTTGAATTTGTGTTTTTCATATGGCAAGTGCAGTTTAACTATTTGTTTTCCTTGCAAAATTTCTTTGGCTATCGGCATTAGGTATAGGGCTAATTGTTGGGGCGATATGTTCAGGTAGCCTTGTGCGATACATTGTCTGACAATCGATCGCCATTGTCGTTCGCTGTATTCGCGTCCTATGCCAAATACTGATAAGCCTTGATAAGGTGCTATTTCAGGGGTGATTTTGCCACGCAAAATGTCGATAATTTGCCCCACATTTAAGCGTTGTTGGCTGCGATAAACGGCAGACAGTAATTTCTGCACTGGCACGGTTGCGTCAAATAGGGACGGCGGTTGTAGGCAGTTGTCGCAGTTGCCGCAATGGGCGTTTAAGTCGTGTTGTTCGCCCAAACAGGAAAGTAAATAATGCCGCCTGCAATTTGTGGTTTCGCAAAAGGCGAGCATTTGGGCTAATTTAATGTGTTCGATATTTTTTTGTTCGCTAGATGCGTTGCCGTCTTCTATGCGTTGTCGCAACAGCACCCAGTCGTTTAAGCCATGACATAGCCAACTGATGGCGGGTTGTCCGTCTCGTCCTGCTCGTCCTGATTCTTGGTAAAAGCGTTCGATAGACGGCGGCATATCCAAGTGTGCCACAAAGCGTACATCGGGTTTGTCTATGCCCATACCAAAGGCAACGGTGGCAACCATGACAACGCCGTTGTCCAGCGAAAATCGCCGTTGATTTTTTTGTCTGTCTTCGGCACTCATGCCTGCGTGATACGGCAAAGCGTTGATTTTTTCTTGGCGTAAAAATGCGGCAATATTTTCAACCTTTTTGCGTGAATGACAATACACAATGCCGCAGGCGTTTTTGCCTTGCGTTTTAATAAATTCTAATAATTGTTTTTTGCCGTTATTTTTTTCTACAACACGATATTCAATATTTTCACGATTAAATGGGGTGATAAAAATTTGTGCATTTTGTAAATATAAATAATGCAGAATATCGTCCCGTGTACGCAGGTCTGCGGTGGCGGTGAGTGCAATCGTGGGAATGTTGTGAAAACGCGTGGTTAAAACCGATAGGCGGCGATATTCGGGGCGAAAATCGTGTCCCCATTGGCTGACACAATGGGCTTCGTCAATGGCAATGAGTGAAATGTTAATTTGACTAATAAATTGAAGAAAACGCTGCGTGGTGGCTCGCTCTGGTGCAATATACAAAAGTTTCAGGCTGCCTCTTTGCATTTCATTGGCAATTTTGCGGACATTTTCAGGCAGCGTACCACTGTGTAAAGCCGCTGCATTCACACCTGCCAAACGCAAAGCGGCAACCTGATCGTCCATTAGGGCAATCAGGGGCGAAATGACAATCGTCAAACCGTCATTCAATAAAGCAGGAATTTGATAACACATTGATTTTCCTGCACCTGTGGGCATTAACGCCAAAACACTGCGTTTTTGCAACAGTGTAGTGATAATTTCCACTTGAAAGGGGCGAAAATCCGTATAACCAAACACTTCGTGTAGTAAAATACGGGCTGACGATAATATATTCAGCGAATTGCTTGCGGTATCCATATCGTTATTGTAACCGCTTTATGCGTTATTTCAATTTTTATAGTCAAACAACTTCAAAATTGAAATGCGTTGGTTTGCCTTGCCGTATTACTTATACTGTCGCAGGCAAAGCCGCCTGTTTCACTTTTGAATTTGTTTGACTATACAACAAACAAGGATAGAATAAAATGAAAAAACACAACCCCAAACTGTTCGGCACAAGCATTGCCTTGATTTTAACCGCTTGTGCCACGCAACAGACTGGTCAATGGCAACAAATCGGCACCACAGAACAAGGCAGTGTGGCGTATTCTGTGGATAAAAGCAGCATTCAACGCAATGGTCAGAAAGTTTCGTTCAGAAGTCAAGCCAAGTATTTGAAAGTGAATCAATTACCGACTAATTTGCCCACACATTCTGCCGCCATTACCACATGGGAAATGAATTGCGATTCGGGCGTATATCGTCCCCTGCATACCGAATTAGTGGATAGCAACGGCAAGGTTGTGTATAAAAGCGAAATCACGCAACAAGATTTTCAGCCAGCCCCAAGCCGTGAAACCGCTATGTATCGCCAACGCCAAGTGGTGTGTAAAGGAAAATAAATATGTTGCGTCAAATGATTATGATAACGCTCTTTGCAGGGAGCGTTTGTGCCGTCTCGGCAGAACCGAATAATGCGGAATTGACTTCCGCAAAATTAGCCTATCGCAATGCGATGACGGCTTACACACAGCAAAGCGAAAGCGTGGCAGCACTGCAAAGCAAAGTGCAGGATTTGCAAAATCGCGTTCATCAGTTGCAAAGCGAATTGCAAACCGCACAAAAACAGTTAGATGAAGCCAAAGCGGCACAGGCGACTGCACAGCAAAATCTCAAAACCACAGGCGAACGCTTGGACGCAGCATGGGGGAATAGAAAGAAATAGCAAAACTTTTTCAGGCTGCCTGAAAAAATCAGGAAAAAATAATGCGTTGTTGTTTTTTTTCTATTTTATGCCTGTTGTTTTCGCAACATATTTATGCGGAACAAGTTTTTAGGCTGCCTGAACAATGTTTATTAGGCTCGTGGCAATCCGATAAAGAAAAAACGCTGGAATATAATTTGCCTGTTTGGGAGTGGTCGGCGAAATATCATAAAATAAAACACAAACAGCGATATTACGATATATTCGGCGAAATGGTTGTAACTTATGCTGACGGTATTGCGGATATTTCTTTGAATGAGAATGGTTTGATTTCTTCTGTAATGAAAAATCCATATAAAATTGTACAAACAGGACGCAATTTTTTAGTCATTCGATTAAACGAAAAAGATGATTTAACAGGTCAAAAATACTATACTTTTTTCTTTGAAAATCCAAATAGTTATTATGTACAAATGCTTCATAGGCATTTGCTAAATGAAACAAGCACAAGTCGAGAATACTTTCGCCGCATAACACCTACCCCAAAAGAGTGCGTTATGCCATAATTGCCCTTTTCAGGTTGCCTGAAACCATTGTTATTTAAGGAAAACGCTGATGACCTTTATCGCCATTGCCATTGCCGCCATTGTTTTGGGCGTGCTGGTTGCTTTATCGCTCACCCTTCATCACCCAGTGGTGTGGCTTGCTACTGTTGTTTGGGCAGGTTTATTTTTTATTATTTTGCTGCCCAAATACCAAAACACCCAAGCCGCATTAGAAAAAGGGCAGGAAGTACTTGCCCAAGTGCAAGAAATTCGCCAGTGGGACAGAAAAATCAACACAGACGCAGGCGAATACATTACAAAATACGAAATCATCGCCGTGTGGCAAAATCCACGCACAGGGCAGCCTGTACAATTTGTCAGCGACCCAGTAGAAAAAGACCCCAAACCGTTTATTCAAAACAATCAAGTTAAGGTGAAAGTCAATTTAGATAATCCTGCACAATATGTCGTGGATTTATCGTTTATGCCAAAATAATCAAAAGCGTTTCAGGCAGCCTGAATAGTCTTTACAAACCTTATTGATAGCAGAAATTATTTATCAAAATATGGTAAATTTGCACCTTAATCTTTTTCAGGCAGCCTGAAACTTTTTTATAGGAAAAAATAATGACCAATCGTAACGAAACATTATTTGAACAAGCCAAGCAATATGTTCCAGGCGGTGTCAATTCGCCTGTGCGCGCGTTTGGTAGTGTGGGCGGCGTGCCACGCTTTATTCGCAGTGCCAAAGGAGCGTGCGTGTGGGACGAAGACGACCGCTGTTATATCGACTATATCGGCTCGTGGGGGCCTGCGATTGTTGGGCATGCTCACCCCGAAGTGGTGAAAGCCGTTGCCAAAGTGGCAGAATCAGGCTTATCGTTTGGTGCACCCACTGCGGGCGAAATTGAAATTGCACAAGAAATTATCAAACTTGTGCCAAGTGTCGAGCAAGTGCGTTTGGTGAGTTCTGGTACAGAAGCCACGATGAGTGCCATTCGCTTGGCTCGTGGTTTTACGGGACGCGATTTAATCATTAAATTTGAAGGCTGTTATCACGGTCATTCCGACAGCCTGTTGGTTAAAGCAGGCTCGGGAATGCTCACCTTTGGCACGCCTAATTCAGGCGGTGTGCCTGCTGATTTCACCAAGCATACTTTGGTTTTGCCTTATAACGACAATTACGCCTTAAACGAAGCCTTTCGCGAATACGGCAACAAAATCGCCTGCGTGATTGTTGAACCGTTTGCAGGCAATATGAATTTGGTGCGACCAACCGCTGATTTTATGCAGTTGATGCGTAATCTCACCCAAGAATACGGTGCGGTGTTGATTTTTGATGAAGTGATGACAGGTTTTCGTGTGGCATTAAACGGTGCCCAGTCGATACACAACATCACGCCTGATTTAACCACAATGGGCAAAGTCATCGGCGGCGGTATGCCATTAGCCGCATTTGGCGGCCGTGCCGAGATTATGGCGAAAATCTCGCCTTTGGGCGATGTGTATCAAGCAGGCACGCTTTCAGGCAACCCTGTTGCCGTTGCCGCAGGTTTGAAAACTTTGGAGTTAATCCAAAAAGACGGCTTTTACGAAAATTTAAGCCAACGCACGCTGGACTTAACCCAAGGCTGGCAAGCATTAGCGGAAAAACACGGTATTCCTATGCTTGCCGACTGCGTAGGCGGAATGTTCGGCATTTATTTCGGCTTGGAAAAATTGCCACAAAATTATGGTGATATGCAAAAAGTGGATAACGATTTATTCAAACGCTTTTTCCACGCTATGTTAGACGCAGGCGTATCGCTTGCCCCGTCCCCATTTGAAGCAGGCTTTGTCTCTGCCGCCCATGACGATGAGTATATCCAAACCACTTTGGAAAGAACGGATAGGGTGTTAGCAGAATTAGCAATGAGCAATTAGCAATTAGCAATGTGGCATTATGTCAAGCCTACGGCTTGACGCTTATAATTTTAGATAACGCTTCGATTTTGTTTCAGGTAGCCTGAAAGAATAATCGAAGCGTTATCTCAATAATATCCGTTCTGCCTGATAAGGCAGAACGAAAAACCCATTGCTCATTTCTCATTGCTAATTGTTCATTATTGTTCAGGCAGCCTGAAACGCAAAAAAACCTTGAAAAATCGCTCAATAAGCCTTATCTTTACCGTTTGAATTTTCTTGTTAAATAAAGGAGGTTATCCCCTATGTCCAAACGCATAGTATTATTTTTACTAACTAACTTGGGCGTTATGGTCATGCTTGCCATTGTTATAGGCATATTACGAGCATTTGGCATTAGTATCGACATGAACACAACGGGTGGTTTGTTAGTGTTTTCTCTCGTATGGGGTTTGGCTGGTTCGTTTATTTCGCTGTGGTTCTCCAAAGCAATCAACTTGAAAGCCGTTGGCGGTAGAATAATTGAAAACCCTGCCAATCAAGATGAAGCGTGGTTGTTATCTACAGTGGAACGCTTGGCGATGCAATGGAACTTAAAAACGCCGCAAGTGGCGATTTACGATTCGCCCGACCCCAATGCCTTTGCCACAGGTGCGAGAAAAAATGCGTCTTTAATTGCGGTTTCCACAGGCTTAATGCAGTGTATGACCAAAGACGAAGTAGAAGGCGTTTTGGGACACGAAATGGCACATATTGGCAACGGTGATATGGTAACGATGACGCTGATTCAAGGCGTGGTCAATTCTTTTGTAATTTTCTTCTCTCAAGTGATTTCTCAAATTGCCGCCGCACAAGTGAAAGGAAGAGGAATGCAAATGTTAGTATTTAATATTTGCAATGTGTTTTTGCATGCGGTATTTACTCTATTAGCCAGCGTTGTCGTCATGTGGTTCTCACGCATGCGTGAATATCGTGCAGACGCAGGCAGTGCAAAATTCGTTGGCACAGGCAAAATGGTTGCCGCTTTACGCAAATTACAATACATGCACGGACAAGTGGAAAACGAACCCTTGCCACAATCGGTGAATGCAATGGGCATTTCGGGTAGCCGTGATTCGCTTTTTTCTACACACCCGTCATTAGAAAACCGCATTGCGAGATTGCAACAATCGCCTATGTAAGGTAATGAGCAATGAGCAATTAGAAATGAGCAATGAGCAGTGTGATACTGCTCATTGTTTTTTTCAGGCAGCCTGAAAAAACTACTGTCATTGTCGTCCCGACAGACAGTTGTTAGCGGTTTTGCCGCTTACAACTGTGTCGCCCCGAGCGTCAAGCGTGGGGTCTCGAAGTTAATGCGTAGTCATCTTCTGACTATAAAAAACGGCAGTGCAAAAATGATTTCAGGCAGCCTGAATGGATAGATTTTTTAAATGTCACACGGATTGGAAATTGCTTACGCAATTTCTCTAAACATAATAGAAACGGCGTTAGCCGTTTCCAATCCGTGTGATAATAAAAAAAACAAAATGATTACAGTAGATTAAATCTTTTCAGGCTGCCTGAAAGAAACTCGAAGCGTTATTTAAAATTATCTGTTTTGCCTGACAAGGCAAAACATAGCACCTAATTGCTCATTGCTCACTGCTCATTGCTAATTATTTTTCAGGCTGCCTGAAAATATGCGACACTTACGCCTTTAATACAGAACACAATTGATTACAATGAACGCTTTAATTTTCCACAAAACCGTTGAAATCACGCAACAAATTTTATCTTTTACACAACCTGCGGACGCTTGTTTGTCGGCTTTTTTTCGCTCGAACAATAAGTTAGGAAGACAGGATAGGGGACAAATTGCCGAAACGGTGTTTGCCCTGTTGCGGCATTATGAAAAAATACACACGCTGTTAAATGGGCATTTGTCGGCAAAAATGGCGGTGTTGTGTTGCTTAATGACGCAACAAGGTTTTTCGGTGTCGGCTTTGCAGGATTTTTGTAATAATGAAGAAAAACAATGTCTTATTGATATAAAACAACAAGCAAAAAATCTTTCAGGCAGCCTGAAATCAATGAGCAATGAGCAATTAGCAATGAGCAATGATAACGGCAATCTTTCAGGCAGCCTGAATATTATTGCCGAACTGCCTAACTGGCTGATTGACGCTTTGCGTTTGTCTTATTCTGATGAAGAAATCGTCAAAATCGGGCAAGCCATGCAAGTGCCTGCACCTTTGGATATTCGTGTGAATATCTTAAAAAATCAACGAGATAAAGTGTTAAAACAGTTGCAAGAAATGGGTTTATCGGCTCTTGCTACGCCATTTTCGCCTTACGGCATTCGTTTGCAGGACAAAACCGCATTCAACAAACACCCCCTGTTTTTAGACGGCACGATTGAAGTTCAAGACGAAGGCAGTCAGTTGTTATCGCTTTTATCGGGTGTAAAACGCGGTTTGACTGTGGTTGATTTTTGTGCAGGTGCGGGCGGTAAAACGCTGGCAATGGGGGCGTTAATGCAAAATAAAGGACGCTTATATGCTTTTGATATTTCAGAAAAAAGATTAAACAATCTCAAACCACGCCTCACTCGTTCAGGTTTAGGCAATGTTTTGCCGCAACGCATAGACCATGAGAACGACAGCAAATTGCAACGCCTGTGGAATAAGGCGGATATTGTTTTGGTTGATGCACCGTGTTCAGGCACAGGCACGCTGCGGCGAAATCCCGATATTAAATACCGCCAATCGCCCGACAAAATCGCCCGCATAGTCGAACAACAAGCATCTATTTTTCAGGCAGCCTCTCAATTAGTGGCTGTGGGCGGTCGCTTGATTTATGCTACTTGCAGCCTATTGCGTGCGGAAAACGAAGCCCAAGTGGAAACATTTTTGCAACACAATCCACAATTTACATTAGAAAACGCCGCCGAAATTTTATCGCCCTATATATCAGTCGATAGCAGCAACAAAATGTTGCGATTAAACCCCGTTACCCACAACACAGACGGCTTTTTTGCAGCGGTTTTGACGAGAAAGGCGTGAAATTTAATCTTTATACCGCCGCGATAATACAACGGCAGACACAGCTTTGGCACCATTTTTTTTCAGGCAGCCTGAAAGTTCGTTTAAGGTGCTGCCTGTTGTGGCAACATCATCTATTAACAGAATGTGTTTATCTGCCACATTGCCATGCACGCTGAAACTGTTTTTAAGATTGCTCATTCGTTGTTTGCGATTTAAAGACGCTTGCGGTACGCGGTGCTGGCGGTGAATTTTTTTCGGTGAAATCAATGGGATATTTAACGCTTGTGCCATGCTTTTGCCTAATACAGCGGTGTGGTCAAAACCGTGTTCGATTAAGCGTTGCGAAGACGGCGGCACGGCTAAAACGCTGTCAAACGATGATGACGGCGGCAGTTTGGGGACAACTAATTTTATCAACGCCGCAATCGTGCCAGAATAGGGCAGGGCGGCGTGGTATTTCCAGTGCTGTAACAGCGTGATTAAGGGCTGTTGATAGCGAAAAACAGCGTATAAAACGTCAAACTGCGGCGGATTTTTCAAACACGCACCGCACACTTCGCCGCCTGCATTCGGTTCGGCACACACGGGGCAGACGGGGCGGGTTTCTTGCAGTGTTAAAATATCCGCCCAGCATGCCCTACATAAACCGTTTTTTTCGGCGGTTTCGTGGCATAATGGACAGTCTGCCAAAGACAAATTTTTAATTAAATTCAAAATTTTCATTATGAGCAATCACGCTATTTTACTGCACGGCTGGGGGGTGAATCATCAAGTATTTGCCGATTTTTTGCCGTTATTACAACCATTTAACGCACAAGCGATAGATTTAATGGGCTATGACGGCAATCATCACGAATTTATTTTATCGCAAGCGGCGGATATTGCGGCAGAAAAATGGCAGGGAAAAGTGCATTTATTCGGCTGGTCATTAGGCGGCGTTGTGGCGTTGGAAATTGCCCAAAGGCAGCCTGAAAAAGTGGTTACGCTCACTTTGTGCTGTTCGTTTGCACGCTTTGCCCAAGCAGACGATTACGCAATCGGCATGCCCACGCACAACTGGCAGGGCTATCCGCAACGCTTTTCGGCGGATTATTCAGGCAGCCTGAAACAATTTTTCGCCTTAAATGCTTTGGCAAATACGCAAAAAATGCCACAATTTAACCGTTTAGCAGATAAAATTATCGCGTTCAGGCAGCCTGAAAAACAAGTGTTATACTCATCGCAACAAGCCGTAGTAGAAACGGATTTACGAAATTATTTACCGCAAATTCAAATACCTACGCTAATTATCACAGGGGGACGAGACCGCGTAACACCGCCAGCAATGGGCGAATATTTGCACCACAATATTGCAGAAAGTAAGTGGCAAAATTTTGCCCACAGTGCCCACATGCCCTTTGTCAGCGAAGATTTGGCGTGTGCGGAAAAATTAGTCGAATTTTGGTGTAAATATAGTTTTGGCTTCGCCTAAATTTCGGTTTGATTACTTCGTAATCCTTTATTTACTTCGTAAATAAAGATTTGCACTGCGTGCAAATAAACCTCATTTTAACTTCGCCTTATGGCTCGTTTAAATTGCGGTTTGTTTGCTTACGCAAACCTATTTGTGAGCGATGCTCACAAATGCAAATATTAACTTCGTTAATATTTGAAACCTTATTTTCAGGCAGCCTGAAAAAGATTTTTAATTAAAGTAAGTCTATGATTATGCACGATTATTCTCTTCATCAAATTTTTGCCGAAAAAATGGGGCAGGGTATGGCGTATCTCAAACGCATGCCTCATCGTATTTTGTGTATCGGTACGGACGGCGGTGCAAGCCGTGCGGTATTAAAAAAAATCTGTCCTCATGCCGAAATAGATTATTTAGAAAATAACGAAGACAAAATCGCCCAAGAAATGGCGTATATTAAATCGCAACAAAACTTATTGCAAAGAATAAAAAATAAGTCAATCAATATTTTCAGGCAGCCTGAAAATATTCAAGCAAACCATTACGATTGTATATGGGCAAATATGCCATTATATAGCGAACAATCATTTCAACAATGGGCAGATTACACGCTTGAAAATGGCGTTTTGTTTTTCTGCACAATAGGCAATCAAACCTTAAAAGAAAATTCCGATTTATTCAAACAAAATATGCCTGATATGCACGACTTGGGCGATATAATCCAAAAAAATCATTGGACAGATACGGTAGTAGATAGCGAAAACTATACGCTAACTTATGAAACCGCCAATGCCTTAATTAACGATATAAAAACATTAGGCTTAAATGATGATATTGATGAACAACAAATTAAAACACAATTTTCAGGCAGCCTAAAAAATATATCATTAGAAATTATTTACGCCCACGCCATAAAACAGTTCAGGCAGCCTGAAACAGAAAAAGTGGTGCAGTTTTATAAAAAAAATCCGTTGCACAAATAAATTCAGGCAGCCTGAAACACCCATTTTAAAATTCAATTAAGCGTTCATACACTACAATCGCTGCTTAAATTTTTAACAGGGGAAACCGCATGAACAATCTCAAAAAAAATCTTTCTGCATTGATGTTAATCATTGCTCTGACAGCGTGTAGCAGTACCAAAACGCCTGTGATTTCGCCTGAAAATCAAGCCACAGAAAGCAGCATTCAAACCGCTCCCAAACAGCAAAAACGCGTTGCTGTGGCATTGGGCGGCGGTGCGTCCAAAGGCTTTGCTCATATTGGCGTTCTGAAAGCCTTGACGGACGCAGGTATTCCTGTGCATATGGTTACAGGCACCAGTGCTGGGGCGGTTGTTGGTAGTTTGTATGCGTCTGGCATGTCGCCCGATGAGTTAATTTCGGAGTCGGAACATTTAGCCAAAAGCGATGTGGCAGATTTTCGCCTTTCCACAAAAGGCTTAATTGTTGGGCAGAAATTGCAGGATTATATCAATCAAAAAGTAGGTGATAAGCCCATTCAGCACTTTCCCATACCGTTTGCGGCAGTGGCAACCGATTTTGAAAACGGTCAGGCTGTGGCGTTTAATCACGGCAACACAGGGCAAGCGGTGCGTGCTTCGTCCAGTATTCCCACGATTTTTCGTCCTGTGGAAATTGACGGCAGACGCTATGCAGACGGCGGTTTATCGCAACCTGTGCCAGTGAGTGCCGCACGCAAAATGGGGGCAGATATTGTGATTGCGGTCGATATTTCCGCCCGCCCCCAAGCACACACCAAAAAAGGCTTGATTGCGTCTTTGGGTCAAAGCGTGCGCATTATGACGCTACACGCCTTAAACGAAGAACTTTCCAAAGCCGATGTGGTGATTAAACCCGATGTGTTGAGTTTAGGTAGCACTGGCGGCTTTGAACACAAAGAAGCGGCGATTGCCGCAGGAGAACAAGCAGCCAAAGCGGCTTTGCCAAAGATAAGAGCGTTGATTGGACAGTCAGTTAGCAATGAGCAGTGAGCAATGATTAAGTCAAGCCTTACGGCTTGACGGGTATTTTTTAGATAACGCTTCGAATGTCTTTCAGGCTGCCTGAAAGTAAAATCGAAGCGTTATTTTAAATATGCGAGCATGCAAGGCAATGTGTGGTAACCTGCTCGGCATAATATAGTCAAACAACTTCAAAATGTTAAAAACCGTGTCATTGCGAGCCGTGATGAAATCACGGCGTGGCAATCCAATGAATTGCATAGCAATTCATCAACGCTGATAAGCGTTGTAACGGACTTATCTGCTATCATTTCAGGCAACCTGAATTGTTTATGAACTTTGTCATTACAACGCCTATGGCGTTGGTGAAAAATCTGCGATTTTTCACTGGATTACCACACCTTGACTTTCGTCAAGGCTCGTAATGACACACAGGATTAAATTTAAATTGTAGAATATTTATGCACAGTGCATTGTTTTTATTTTTTGTATTTTGAAGTTGTTTGACTATAATTACTCATTACTCATGACTAATTGTATATAGTACAACACCGTTTTCTCAATTCCTTTTTCAAACGGTGTTTTCGCTTGCCAATTCAGTGTTTGACGCATTTTTTTGGGGTTAATGGCATAACGGCGGTCGTGTCCCAAACGGTCGCTTGTGCTGGCGATTAACTGATTGTATGTTTTTAGGCTGCCTGAAATGTGTGCGTTGTTTGCTATTGGGCTGTGTTTGTCCAATAAATCGCATATTCGCCCAATCAGCGTACGGTTTTCTATTTCGTTTTCTGCTCCAATCACAAAGCGTTCGCCAATATCACCGTGCTGAAAAATCTGCCACA
The DNA here is from genome assembly GCA_017458185.1 of Neisseriaceae bacterium. Lineage (GTDB taxonomy): Bacteria > Pseudomonadota > Gammaproteobacteria > Burkholderiales > Neisseriaceae > RGIG9985. Next base: position 14,157 of record JAFTFY010000028.1, read on the forward strand.
AAGCACAAACCGTATCTTCCACATAAATCCAATCGCGGATTTGTTTGCCGTCCCCATACATGGGGATATTTTTGCCAAGTAGGGCGTGGCGAATAACAGTGGGAATGAGTTTTTCTTGGTGCTGATATTCGCCGTAATTGTTGCAGGCATTGGCAATAATGGCGGGCAAGCCGTAGGTTTTGTGCCACGCTTGCACAAATTGTTCGGCGGCGGCTTTGGACGCTGCATAAGGGTTGTTCGGACGAATGGGGGCGTGTTCATCAAACGGCGGTTCATCGGCTTGTAATGAACCAAACACTTCATCGGTAGATACAAACACAAAACGAAAAGTGTTTTTTTGACTTTCAGGCAGCCTTTGATAATGGTTAACCGTTTGTTCTAAAAGAAAATATGTGCATAATACATTGCTGTGAAAAAAATCGGCAGGTTGCTTAATGGATTTATCTACATGACTTTCTGCTGCCAAATGTATTACGCCAATCGGTTGATATTGTTGAAATATTTTTTGTAAAACGCTTATATCGGCAATGTCTGAATGAATAAAAATATGGCGTGGGTGATTTTGATACTCGCCCAAGTTTTTCAGGCTGCCTGCATACGATAATTTATCAATATTAACAACGGTGTAATCGGTTTTGTGCAATAAAAAACGGACGAGTGCCGAGCCAATAAAGCCCGCACCGCCCGTGATGAGAATGGATTTCATTGTGGAGAAGTTTGTTCAGCAGGCTGTTCCGTAGGTTGTTCTGCCGCAGGTTGTTCGCTTGCTTGTTCGGTAGTTGCAGGCTGTTCAGTTTGTTCTGCCGCTTGCTCTGTGGTTTGTTCGGCAGGTTGTTGTGCTGTTTGTTCCGCTGCCGCTGCTTGTTCTGCTTTTAATCTTTCAATTTCCGCAAGGGCTTCTGCTTCGGTCATTACTTTGACCAATTCCACATCAAACACCAAAGTGGAATTGGCAGGAATACCGCCCACAGACTGTTCGCCGTAAGCCAATGCCGCAGGCAAGAATAGGGTATATTCCGAACCTTCTTTCATTAACTGTAAGCCCTCTTGCCAGCCTTTAACCACGCCAGCCAAAGGAAAGGTAACAGGTTCGCCGCCGTTGTTTTGCTCGGTGCTGTCAAACACGATGCCGTCAATCAACTTGCCTGTGTATTTCACGCTGACAATGTCGTTAATGGTAGGGCTTTTGCCATCGCCCTCTTTTTTCACTGCATATTGCAAGCCAGACGCAGTGGTTGTGATACCGTCTTGCTTGCCGTTAGTTGCTAACCATTGACGATTAACTTCGGCATATTGTTGTTCTACCGAAGTCTCCGCCGTGTTCGCCACTGCCGCAGGCGTATTATCTGCCGCGTCAGGGTTTTTAAAATTATTATTCGCTTCACGATTGCATGCGCCCAAAAGCAATACAATCAGCAAAGGAAACAAAATTTTTGCCCAAGAAACAGGGTGTTGGTTGTGGGGTAATAAAGTTTGTGTCATCGCATTTTCGCCTAAATTGTTCCATTGTTTTAAACGGCGGATTATAGCACTATTTTTTATAAAAACGATACTGTTTCAGGCTTCCTGAAAAGAGTGGTAAAATGCGTTTTCCCATTTTTGTGTGGAAAATTTTATGCAACAAATACAACGCATTATGCAAATGGAAGCGATTTTTCAAGAAACACAAACGGTTATTGAAGAACTGTTGCCATTATTAGAAAAATATCGTTTATTACAGGAAAAAATTGACATATTATCAAAATATTATGGAAGTCCTGAATGGCGGCAAGATTTTGCGGCTGATGAGCAAGGCAAATTGCCGACAACACTCAAACGCGGTGTGTTGTCTGAAGACGGTGTGTGGCATATTTTGCAAGAACACACAGATTTGTTGCAAGAGATGAAAGAAATACTGAACCATAACTTTCAGGCTGCCTGAAACTTTTTTGAACACAAACGCAAATGAATACCGAATTGATTTTATCCATTCCTGATACGCGTCCGTATCCTGAAACACCGAATAAAAACGAACTGTTGCGTTATGCGGCGGATATTTTGGCGAATAAAAATGCTGCCCAAAGCAAATTAGCGGCAGGGCAGTTGTTGGCAGAAATTGTGCAAGCATTGCACGAGCGGCACACGCTGTCTTTGTCTGTGGCAATGGCGATGGTGAAAAATCCTGCCCAATATCGCTTGCTGTGGCAATATTTGTGCAAGGCTTTATCGCCACAAAATAATGATGAAATTCAATGGCTTGCCTTTCCTATTGCCGCTGTGGTTGGGGCAAATCAGCAAGGCTGCCTGAATAATGCCATTCCTGTGGCAGATATTCAAAGCAAACTGATTGAATATAATCAATTAGATATTATAAAAAATGCCCATTTTTTACCGAAATTGATTGGTTCGCAACAATTAGCCGAAATAACTGCCGAAGATTGGTTTGAAGCCAAACGCTCACTGGCGAATGCCGAATATTTTGCTAATAAAATCAATGCGTTGCCTGTTTGTTATGATAAGGGGCAGCAAGTGCTTATGCTGTATGCCCTGTGTTATGGCGGACAAGAGTTAAGCGAAATGGCAGGCAAACCTTTGGGCAAAGCCGCATTACCTTTAATGCAAGTGTGGCAAGAATTATTGAATCATCAAGAGATTACCGTTTTTGCCAATCCCATGTCTGCCGATTTGCCGATTGCGGCACTGCAACAAGGCAATGCACAACGCCGCCGAATGGCTTTGGATATTTTTACTGCCAATGCCGTGCGTTCTATTCGCCTACAATATCCACGCGTGGGCGTTGTGATTGCCGCAGAAGATGGCGGCAGTTTGCTGTTTATTTTTCACCCGATTGAACCCAATCCTTTGCCGCCTTTGGTGTTTCGTCATTTTTTAACGCCAGAAGAAGAAATCCCTTTGATTGTTCAGGATTTTTTAGATTTAATGGCACAATGTAAAGTGGAGCATATTCATATTTTAAGCGAAGCCCTGCCAAAAGGGGAAGTGCCAACTTATGCACAAGCGATTGAAATGAAAGGCAGTAATCCGTTTTTTAGTTAAGTTTCAGGGAGCCTGAAAGCACTTCCCGTGCAGGGAAATCGTCATTGCGAGATTTGATGAAATCCAATCGAAGCAATCTCCGAATAAATTGCGTTAAGCAATTTATTCGGGTAGCCTATCCAAGATAACGGCAATGCAAAAATGTGTTCAGGCAGCCTGAAAACAAGGTTTATTTCACCGTTAGGTGAAATCTTTATTGACGAAGTCAATAAAGGATTACGAAGTAATCAAACCGCAGTTTCTGCGAGCCGACAGGCGAAGCTAAAACATAGATTTTTTAAATGTCACACGGATTCGATTTTCCTAACGGAAAATCTTTAAATATAAGGTAATCTCTAAAAATTAAAAAATAAGCAAACAATCGGTTTTATTTTTTAACAAACGGATTTGTTCGTATCTAACGATGCTCACGATATTTTATCAATATCAAAAAATCAGGCGAACTCCGTTAGGAGTGAGCAAATCCGTTTGTTTATTTAAATTAAAATGTAAATTAAATTTCTTTCAGGCAGCCTGAATAATGAAAATTGCCCATTTTGAACTTTCTTCGCCTACTGCGTTAGCCCCTATGGCAGGTTTATCGGACAACCCCATGCGGCGTTTATGCCGACAGTTTGGGGCAGGTTTAACTGTGGGCGAAATGATTTCGGGCGACCCTGCGTTAAGGCACACACGAAAAACCCGTAACCGCATTGATTTTTCAGGTGAAACGCCGCCGATTGTGGTGCAAATTGTGGGTGTTGAACCCGAACAAATGGCTCAATCGGCTTTGTATTATCAAGGTTTGGGCGTGAATATAATCGACATCAATATGGGCTGTCCTGCCAAAAAAGTATGCAAACGCGAAGCAGGCAGTGCGTTGATGAAAAACGAAGCATTAGTGGCAGAAATTTTGGCAACAGTGGTGCAAAGTGTGGCTATTCCTGTAACACTCAAAACCCGTTTAGGTTGGGACGATTTGCACTTAAATGTGCCGAAAATCGCCGAAATTGCAGAAAAATCGGGGATTTCGGCAATCGCTATTCACGGCAGAAGTCGCACACAAATGTTTCAAGGACACGCCCAATACGATTTAATTGGCAAGGTAAAAAAAGCCATTTCTTTGCCCGTGTGGGTGAATGGCGATATTGATAGCCCACAAAAAGCCGCCCAAGTATTAGAACAAACCCAAGCGGACGGCGTGATGATAGGACGAGCGGCAATCGGTCGTCCGTGGCTGTTTGCCGAAATCAATCATTATCTTTCAGGCAACACAAAAACCGTTGATTTTTCAACAAAAAAACAAGCCATTTTGCAACATTTAAATATGCTATACGACTTTTACGGCGAAGAACACGGCGTGAAAATTGCTCGCAAACACATTGCCAAATATCTTGCCGATTTTGAAAACAGCGACCAAGTGCGGCAACACATCAATCAAATCAATGTGTCATCTGTGCAATACGAATGCGTGGCAGAGTTTTTATCGCAATGCCAAAAAACAAGAGAATAAGGCGTTTTCAGGCAGCCTGAAACTTTTGTCGTCATTGCGAGATTTGATGAAATCAAATCGAAGCAATCTCCTAAAAATCCGCAAGGATTTTTAGGGTAACCTATCCTAAAAACGACAATGCAAAAATAGTTTCAGGCTGCCTGAAAGCCTTTGAATATTTCTGCCAAAGGTGTGAGAGCGGTTTTATTGCTTAAATCAACCGTTAAGGGCGTAATCGACACAAAGCCGTCCGCAATGGCGGCAAAATCGGTGCCGTCTGCGTCATCTGCCGCTTTGCCGATTGTGCCTATCCAATAAACAGGCTCGCCGTGTGGCGTGTGGGCTTTCACAATGCCTTGACCGTGATGACGGCGACCCAATCGTGCCACTTTCACGCCCTGCAATGCGTCAGCGGCAATGTTGGGAATGTTGATGTTCCATAAATGCGGCGTATCTAATTTTTGTTGGGTGATAAATTGAATCAATGGAAACAGGGCTTTTTCAACCGTATCCCAGCGTTGATTGTCTTTGCTGGCAAGCGAAAAGGCAACCGCTGGCACGCCCAAAAGATAACCTTCGGTTGCCGCCGCTACCGTGCCTGAATAAAGCGTATCATCGCCCATATTCGCACCGTGATTGACCCCTGAAAACACCCAGTCGGGCTTAAAATCGTCCATCACCTGCAAAGCCAAATGCACGCAGTCGGACGGCGTGCCATTGACATAATAAAAACCGTTGGCTGCCTGACGAATGTGCATCGGGCGATCCAGCGTGAGCGAATTACTCACCGCACTGCGATCGCGGTCAGGAGCAACCACACGCACGCTCGCAAATTCTGATGCAATGCGTGCCAAAAGCGATAAACCAAAAGACTGATAACCGTCATCGTTGCTGATTAAAATATTCATAATACTCAATAAGTTAATGTTTCAGGCAGTCTGAAAAGGGGTTTCTGTTAAAGAATGAGTATTCTTACTAACCGATAACGCCATAGGCGTTGATTGCTCGTTGTTATTTAAATAGACTTGAACATTTTTCTATAAATGCTTTTTTTTCACCTTTTATTTTTTGTTCATCAATGTAAAAAACACCTGAACAGATGAGCCAAATGGTTTTATCAACCCTATACGGCGTTACATCTGCGTCTATTTCTTGACAATCACGAGCAATATTAAGAATGGTATCAAATATATCGTCATCATTGTTTGCTGGGAAATTAAAGGCTTGCAATACATCTTTAATATGTACATCGGGCTTGCAATAATTGCTAAAACCCATTTCTTTAATGGTGTCACAAGCCAATGCAAAACCAATACCGTGAATTTGTTTTGCCATTTCTTTAACTAATTGTTTAGGATTATTATCAAATGAATGAACAAAACCATTAAACGCTTGCATATCCTTAAATTGAGATACCCATTTTGCAGAATCAACAATCGATTTGCACCATCTTAACCACATATTTTGGGGACTATTCACGTTGTTAATGACAATGTCTTTTTGAAATGTTTTAAATAATTCTTCTGCTGAAATATTTTTTATTTTCTGATAATCAAAATCACACAATACTTTTTTGATGATTTTTTCTCTTTTACCAAATTTAATCACATTCGGCATCATTTGCGTATTCTGTGCCGAAAAAATAAGACTTTTAAAAACATCTTGTAAAGATTGACGAGCATCTGGCTTAAAATATTTTTCTAATTGAACACCGTTAGGTGCCATATTTTGCAAAAATTCTTGTGCTGTCTGGTAAAAAAGTTGATTTTTTTGTTTTGTTTCTACTGTGCTTTCTTTTGGATAAGACGGATTATGCGTTTTTTTGCGTAAAAAGATTTCTATTAAAGACGCAATCGCATTTTGCTCATCATCGGACAACTGTTCATACATAGCAGAAATTTCTTGCGGTGCGTATGTGGTTAGCATATATCTACTCCTTTAATCAATCTCATCAAAGCGTTAGAAGTATAACAGATTAAACAATTTCAGGCAGCCTGAAAACCATTTTCAGGCTGCCTGAAAGCATATCAAACAAGCAAATTAACGCAAACCTTGAATATAGTTTGCCACATCATCAATTTGCTGGTCGGTTAAACGCGTAGCAACGGGTGCCATCATATTATGTACGCGTTCGCCCGAACGGAAAGCCTGCATTTGAGCCACAACATAATCTTTATGCTGACCCGAAATGCGTGGATACGCCAAAACGCCGTCTTTGGCGGCAGACGCTGCGGGAATGCCCGCACCGTTTGGACCGTGACACGCCATACATGCAGGCACTTTTTGTTCGGCAATACCGCCGCGATAAATCAATTCGCCTGCTTTTAAGTTGGCGGCGTCAGCCTCGCCTGCTAATGACACTTGTTTTTCGTAAAACGCAGAAACATTGTCAATATCTTCATCGGTCATTGTTTCAACCATAGCAACCATTGATTCAGCCAAAGACCATGTGCGAACACGGTCGCGAATATCTTTGGCGTGTTTGGCGGTGTAAGCGGCGTGCTGACCTGCCAAACGCGGATAAATGGCAATGCCACTATTGCCGTCAGCGGCGTGGCAAGCGATACAAATGGTTTCGGCGATTTCCTTACCTTTTTCCAAGTCAGGTGCGGCAGTCGCGGCGGTTGCGGCAAGTGAAACAAGCAATGCTGCAAAAATGCGTTTCATAATGGTTAGGCTCCAAAATAACTGTGTTTTCGATTGTTCAGGCTGCCTGAATGAATATAAAAATAGCGGCACAAAACAATTCATCAATTTTTCAAACCTGCTATTTTATAACAAAATATGCCTTGACGACTACTTTAATTTTTTATTTTTGTCCGAATGTGTCGTATTATATATAAATAAAATCGCTTATAAGAGATAACGCTATGTCCATTTTTCGTAACGCCGTTTTTCATACAACGGTCAATGATTTACACCATTTGCCGCCAATCAATGCCGAAATTGCCTTTGTTGGCAGAAGTAACGCAGGAAAATCCAGTGCTTTGAATACCTTAACTGACCACAATCGCTTGGCGTTTGTGTCCAAAACACCAGGCAGAACGCAGCACATTAACTATTTTGCCCTAAAAAACGGCTGTTTTTTGGCAGATTTACCGGGTTACGGCTTTGCCGAAGTGCCCGAAAGCGTGCGGCGACACTGGGTTGAATTATTAGGCGAATACTTAAAAACGCGTGCGTCTTTGGTTGGGCTGTTTTTGATTATGGACAGCCGACACCCCTTAAAAGAACTCGATTGTCAAATGTTAGACTGTGCTGCCTATCGCTCTTTGCCCGTGCATATTTTATTGAGTAAAGCGGATAAATTATCCAAAAACGAACAAATCAAAACTTTATCTGCGGTGCGAAAAAAACTGCACGCATGGCAAGATAACACATTGATTTCTGTGCAGATTTTTTCAGCATTAAAAAAAATCGGTATAGAAGAATGTGAGCAAGTCGCCGAAAAATGGTTGCAAGCGTATAGTCAGTGAGCAATGAGCAGTTAGCAGTGAGCAGTGATTAAGTCAAGCCTTTCGGCTTGACGGATATATTGAGATAACGCTTCGATTTTTGTTTCAGGTAGCCTGAAAGAAAAATCGAAGCGTTATCTAAACATAATTTGTTTTGCCTGATAAGGCAAAACGAAACAACTGCTCACTACTCACTGCTCACTGTTTTAAAAAAATCCCTTATAAAATGTTAAAATTCTCTCTTTTAAAATTCTTTCAGGCTGCCTGAAAACTTAAAACTATGGACAAAATTCTTATTCTTGACTTTGGCTCGCAGGTGAGCCAACTGATTGCACGGCGTGTGCGTGAGGCAAGCGTTTATTGCGAAATGCACGCATATGATTATTCGCTCGAACAAATTAAAGCCTTTAATCCAAAAGGCATTATTCTTTCTGGCGGTCCTAATTCCGTGTATAACTCGGATTACCAAGCCGACCCTGAATTGCTGAATTTGGGCGTGCCTGTGTTGGGCATTTGCTATGGTATGCAGTGGATTGCCCATACGCTTGGCGGAAAAGTGGCTGCGGGCAATCAACGCGAGTTTGGTTATGCGTCTGTTTCTGTTGAAAAAAATGCTTTGACAGACGGTATTGCCGAGAATAATCAATTAGATGTGTGGATGAGTCATGGCGATAAGGTTGTGGGGCTGCCTGAAAACTTTGTCTCCGTTGCTCATACGCCGTCTTGCCCTGTGGCGATTATGCAAAACGCTGTCCAAAAAATCTACGGCGTGCAGTTTCACCCCGAAGTAACGCACACGCCACGCGGCAAGGATATTTTGAACCGTTTTGTGTTAGATATTTGCGGGGCAAAACCCGAATGGACAATGCCCAATTTTATTGAAGAAGCGGTCGCAAAAATCCGCCAAACGGTAGGCAAAGACGAAGTGATTTTGGGTTTATCAGGCGGCGTGGATTCTTCGGTTGCGGCGGCATTGATTTATAAAGCAATCGGCAATCAACTCTCGTGCGTGTTTGTTGATCACGGTTTGTTGCGTTTGAATGAAGCACAAAATGTGCTGAATATGTTTTCAGGCAGCCTGAATGCCAAAATTATTCACATTAACGCCGCCGAACAATTTATGTCGAAATTACAAGGCATTACAGACCCTGAACAAAAACGCAAAATCATCGGCAAGGAATTTGTGGAAGTGTTTCAAGCCGAAGCCGCCAAACGCCAAAACGCCAAGTGGCTGGCACAAGGCACAATTTACCCTGATGTGATTGAAAGTGCGGGTGCAAAAACCAAAAAAGCCCATGCGATTAAATCGCACCACAATGTGGGGGGGCTGCCTGAAACGCTGAATCTTAAATTATTAGAACCCCTGCGAGATTTATTCAAAGACGAAGTGCGGCAATTAGGCGTGGCATTAGGCTTGCCACGCGATATGGTGTATCGACACCCCTTTCCAGGACCAGGTTTAGGCGTGCGTATTTTGGGCGAAGTGAAAATCGAATATGCCGACCTGTTGCGTCGTGCGGACGATATTTTTATTCAAGAATTGCGAAACACCAAAGACGAAAACGGCGTGTCGTGGTATGACAAAACCAGCCAAGCGTTTGCAGTCTTTCTGCCTGTGAAATCAGTGGGCGTTATGGGCGATGGTAGAACCTACGATTATGTCGTGGCACTGCGTGCGGTGATTACCAATGACTTTATGACGGCTCACTGGGCAGAATTGCCGTATGACTTATTGGGCAGAGTGAGCAATCGCATTATCAACGAAATCGCAGGCATTAACCGCGTGGTCTATGACATATCAGGCAAACCGCCTGCTACGATTGAGTGGGAGTGAATGCAATTTGCAATGAGCAATGAGCAATGAGCAATGAGTAGTGAGCAATGAGTAATGAGCAATGAGTAATGAGCAATTTTCAGGCTGCCTGAAACCTAAATCGTCATTGCAATAAAAGCCACAAGGACAAAATGTTTTCAGGCAGCCTGAAAATAATAGAAACACCGTAATATTTTTAAATGCCACACGGATTTCAGATTGCTCACGCAATCTCTACTATGAGATACAATTTAAAGGAAAACCGTTAGGTTTTCCCAATCCGTGTGGCAGTATAAAAATATCTTTCAGGTAGCCTGAATATGAGTAAAACAATCGGTATCAAACAAAAAGGGGCGGATAAGGTTGCTAAAATTCCTGTGAAAGTGGTGCAGCCGCAAAGCGTTCTGCCCAAGCCGTCTTGGATTCGTGCCAAGTTGCCAAGTTCTCAAAAGTATTTTGAAATCAAAAACATACTGCGAGAGCAAAAACTGCATACGGTGTGCGAAGAGGCACAGTGTCCGAATATTGGCGAGTGTTTTGGCAAAGGCACGGCAACCTTTATGATTATGGGCGATATTTGCACGCGGCGTTGTCCGTTTTGCGATGTGGGACACGGTCGCCCTTTGCCTTTGGATACACACGAGCCGCAACATTTGGCTCAATCGGTAGCCCAAATGAAACTCAAATATGTGGTGATTACTTCGGTTGATCGGGACGACTTAAAAGACGGCGGAGCGGAACATTTTGCAAATTGTATCAAAGCGTTACGAGATACTTCGCCCGATACACAAATCGAAATTTTGGTGCCTGATTTTCGTGGGCGTTTGGATTTGGCGTTAGATATTTTGGCAGAAAATCCGCCCGATGTGATGAACCATAATTTAGAAACCGCACCACGCTTATACAAACAAGCCAGACCGGGTGCGGATTATGCTCATTCCTTAAATTTATTGAAAAAATACAAAGCCTTAAAGCCTGATGTGCTGACCAAATCAGGCATTATGGTGGGCTTGGGCGAAACCGATGATGAAGTGCTGCAAGTCATGCACGATATGCGAGAGAACGATGTCGATATGCTCACCATTGGGCAGTATTTGCAACCGACAAACAGCCACTTGGCAGTGGCACGCTATGTTACGCCCGAAATGTTTGCCCATTACAAACAACAAGCACAACAAATGGGCTTTAAAAACGCCGCCGTAGGGGCAATGGTGCGGTCAAGTTATCATGCGGATAGGCAGGCAAGTGGGGCGATAAAATGAATGATGAAAATCCATACGAAGCACCGAAAAGTGATGCTGATGATATTCCTGAAAAAAAACCATCAGATATAAAAGCCATTCTTACTTTATTAGTGGTTTTATTTTTTCCGCCATTAGGAATTATTTTATTGCTTTTTTGGGTGCTACCTATACCAGAAAAACATAAAACAAAGTTTATTGTTGTTACAACAATCATAACCATTATTTTGATAATAGGATTGTGGTTTTATTTTCAGGCAGCCTGAAAGTTTTTTTGAAAAGGTTTTTAATTATGATTTATGAAAAATATCAATTATTAACTGCGGAAAGTATTTTATTGATTATCGGTGTGTTTTTATTTATTCGCAGTTGGGTTGTTTGCACAAAAGATTTTGATAGCCGCATTGACAATATTCCCGATGAATGGGTTAGAAATCGTTGTCGCAATACCGAAAAAACACACAAATATTTTGCATTAGTTGGTTTGGGTTTGGGGTTGGTATTATCAATGATTTCTTTATTTTATTTATTTCATACTTCTTTTTTTACTGTTCCTACACAAACAAAAGGGTTATTTTATATTGATTTTATTTTTGGATTATCGTATTTTTTTGCAATTATATTTACTATTTTTAATTTTATAGTAAATGGATTAAGTTTTAAATATTATAATAAAAATGTGTTATCTTATTATAAAGAAAATAATTTTATGCCATTAGATGAATGGGATAAAGGAAAATTAGATAATATGAAAAAAGAGAATTTTATTAGTTGGGAAAGTAGTCGTTATAGTGGAATAGGTTGGCAATGGAATCTTTATATTACTGTATCTTTATATTATTTAATTATTCTTTTATCTATTATTTATTTATGCACCATAAAAACCGCATATAATTATATATTTACAATATGTTCGCTAATATTTAATTAAATTGCGTTCAGGCAGCCTGAATGACAAACAAAACTGATAAGATTTTGATTTTTAAAATTTCTCACAAAGACACGGAAAACACGGAGAAATCCCTTAAACTTACAAATTTTGCAACAGTTTAAAACAAAGCAAGGGCAACTTGTTGCCTATGCTGTTAATATTAGTTTTAATTTTCAGGCAGCCTGAAATTATTTATTGATAAAATAATCAAGGAATATTTAATGAGCAATCATATAAAAAACGATTTTTATTTATTTTCCAGTGCAGACGGCAAAATTTCCGTTGATGTTCGCTTTGACGGCGAAACCGTTTGGTTGTCTTTGGAGCAAATGGCAAATTTATTTGAGCGAGATAAATCAACCGTTTCTCGGTATATTAAAAATGTGTTTAGTGAGAATGAGTTAGACGAAAATTCAGTTGTTGCAAATTTTGCAACAGTTCAAAACAAAGCACGGGTAACTTGTTGCTTACGCTGTTATAGTCGTTAAACTTCAAACGGTGAGCCGCAGACAGTTTTAATGAATTTTCAGGCAGCCTGAAACCCCTTATCGTCATTGCGAGCGTTAAGCGAAGCAATCCCCGAATAAATTGTCGTAAGACAATTTATTCGGGTGGCGTAAGACATAATAACGGCAATGCAAAAATGATTTTCAGGCTGCCTGAAATAAATAACGAGTTGCCGTTTTTAAGGATAGGCTACCCGAATTGATTGCTCACGCAATCAATTCGGAGATTGCCACGACTTGGCTTTGCCAAGTCTCGCAATGACGATATAAGTTTCAGGCTGCCTGAAATATTAGGAAAAACAAAATGTTGGTATTAGGCATTGAATCTTCTTGTGATGAAACGGGCGTGGCGTTATTCGATAGCGACAGCCAAACGCTGTTAGCCCACACGCTGCACACGCAAATGGCGATGCACGCTGAATATGGCGGCGTGGTGCCTGAACTTGCCAGCCGCGACCATATTCGCCGTTTGGTGCCTTTGACAAATGAATGTTTGCAAAAAGCAGGCAAAACATACGCCGATATTCACGCCATAGGCTATACGCAAGGGCCTGGTTTAGGCGGGGCGTTGCTCACTGGGGCGGCGTTTGCCAACGCTTTGGCGTTTGCTTTGAATATTCCTGTGATTGAAGTGCATCATTTGGAAGGGCATTTACTTTCGCCATTTTTAAGCGAAAAAAACATTCGTTTTCCGTTTTTGGCGTTGTTGGTATCAGGCGGACATACACAGATTATGGCGGTAAAAGCAGTGGGCAAATACACGCTTTTGGGCGAAAGCATTGATGACGCGGCAGGTGAAGCGTTTGATAAAACGGCTAAATTATTGGGCTTGCCCTATCCAGGCGGAGCGAAATTATCACAGTTAGCCGAATTAGGAAAAGACGGTGCGTTTGACTTTCCGCGTCCGATGATAAATTCAAATGACTTAAATATGAGTTTTTCAGGCTTAAAAACAGCGGTTTTAACTTGCGTGAAAAAACAAGGCGAGAACCTATCAGACCTAACTCGCAACAATATTTGCCGAGCATTTCAAACCGCTGTGGTTGATGTGTTATACAGCAAAATCAAAACCGCATTAAGCCAAACGGGTTTCACACAAGTGGTTGTGGCTGGCGGCGTGGGTGCAAATAAAGCCTTGCGTGCGAAACTCAAAACGCTTAACGCCGAAGTGTTTTTCCCCAAACAAGAATGGTGTACCGATAACGGTGCGATGATAGCCTACGCTGCCGCCCAGCATTTGGATAAGGCCCATAAAGCAGGCGGTTTTACAGTAAAACCAAGATGGCAGTTAGCGGTGAGCAGTTAGCAGTTAGAAGTGAGCAGTTAGAAGTGAGCAGTGAGTAGTGAGCAGTGAGTAGTGAGCAATGAGTAATGAGCAATTAAGTTTCAGGCTGCCTGAAATGCAGTTCAACGAACAAAGTGAAGTTAAAATATAATCGAAGTATTATCTAAAAATAATCTGTTTTGCCGTCAGGCAAAACATAATCATTGCTCATTTCTAATTGCTCATTGCTCACTACCCACTGTCTTCACCCTTGCTGCTCTAACATTTTTCTAAATCGAAACAAAGCAACATTCAAAAAAACCAAACCCATAACAGCAATAATCAGCACCTTGTGTCCAATTACAGCAAAGCCACTGCCACGAAAAATAATGTCTTGGGTAATTGCCACAAAATGTTTGGCAGGGTTGATGAAGATGATTTTCTGCACCATATCGGGCATACTTTCCACGGGGGTCATTGCCCCTGATGTCAGTTGAATGACAATTAAAAACGGTATAACCAGTAAGCCTAACTGCGGCATGGTGGGGGCGAATGTGGCTGCCAGTATGCCTAATGCGGTTGTGGCAAATAAATACACGGTTGCGGCGGCGGCAAACAGTGTGAGACTGCCGTTAATCGGTATGCCGATACCCAAATGCACCACAAAATACATCGACAACACGGCGGCAATCAGCAACACCACGCCGTTGGCAATAATTTTAGCTAACGCAATTTGGCGTGCGTCAATCGGCATCACCAACAAATGTTCCAGCGTGCCGTGTTCGCGTTCGCGAATTACCGCCGCACCCACTAAAATGACCGATAACATCACCAAATTATTCACAATCTGCATGACAGTTGAATACCAAGACGAATCGCCGTTTGGATTATAATGCGTGCGAATCACCACTTCATACGGCGTATTGCTTTGATTGATATGAAAAAAATCGGCAATTTCCTGACGAAAAATTTGCTCAATATAATTTGCTCCGCCTGCGGCAATGGTCATGGAAGTGGCATCAACGCTCACCTGAATTTTGGGATTTTTGCCTGCAATTAAATCTTTCTCAAAATTTGGCGGAATATCTAACAGAAAAATAAACTCGCCGCGTTCCATTTGTGCGTCTGCCGTATGCCGTTCAACTTCTTCCACAGACTTAAAATAAGGCGGCAACAAGGCGGCTCGCAAGCGATAAGACAAAGCGGAACGGTCGTCATCAATCACGCCAACAGTGGCGTTATCCACTTCCGCCTTAACCCCTTCGTGAATCACAAACGGCACAAAACCAAACATCACCACGATGAGCAACACCATCACTCGGTCGCCCAAAAGCGAGCGAAATTCTTTAAGACACAGTTGCCACAGGGTTTGAAGAAATTGCATGGTTTTGCTGGGAATAGGTGAAATTGAAATAATAAAGGGTTTTGGGGTAGGGTGTAAATGGGGTTTTTACAGGGCTGATATTTGATTGATTTTGTAGAGTTGATAAACTTCAAAATTAGAAAAGGCGTAACGCCTACGACAATATAAATAATACGGCAAGGCGAAAGAACGAATTATAATTTTGAAGTTTATTGATTATAAAAAACCTTTTCAGGCTGCCTGAAAGACTGATATTTTCAGGCAGCCTGAAACCTTTTATGGCTTATTTCATTGCCCCTGACAGCGTTTCGATATTGTGTTTCATCATATCCACATAGCCGCCGTTTTCAGGCAGAGCGTCTGAATATAATTTGCCCGTAACCGAAACGCCTGCTTCTTTGGTTAAGCGATTGAGCAATTTGGGATTGCTGATATTTTCCACAAAAACTGCACGAATATTCTCGCGTTTAACGGTGCGGATAATTTCTGCCATTTGTTTGGCAGACGGTTCGCTTTCTTCGGAAACGCCTTGCGGTGCCAAGAATTTAATCTGATACCTTGCCCCAAAATAAGCAAACGAATCGTGCGAAGTCAGCACCTTGCGTTTTTCCACAGGAATGGCGGCAAACGATTTTTTCGCCAAAGCGTCTAAATCATCTAATTTTTGCTGATATTTTTTCAGGCTGCCTGAATAATAATCCTTGTTTGCAGGGTCAATTTGAATTAAAGCATCGGCAATATTTTGCGTATATTGTTTCATTAAAACAGGGTCTTGCCATACATGCGGGTCATCGCCGCCGTGATGATGATGAGCATGCTTATCTTCGTGTTTGTGCTCATGCTCGTGTTCATGTTCGTGATGATGTTCATCATTGTCATCATGTTGAATACTTTGAATTTTATCGCTTGCCAAAACCACAGGCACATTCGCGGCTTTTGCCGCTTTAACAAACTCATTGCTTTCAAAACCCTTGCCGTTGAGCAAAATCAGTTGCGAATTTTTTAAGCGTTTTGCGTCCTGCGGCGTAATGCGATAAATGTGCATATCCTGATTTGGCTTCACAATTTCAGCCACTTCAACCTTGTCGCCGCCAATTTGTCGCGTTATATCGCCCAAAATGCTGAAACTGGTCATCACTTTCACAGGTTCAGCAAACACCGCCGAAACCGATAACAAACTTAAAGAAAGCAAAAACTTGCGTAACATAGAAAACTCCGTTTTGTTGTTAAGATAATCATTTCAGGCAGCCTGAAAAGGCTTACCTGTGTTCAGTATAGCAAACTTGTCAATAGGTTTTTTTTGTAATATATTGTTTTTATTAAGAATAAAGTTTTTTTATTGCGTTTTGCGGTGTGCGAAAAACGCAGATTGGATTGTGGTATAAACAATTTATTTTATTTGTAAATCAATTAGTTATACCGTAATTAAAATGATTTCAGGCTGCCTGAAAACTACTTACCAATACAAAAACGGCTAAAAATTTCGCCTAATAAATCGTCAGGGCTAAATTCGCCTGTGATTTTGCCTAATTCATTTTGCGTGTGGCGTAAGTGTTCGGCGAGTAAGTCGTTTTGTTGTATATAAATCAATGCGTTATCTAATTCACTCAAAGCGTTTTGCAAGGCTTCTAAATGGCGGGTGCGGGCTAAAAATAAGCCCTCATCATTGGGTGTTTGTCCGATAATGTCCAACAATACTTGTTTTAATAAGCTTAAACCTGCCCCTGTTTTGGCGGATAATTTTATTTTTATCTCATTGTTATTATTTAATAATTCAGGTTCTTCGCCTGTTTTGTCGATTTTATTTTCCACAAAAATGCGTTGAATTTCCTGCGGAATATCGGCTAATAATTGTGCGGTTTCATCGGATAAGGCTTGTTTGCTTTCGCTTAAAATCAGCACTGCGTCTGCGTTTTTGGCAGTGGAAAGTCCGCGTTCTATGCCTTTTTGTTCAATAATATCAGTGGTTTGCCGCAAACCTGCGGTGTCGGTAATAAAGACAGGCACGCCGTCTATTAAAATTTGCTCACGCACCATATCACGCGTTGTGCCTGCAATATCGGTTACAATCGCCGTATCTTCGCCCGATAAGGCGTTAAGCAAAGACGATTTGCCCACATTTGGGGCTCCCACTAACACAATATGCAAGCCCTCTCGCAACACCGCTCCTTGTCGTGCTGTGGCGAATATGGTTTTAATTTCTGCTTTTAAGTCATTGATTTGTTTGCTTATATTTGCGTTTTGTAAAAAATCTTCGTCTTCTTCGGGAAAATCCATTACCGCTTCGACCAACATGCGTAAATCAATCAATTTTCGCAATAAATTATTGATTTTATTAGAAAATACACCTTGAAGCGAGCGAGCCGCCATGCGTGCCGATTTTTCGCCTGATGCGGCGATTAAATCTGCCACACTTTCGGCTTGGGCTAAATCCATTTTGCCGTTCAAAAACGCACGGCGAGAAAATTCGCCCGCTTCCGCCATTCTTGCACCAAGTTGCAAAACTCGTTGCAAAAGCAAGTTCAGCACAACTGAGCCGCCGTGTCCGTGCAACTCAATCACATCTTCGCCTGTAAAAGAGTGGGGGGCTGGAAAATACAGCAATAAGCCTTGATCTAAAACTTCGTTTTGGTCATCAAAAAACGAACAAAATTCCGCTTTGCGTGGCGAAATATTGTGTTTGTGGCTGATTTCTTGAGCAAGCGGCAATAAATTCTTACCCGAAACCCGCACAATCCCCACGCCCCCGCCAGTGGCAGTGGCAATAGCGGCTATGGTGTCGGTGTGTTGTGTTTGAATACTCATTTTTCAGGCTGCCTGAAAATAATGATAAACGGCATATTTTAACACGCTTCATTTTTGAATTTGATGGTGATTGAATGTGTTTGCGTTCTTTTCAGGCAGCCTGAAAAGCAAAACAGAAACGCCATGCAAAAAAAAGATACCGTCATTACGAGCCGTAGCAAGGCTACGGCGTAGTAATCTCCTGACTATGGAAAACGGCAGGGCAAAACACCTTTCAGGTAGCCAGAAAAAAGCGTGGGCAACTTGCCCACGCTACGCTTGCTAATTGTCAGTGATTATTTCACAGTGTTTTGATAAATTGATGATATTTTTAGGTAAAGTGAGTTTTTCGCAATCTGCTAAATTCAATTTTTGCAAGTTTTGCAACTGCCCAATACTTTCAGGCAGCGTAGTGAGATTTTTGCAATCTGCTAAATACAATTTCTGCAAATTTTGCAACTGTCCAATACTTTCAGGCAGCGTTGTGAGATTTTTGCAACCTGTTAAATACAATTCTTGCAAATTTTGCAACTGCCCAATACTTTCAGGCAGCGTAGTGAGATTTTTGCATATTAAATACAATTTTTGCAAATTTTGCAACTGTCCAATACTTTCAGGCAGCGTAGTGAGATTGTCGTAATAAGATAAAGACAATTTCTGTAAATTTTGTAACTGTCCAATACTTTCAGGTAGCGTAGTGAGATTGTTGCAATAAAATAAAGACAATGTCTGTAAATTTTGTAACTGTCCAATGCTTTCGGGTAGTTTTTCTAAAAAATAACAACAAATTTCCGTTTGTTGCAATAAAAATTTCTCCAATTTATCAAGTGAATATCCTTCTAATTCTGGAAAAATTTTAATCCATAATGGAATATCAGATAATGGAATATTTAATTTTTGTTGAAAGTTTTCTACTTTGGAATCATCACTTTTAAAATTATCGCTTTTGTAATCATCATTATTTTGATGATATGACGGCGAGCGTGAATTAAAATCAGCCAAAATTTCAGGGTGTATATATCCGTTATTATCATTTAATAACTGCCCATTTCGATTGATTTTAACTTTGGTTTTATCAATAATGATTTCAGCACTATCATTGCCATAGAAAGGCTCAAAGCAGAAAATCGGTACTACTCCATTACTTGTAGGATATAAATAAACAAATCCTGATTGACCGTTTTTTTCTATTTTACCTACATTTTCGTTAATAATAATTTCTTCATCATATTCAGGCGGAATAATTTCTCTTCCTGTTTTATCTATTAGTCCGAATTTTAGTTTTTCATCATTTATTTTTATTGCTGTGGATAAAAAACCGTTATGAAAAAATGCACCATAAATAGTTAGCATTCTACTATAAACATCATATTGATAATTATCTATAATAATTTTACCTGATTTATCAATAAAACATTTCCAATTTCCTTTTTTAACAAATGCTAAACCACTTCTAAATGGTAAACACATGTCATATTCAAATGGAATAATTATTTTTCCATTGCTCATATCAATAAATCCCCATTGATTATGTTTATATACTGGCAAGTATGTATCTTCTTTTACAAAACGCAAAATATCGCCAGTTTTGTATTTACTAATATCAATGGTGAAGTTGTTATTTAAATTTATAATTGTTTCTGGTTTATTTGATTGTTCTAATATCAAAAGATTTGAAAAAATACATGGTGAATAGTTCTGATATAAAATACTTTTATAACTTTTAGGAAATACAGTCATTCCTCGTTTATCAATAATTTTCCATTTAATACCTAACATTCCTTTTGTATAAACTACGGCATAATCTCCTTTAAATCGTGTAGTATCAGTATGACCCCAATATAACTCAGGTATAATTAACTCTCCTGTTTTATCTATAAAACCACACCCATTTTCATTATTGTTTATTTTTACAAATGATAATCCATTATAAAATTGAACATTTTTAAATTTATCAGGTAATCGATAAAATTTTCCAGTATTATCAATATGACCTGTTTCACCATTTAATACTACTTTTACTAATCCATCAAGAAAAGCACCTGTCCATTCGTATTGTTTAGCAATAACTTCTTTTCCCGTATTATCAATAAATCCCCATAAGCCATTTTTGCAAATAGCACATAAACCTTCTTGAAATGAACTCAATTCGTCATATTGTAATAATGAAGTAAGAAATTGAATAGACATAATCAAAACTCCTTGTGTTATGCTTTGTTGATTTCGTGTTTCACGGCTTCTAATGCGTCTTGAACATAGATAATTTCTTTACCTATATTCATTTTAGAAGAATGAACAATAAAACTGATAACTAAAAATATAAAAAACACAATCATCGCACTGATATTAACAGAAAAAGCAATCAGTAAAGAAACACCAGAAATAACAAACAGTATATTTTCTATGGTGTTTAAGCGATTATATGAACGATATAATTCACTTAATTTGGGATTATCAGGGTGTGGATTAGTTAATGCCATTTTTTACTTTCTGATTGATGAAATTAAAAAAGAGTGGTGAAAAAAAATTTTCGCGACAGGGCAGGCTTTGTCAAGCCTGCCCTTATAGAGTACTCTATAAGCAAACACTGACGACAAACGCCGTTAGGCGTAGGCTTTCAGGCTGCCTGAAAAATATTTAATTTACTGTAATCATTTTGTTTTTTTATTGCCACACGGATTCGGAATTGCTAACGCAATTCCTTTAAATGAGCAGTAGCCGTTAGCCATTTATGGCTTACGGATATGCGTATTGCGAGACTGACGCAGTCAGTCGTGGCAATCCCAATTTTATTTTTAAAGATTTTGCGTAAGCAAAATCGAATCCGTGTGACATTTAAAAAATCTATGCGTTCAGGCAGCCTGAAAGACTTAACAATCCTGTGCCGTATGCAACTGGCGACAATTCTTTACGGTTAATACAAAAATTATATCTTATTGAATTTCATAGACAATTCTATATTTATGTTTCACAGGGTACAATTCACGCGTATTAGGTACAATGCCTATTTTTCCCATTTTCGGATTAGCCGCCACCAAATCTAATACACGGTCAAATTCGGAATATAATAGTCCGCACTCTGCACGCCAGCATATTCCGCAACAGCGACATAAATTTCAATGCGGCGGCGTAAGGCTCTTTCTGACCAAAGAATATTAAGCACGCCATTTATCCTTTAATGCCTTGCGAGTGGCTGCCTGAACTTGTGCCACTGTATAAACCTTGCCTTGTGCAATATCTTTTTGTGCGGCGGCAATGTCTGCGGATAACTCATTGTATTCTCGTGTGTATTCATCAATCATACGCATTAACAACGCATCAGGTTTCTGCCCAGTTTGTTGCTGTAAATGTTGCCACGACGCAAACTTGTCGGCATTCAGTTCAACTTGCACTAACATTTGTTTATACCCCCAACAAATATAGACTAAATTATAGCGTTTTTTATATAGTCTATTCATACCCAAACGATACGGCGTGTATTATTCATACTTCGCCGCTTTGTCTATTTTGGGTCTGAACAGACTATGCGTTCAGGCAGCCTGAACGCCTTATTTTTCTACAATTTCATCTGCTGACACCAACACGCCGTCTTCATCGCAATAGACAAAATCGCCTGCGTGAAAGACCACATTGCCGAATGATACAGGCGTATCCACTTCGCCCAAGCCGTCTTTGGCGGATTTTTTGGGGTTGGTGCCCAATGCTTTAATGCCAAAATCCATGCTTTCGATTGTGGCACTATCGCGGATTACGCCAAAAACAACCGCACCTGCCCATCCGTTTTTGCGACCTGCTTCGGCAATTTGATCGCCAATTAAGGCACTGTATAAAGAGCCGTGTCCATCGACAACCAACACTTCGCCGAAAGACTGAGTATTCAGCATTTTTTTGACCAAGCCATTGTCTTTGAAGCAACGAACCGTGCGAACCCGCCCACAAAAGCGGCGGCGTTTGCCAAAGGTTCTAAACTGCACTTCACAAGACGGCGTTTCAGGAGCAATGTCGATTAAATCGGCAGTAGCAAAAGTTTGTTGAGTCATTTTGAATGTCCTTGTTTCAGTGGAAATGTTTTTATTTTCACATTTTTCCTACGAAAAAGTGGCAATTTTTCACATTTTTCGTAGGAAAAATGTGATTTTTTGGGGTTACAGTAGGTTTCAGGTTGCCTGAAAAGGTTTTGTAAAATCCGTTCTCCGAACTTGGGAGATTGCCACGATTTTTTCTATCGAAAAAATCTCGCAATGACGCAACTGTTTTCAGGCAGCCTGAAAAAGTGGGGCAAAGCCCCACGCACCATGTCAATCTTCCACAGGCAAAATGCCTATTTTTTTCTGCCAGATTTTGGGGGCGATGGCGTGTACTGAAGTGCCTGTGCTATCAACCGCAACGGTTACGGGCATATCTTTGACTTCAAATTCATACACCGCTTCCATACCCAATTCTGGGAACGCTAACACTTTGGCAGATTTAATGGCTTTGGATACCAAATACGCCGCACCGCCTGTTGCCATTAAATACACCGCTTTGTTATCTTTAATCGCTTCTACCGCAATCTTGCCGCGTTCGGATTTACCAATCATACCTAACAAACCTGTTTGCTCTAACATTTGTCGTGTGAATTTATCCATTCTTGTGGCGGTTGTGGGACCTGCGGGGCCGACTGCTTCATCACGCACAGGATCAACGGGTCCGACATAGTAAATCAAGCGGTTGGTGAAATCGACTGGCAATTTTTCGCCGTTATTCAACATATCGGTCATTTTTTTGTGGGCGGCATCGCGTCCTGTCAAAATTTTGCCGTTTAACAACAGCGCATCGCCAATTTTCCACGATGCCACTTCGTCAGGTGTCAATTCATCAACATTCACGCGTTTGCCGTTTTTGTTTTCGTATTGAATATCAGGCCAATCTTCCAAAGTAGGCGGTTCTAATTTCGCTGCACCGCTTCCGTCAAGCGTAAAATGAATATGACGCGTTGCCGCACAGTTGGGAATCATTGCCACAGGTTTGGAAGCCGCATGGGTGGGATAATCCAAAATTTTCACATCTAAAACAGTGGTTAAACCGCCCAAGCCTTGTGCCCCAATGCCTAACGCATTAACCTTTTCATACAATTCCAAACGCAGTTTTTCGACTGTGGTCAATTCCGCACCAGACTTGGCTTTATCTTGCAATTCGTGAATATCAATGTGCGACATTAACGATTCTTTGGCAAGCAGGGCGGCTTTTTCAGGCGTGCCGCCAATGCCAATGCCCAAAATACCAGGCGGACACCAGCCCGCACCCATATGTGGCACGGTTTCCAACACCCAATCGACAATCGAATCAGACGGATTAAGCATCACCATTTTCGATTTATTTTCCGAGCCGCCGCCTTTGGCTGCACAAATCACTTCCACTTTATCGCCTGCCACAATTTCATAATGCACAACCGCAGGCGTATTATCACGGCTATTCTGCCGTTTGCCCGCAGGGTCAAGCAGAACAGACGCACGCAATTTGTTTTCAGGCAGCGTATAAGCACGCCGCACGCCCTCATTCACCATTTCCTGCACCGTCATTTGTGCGTCCCACTGAACCTGCATACCCACTTTAACAAACACCAAAGCAATGCCTGTATCCTGACAAATCGGACGATGCCCTTCCGCACACAAGCGGCTATTTGCCAAAATCTGCGTAATCGCGTCTTTGGCAGCAGGGTTTTCTTCCTTATCCAACGCCTTTTTCATCGCTTGGATAAAATCTTTGGGGTGATAATAACTGATGAACTGAAACGCATCAGCAACGCTTTGAATAAAATCTTCTTGCTTAATGACAGTCATTTTTGTGTTCCTAATCAGATTGACAAAGGGGTTATTTTAACGGTTTTGAATGGGTTTTGCTAATAGTTAGTAGTGAGTAGTGAGCAGTTATTTAGTCAAGCCTGTGGCTTGACGGTTATTTTTTGATAATGCTTCGATTTTGCTTTTAACTTCACTGTGTTTGTTGAACTTTGTTTCAGGCAGCCTGAAAAAAACTACTGTCATTACGAGCATAGTCGTTAGGCTATGCGTAGTCATCTTCTTGCTATGGAAAACGGCATATCGCAAAAATGATTTCAGGCTGCCTGAAAGGCAAAATCGAAGCGTTATCTTAATATATCCGTCAAGCCGCAGGCTTGACATAAAACCTAATTGCTCATTGCTCACTGCTCATTGCTCATTGCTCATTGTTTTCAGGCTGCCTGAAAATTGACAAGCACGGGCAAATGGCGTATATTCCGTAATCCTTTTTGAAAAGTTAAGGACTGCTCCCATCGTCTAGTCGGCCTAGGACATCGCCCTTTCACGGCGGTAACTGGGGTTCGAATCCCCATGGGAGTGCCATTTAATCGTTTTACTTAAATATAATACCGCGTTGGTCATTCTTTGCCGTATTATTCATACTATCAAAGGCTTACCGCCTTGTCTGATATTCAATTAAAACGATTAAACGCTTCAAAACCAAGTCGGAGTGTAGCGCAGTCTGGTAGCGCATCTCGTTCGGGACGAGGGGGTCGAAGGTTCGAATCCTTTCACTCCGACCATTTCTTTTTATTATTGCCTGCTCAAATCTTTGCACCTGCCTGAAAAGATATATTATTTTGTTTCTCATAAATTTTTTTTTATAGTCGATTCACAGCAAAATCATGCAGCGTTACTTCGCCTTGCCGTATTATCTATACTGTCTTCGGCTCGTTGCCTTGCCTGTTTTTGCTGTGAACCGACTATATTATTTCTCACGGAGACACGGAGAACACGGAGAGTAAGGTTAAGTGTTTATATTATTAACATTTTTTCATATTCTCCGTGTTCTCCGTGTCTTGGTGAGAAATTTATAAAAAACAAAATCTCATCTTGTATCGAATGAAAAATTCAGCGATTTTTTATCAATTTGTGTTGATAAAAAAGGTTGAGCAAACAATCATATTTCTTTTATTTTCCCCGTCAAAATCCTGTAAAATCATCACTTTTACACAGCGTCAAATTGATAATGTTACTCTCCATTTCCTACACCCAACCGTCTGAAATCGCCTTACCAGGTTCTAAAAGCATTAGCAATCGCGTTTTGCTGTTGGCGGCTTTGTCTAAAAATTCGTGTCATATCAAATGCTTATTAAAGTCTGATGATACCGAAAGAATGTTAGACGCACTCACCGCACTGGGTGTGTCTATGCAAAAAACGGCGGATGATGAACTGATTATTCACGGCACAAATGGTGTGTTCAGGCAGCCTGAAACGCTGTTTTTGGGCAATGCAGGCACGGCGTTTCGTCCGCTAACGGCGGTTTTGGCGGTTTTGGGGGTTGAATGCGAACTCACAGGCGTGGCTCGAATGTATGAGCGACCGATTGCGGATTTGGTTGCCGCCTTGCGGCAAATCGGTGCGGATATTCAGTATTTGGGCAATGACGGTTTTCCGCCGTTAAAAATCGGCAAGTTTGTGGATAACGGTTGTCGCACGGTTCAAGTTTCAGGCAGCGTTTCAAGTCAATTTTTAAGTGCCTTGTTAATGGCTTTACCGCTCACCAAAAAAGCGTATAAAATTCAAGTCGTTGGCGATTTAATTTCCAAGCCGTATATTGATATTACGCTCAATTTATTACAACGCTTTGGCGTGGAAATCGACAATCAGAATTACCAAATGTTCAGGCTGCCTGAAACAGTGTTCGGCGATAGCCAAAACAGTCTTTACACCGCACCGAATGAATTATTAGTCGAAGGCGATGCGTCAGGTGCGTCTTATTTTATGGCGGCAGGATTATTAGGCAAAAATCCGATTAAAATCAACGGAATAGACGCAAACAGCATTCAGGGCGATATTGCCTTTGCACGCCATTTACAACAAATGGGGGCAAATATTGAGTGGGGAGACGGTTTTATCAGTGTTTCTGCCCCAAATAACTTGCAAATTCAAGCATTTGATATTGACGCAAACGCCATTCCAGACGCAGCAATGACTTTTGCCATAATCGCATTAGCCGCACAAGGTACCAGCAAAATTCGCAATATTGCATCTTGGCGAGTGAAAGAAACCGACCGCATAGCGGCTATGGCGTGCGAATTGCGTAAATTAGGGGCAAGGGTAGAAACCACAAATGACGCGATTTTCATCACGCCGCCTGCAAAATTGAACGAAAATGTGGCGATTGATACTTATGACGACCACCGTATGGCGATGTGTTTTTCTTTGGTGTCGCTGTTGGGCGTGCCTGTGATGATTAACAATCCTGAATGTGTGAATAAAACTTTTCCCAAATATTTTGAAGTTTTTCAGGGGATTATGAAGAAATAATTGTTTTCAGGCTGCCTGAAAAATAGTTTGAATAGGAACAAAAAATGGCTTTCACCAAAATGTTAATCAACGAAACGCCTATTTGGGCAAAATTGAATTTGCACCAAAAAAGCACGCAATACTTCAAAATGCGAAATTTGTTTGCCGAAAACGCTCATCGTTTTGATGAAATGAGTGAAATTTTGGGCGGTTTTTTGTTTGATTATTCCAAAAATCGCATTACCGAAGAAACGCTTAACTTGTTGATTGAATTAGCTCATACCGCAAAATTAGGCGAGCAAATGCAAAAAATGCGACAGGGTGAAAAAATCAATATTTCGGAAAATCGTGCTGCTTTGCATATTGCGAGTAGGCTGCCTGAAAATGCTGAATTATTGATTAACAATGAAAATATTGTGCCAAAAATTCAAGCGGAATTAAATCGAGCGTTGTTGTTTGCTGAAAATGTGCGGCAAGGCTACCTGAAAACATTCGCAGGCGAACCCTTTGAATATGTGGTGAATATCGGTATCGGCGGTTCAGATTTGGGCGTGCGTGCCTGTGCCTTAGCCTTGCGAAAATATCAAAATAGCAACATAAAAGTGCATTTTGTGGCGAATGTGGATAAAGCCGATTTAGACGCAACGCTCGCTGAAATTGAGATTGAAAAAACACTGTTTATTGTGTCGAGTAAATCATTTACCACGCCCGAAACGCTGATTAACGCGACTACGGCGAAAAAATTATTATTGACAAAGCTGCCTGAAAAAGCGATTAGTCAGCATTTTATTGCCATTTCTAATAATATTCAGGCAGCCTGTGATTTTGGTATTGCCAAAGACAATATTTTTCAATTAAATGAATGGGTTGGCGGTAGATATTCAGCCACTTCGGTAATCGGCTTGCCCTTGATGATTGCGGTTGGCGAAGAGCATTTTCGTCAATTTTTATCAGGGGCAAATCAAATGGACGAGCATTTTTTCACTGCCGAATTTCGCCATAATATTCCTGTTTTGGCAGGTTTAATCGGCTTGTGGTACAACACTTTTTACCGCTCGGCAAGCCACGCGATTATTCCTTATGCCCACGATTTACGCCGCTTTCCTGCCCATATTCAGCAGTTGGATATGGAAAGCAACGGCAAAAAAACTTCGCAATACGGCGATTATTTGGACTTCGACACAGGTTCGATTATTTGGGGCGAAGAAGGTGTGAATTGTCAGCACGCATTTTTTCAACTGCTTCATCAAGGCACACGGCTTGTGCCTGCGGATTTTATTGTGGTTGTGGGCGATAAGGGCGACATTCATCAGCAAACCCTTGTGGCAAACGCTTTGGCACAGACGCGAGCCTTAATGGCAGGCAAAACAGACGCGGAAATTTTGCAGGAATTAGCCCATTTATCCGCCATTAAACGCGATGAATTGCTGCCGCAAAAACGCTTTGACGGCAATCAGCCGACCAATACCATTTTGTTGGACGAACTGAACCCCTTTAATTTGGGCAAATTGTTGGCGTTTTATGAACACAAAACCTTTGTACAAGCGGCAATTTGGGGGATAAACCCATTTGACCAGTGGGGCGTGGAATACGGCAAAGCGTTGGCGAAGGATATTTATCCTAAATTATCAAATAGTTGCGATACGGATTACGACAGTTCCACAAATGGCTTAATTGCGTTTTATCGCAAATGTGAATAATTTTTTCAGGCAGCCTGAAAGGGTATAATCAGCCTATATTTTAAAAAGGAAAAACACCATGCAACAACAAGACTACCAAAGCACATTAGACAACGCCGAACTGTTGTTTGACGCAGAAACCTGCCATGCCGCTTTGCGTAAAATGGCAGCGGAAATTACCGTAACCATGAAAAACGATTTTCCTTTGGTACTGCCGATTATGGGCGGAGCGGTGGTGTTTGCAGGGCAGTTGTTGCCGCTGTTGCGTTTTCCTTTGGATTTTGATTATGCCCATGTATCGCGTTATGGCGACAAGTTAGTGGGCGGTTCGTTTGAATGGACGCACTTGCCTAAATTAAGCGTTAAAGACCGCCATATTTTGATTTTGGACGATATTTTAGACGAAGGGCATACTATGGCAGCGATGAAAGAAAAAGTGCTGCAAATGGGGGCGAAATCCTGTCGCTGTGCGGTTTTTGCTAATAAATTATTACCGCACGCCAAACCGATTGCCGCCGATTTTGTCGGCTTAAATGTGCCCAACCGCTATGTATTTGGTTTTGGTATGGATGTCAGCGGTGCTTGGCGAAACCTGCCTGAAATTTATGCCTTGAAAGATGCGTGATTATAAGTTTCAGGCTGCCTGAAAACTAAATCGTCATTGCGAGGAATGAAATGACGAAGCAATCTCCAAATAAATTGCGTCAGCAATTTATTTGGGTAGCCTATCAAATATAACGGCAATGCAAAAAGGTTTTTCAGGCAGCCTGAAAAATTGACACAAGGAGTTATCAAAATGAATGAAAACAGTAATTCAGAAGCAAAAGAGAAGATTTTATTAGAAATTTACAAAGACACTGCACAACCTGCTATTCGTGCAGTGGGCAATGCTTTGGGTACTTGTTTTGAATTTGTAACTTCTTGGCATTGGCGTTTAAAATTAAGAAGTGAAAAAGCCAAATTAACTTTTCAAAAAAATCTTGAAAAATATGCAGAAGAATTAGCAAAAATCCCAGAAGAAAAACGCTGTGAAGTTCATCAACAAATTGGCTTGCCCATTTTGGATAAATTAACTTACACCACAGAAGAAGATATTGCTAATTTGTTTATTATATTATTGCTCAATGCGTCAAATCAAGATATGGTGCATACCGTGCTTCCTGCTTTTATTTCAATGATAAGTGAATTATCTCCTGATGAAGCAAGGATTTTGAATTATTTAAAAGACAAAGAAGATATTGCATATTGCAATTTTAGGGGAGTAAATATAAAAAATGGGAAAGAAATTTTAAGTGATATTTGTTGCAGTACCATAATTCCTGATGAAGTGAAATTAGAGCATAAAGACAATGTCATTATATATCTCAATAATTTTGTTCGTTTGGGAATTTTGGTTGATTACAAGACTAGTTCTTATCAATTAGCAGATACTATTACATATAATAGAATACAAGATACTTATTTAGAGAAACTAAAAAATGATTTAGTTCCTAATAAATATCAACATATAAATATTTTAAAGAGTTTTTATGAAATAACAGAATTAGGCAAACGATTTATTCAAGCCTGTACGAAAAATACATTGGAAAAAGTATAAATTCGATTTTTCTTTATCGGATAAGTTCGTTTTCCATAGCAAGGAGATTACTACGCCATTGCTACGCAATGGCTCGTAATGACAGTAATGGATTTAAACATTTTCATTCAACAGACACCGTCTGTTAAATTTAACACATTGATAAACAAGTAAAATACAACTTTCAGGCAGCCCAAAACCCAAGATTGAACGGAGCAAATAATGCAAAAACGCACTTTATCTTTATTAACCATGCTTATTCTTTTTCAGGCAGCCTGTGCGACGCAGACGCTGCCTGAAAATACGCCAGAAACGCAAACCACGCCAAGCACAAGCGAAACCGTAACAAATGAGCCTTTGCCGCCATGCTCCGACCCGATGTGTTTTATGCAACGCTCGGTGCATATTGCCACACAAGACGAATGGGCAGATTTTTTCAATCAAGTGGAATACAAAGACAATATTATTGAAATCATCACCCGTCCTGCGACTTCGCGTCCGTGGTATCGTTTTGCGGTGGATAATGCGTCAGCCAAACGCATTGCGGACGGTGTGGCGTTTTATAAACAAAATCAAAGCGTTGCCTTGCAAGCCGAGCAAAATTATGGCGTGCCAGCCAGCGTGATGACGGCGATTTTAGGCATTGAAACCGTTTATGGTCGCAATATGGGGTCGTATCGAGTAGCGGACGCTTTGAATACGCTTGCTTTCAATTACAACAAACGCTTGGATTTTTTCCAAGACGAATTGCGTGCCTTAATGCAAATGAGTAAAGAATTAAACCGCAATCCGCTGGATTTTACAGGCAGTTACGCAGGAGCGATGGGTATGCCGCAGTTTATGCCGTCATCTTACCGCCAATGGGCAAAAGACGGCGATGGCGATGGCTTTGCCGATATTTGGACAAGTCGTGCAGACGCTTATGCGTCTGTTGGCAATTATTTAAAGCAACACGGCTGGCAAACGGGCGGACGCATATTTGTGCCGCTGTCTGTCAGCGAAGAACAAGTGCCACAATTAGACGCATTTTCCGCTGAAAAAACAGGCTTAAATCACACCGTAGGCGAGTTTCGGCAATTAGGCTTAACATTGCCGCCCGATATTAAAGATGACGATAAGGCTTTGATTTATCGCTTGGAAACCGCACCAAACGAGTTTTCCTATTATGTAGGTTTAAACAATTTTGTGGTGATTTGGCAATATAATAATAGCCGCATGTATGTGCATGCGGTAGGCGTTATTGCAAATGGCATACGCAGCGGGCTATGAGCCATTTCAGGCAGCCTGAACATACACAACCCATTAAATTAAAAAGGAAAAAACAATGTCGCAACCTTATTATCCACACCCGATTATTGCCAAAGAAGGCTGGATTTTTATTGCCATTTTTGCATTTATCAGCCTGATTTTATTACTGATTTGCCCTATATTGTCGATTATCGGCTGGGCTTTGACCATTTTTACCGTGCAATTTTTCCGCGACCCCAAGCGGGAAGCGGGTTCGGACGATGAACTCGATGTTTTATCGCCTGCGGACGGCAAAATTGTGGTGATTGAAAAAGCAAACGACCCTTTTCGTAACACAGAAGCCTTAAAAATCAGCGTGTTTATGAATGTATTTAATGTGCATTCTAATCGTGTGCCGCTCACGGGCGTGGTTGAACGCGTGGATTATTTTGGTGGCAGTTTCTTAAACGCCGCATTAGACAAAGCCAGCGTGGAAAACGAACGCAACGCCATTTTGCTTAAAACCGACACAGGTTTTGCGATGACTTTTGTGCAAATTGCAGGCTTGGTTGCCCGCCGCATTGTCAATTACGCCGAGAACGGCGACCGCTTAATTCGTGGCGAACGCTACGGCTTAATCCGCTTTGGCTCACGCGTAGATTTATATCTACCGATAGACAGCACGCCCAAAGTGGCGATCGGCGACAAAGTTTTTGCATGTAGTACCGTATTAGCAAGGCTGCCTGAAAAAACAGAAGTTATTGATAATAAAGAAGATTAAATTTTTCAGGCTGCCTGAATATATGTTTCAGGCAGCCTGAAAGGAATAAACAATGATAGACGAAAACCCATACGCACCGCAAAAATCAAGTGATTTCAGGCTGCCTGAAAATGCTTATCAGCCCACAAAAGGGCAGAAAATTGCACGAATTGTTTTCGGTACATTGCTTGTGCCGTTGTTAATAGTTATTGTGCTGTTTTTATTTGCCATGCTACTTGGTGTTGATTATCGCCAAACATTAGATATTTCTTTTTTCTTGTTTTTCGTTGTTGTATTAGTCGGTATTTATTTTATGACGATTGTGCAAAGTTTTCTTTTTTCTTTGACATTAGAAAAATATTGCTCAACCATAGGCAAAAAAATAATATGTTCTTTTATTTTTGCCATTATCATTGCCATAACTGCTCCATTGTTGGTTATGTGGTTAAGTAACCCTACGCATACATTTTTGCATATGGCAATAGGTACTTTTATGGGTTCATTACCTGCCACAATGATTACCGCTTTATTATTACACGCCCATTATCAATATTATAAAAAGAAATATTTTCAGGCAGCCTGAAAGGAATAAACAATGATAGACGAAAACCCCTACGCACCGCCTAAATCAAGTGATTTCAGGTTGCCTGAAAATGAAAAACCAAGTAAGTGGCGAGTTTTTGGGCGGATATTATGGTTGTGTGCTGTGTTTATTCCTTTAATCACTGCGATACCTTTTTTAATACATGAATTTCTATTTAAGCGAAGTGATTTTTATGAAATAATGACAACCCCTTTTTTCATGTTATTTCTTTATATTTTTATTTTTATCATTTTTTCTCTCCCTACAACAATTTTATTATTTATTATTGAATGTCGTATTCAAGATTTTAAAAAGAAAATTATTTATTCCTTATTAGGGGGAATATTGCTTTATTTTTTGCTGGGGTATGGTATTGAAATGATTATTCCGCCAGAAGAAGAAACTTTTACCGAATTTGTGGCAGGTATTTTTGAAATAATATGTTATCTTATCGCTATTTGTTTGATTGTGTTCAAATTAAATCATAAACCACAATAATTTTCAGGCAGCCTGAATAATGAAACCCGCTTTTCAAATTGACAACACGCAAACACGCACGGAAAAAATTCTTTTGGTGTGTGTGGATTTTCCGCATATTCCTGATTTTAATATTGCGGTTGCAGAAGCGGTTGAATTAGTCAAAGCGGTTGATGGCGAATTGCGGCAAACCGTTGTGTGCAAACGCAATCAGCCGCATTCGGCTTTGTTTGTTGGCACGGGCAAGGCGGACGAGTTGGCGGAAATTGTGGCAACAAACCAAATTGATTTGGTGATTTTTAATCACGAACTTTCGCCCACACAAGAACGCAATTTAGAAAAAGTGTTGCACTGTCGTGTTTTGGATAGAGTGGGTTTGATTTTGGCGATTTTTGCCCAGCGTGCCCAAACGCCCGAAGCCAAATTGCAAGTGGAAGCCGCACAATTAACGCATTTATCGGCGCGACTCATTCGTGGTTATGGGCATTTGCAAAGTCAAAGGGGCGGTATCGGCTTAAAAGGGCCAGGTGAAACGCAGTTAGAACTTGACCGCCGCTTAATCGGGCAGAAAATCGCACGGCTCA
This sequence comes from Neisseriaceae bacterium, assembly GCA_017458185.1. Classification (GTDB taxonomy): domain Bacteria; phylum Pseudomonadota; class Gammaproteobacteria; order Burkholderiales; family Neisseriaceae; genus RGIG9985. The sequence continues at coordinate 47,199 of JAFTFY010000028.1, forward strand.
ATAAACGCTTGGCAGAAGTTAAAAAGAATAGGGCGGTGCAACGGCAAAATCGACAACGCAACAAAATGCCCGTGTTTGCTTTGGTAGGTTACACCAATGTTGGCAAATCCACACTGTTTAACGCCTTAACAAAATCCGAAGTTTTTGTGAAAAATCAACTGTTTGCCACACTTGATACAACCGCTCGCCGCCTGTGGTTGTCGCCTGAATGTAATATTATTTTGACTGATACAGTCGGTTTTGTACGCGATTTACCACATTCTTTAATTGACGCATTTTCGGCTACTTTGGAAGAGACAGCAAACGCCGATATTTTATTGCATATTATTGATATTTCAGATAAAAATTATGAAGAAAAAGCCGATAAAGTGGAACAAACGCTGCACGAAATCGGTGCTATCGACATTCCCAAAATCAAAATATTTAACAAAATTGACCAAATTTCTAACACAAAAGCAGAAATTTTACGCAATAATAACGGCTTGATTCGTGCGGTTAAAATTTCCGCAATCGAGCCGCAATCCATTGAATTATTGCGACAAGCATTATGCTTCGTTGCAAACGAACTGAAAGGGCAAACGCAATGACGGACAAAACCTTGTATCAACAATTAGGCGTAGGCAAAGCCGCAGGTGACGGCGAAATTTTGCGTGCTTTACGCACCAAAGCCGAAAGCGGCGAGTGGAATTTAGAAAAAGTACGCGAAGTCAAAAGCGTGCTGTTGGACGAAGCCAAACGCACCGAATACGACAAAACCATAGAACCCAAACCCTTGTCAGAAGAAGAAGACAAGAAAATTCAACAAGTTATAGCACAATACCAAATGCAAATGGCCATGGAAAGTGCCAAAGACGAACGCTTTGAATTTTTGCAAAGCAAAATGGGCAAAATGGTGCTGTTTCTGATTGCGGTGGTGGTGTTGTCGCTGTTGATTGCGTTGATTATTTAATATTCAGGCAGCTTTTTAGGCTGCCTGAAAATCATTTGTGTTTTTCTGATTATCAATGACAGCAACTTTCAGGCTGCCTGAAAAATACCGTTATGTATGCCAAAAAAAGGCTAAAATATATCCTAATCTTAATTGTTTCAGGCAGCCTGAAAAGTTATAACTATTTGTTTTATGAATACTTTTAATGAAGATAATGGCATAGATACGCAAGCGAAACGCCGCCGTAATGGCATTTATTTTTTGCCGAATGCGATTACGCTGACGGCTTTGTTGGCAGCGTTTTTTTCGATTACGCAAGCGATGGCTGAACATTATATTCAGTCAGCGGTGTGGATTTTTGTGTCTATGGTGTGCGATGGTTTGGACGGTCGCATTGCACGGCTCACTAACTCGCAAAGTTCGTTTGGCGAACAATTAGACAGCATTGTGGATATGGTGAGTTTCGGCGTGGCACCTGCACTTGTTGCTTATGTGTGGCAGTTGAAGTATTTGGGACGAGTGGGTTATGCGGTCGCCTTTATTTTTTGTGCGTGTGCGGCATTGCGTTTGGCTTTGTTTAATACGCTTATCGGCAAGGTGGATAAACGCTGGTTTATCGGCGTGCCCAGCCCGACTGCGGCGGCTTTGGTGGCGGGTTTAATTTGGGTGCATCACGGCTACGAACGCTTGCCGTACATTAACTATATTGCGTTAGGCGTAACCCTGTTTGCGGGGCTGTCTATGGTGGTGCAAATTAAGTTTTGGAGTTTCAAAGAGTTAAGCACATCAGAACGCCCTGTGCCGTTTTTTGTGATGGTGATTTTGGTTGGCTTACTTTTATTGTTATTCTTGCAACCGTCTGTGGTGCTGTTTTTGGGCTTTTTGTTATACAGTTTGTCGGGTTATTTTATGTGGTTGTGGCAGTTTTTACGGCGTAAAAAACAGACGACTGTATAGTGTTTGTTCAACTTTTCAGGCAGGGTTAAAATGAATTTCCTTGAAAAAATCTTCAAAATTACGGACAACAATTCTTCGGTGCGTGTGGAATTGTTGGCAGGGCTCACCACTTTTTTGGCGATGAGTTACATTATTTTTGTCAATCCGAACATTTTAAGCGAAGCGGGCTTAGACTGGGGTGCGGTATTTGTGGCAACCTGCATTGCGTCTGCGTTTGGCTGTATTTTAATGGGCGTGGTGGCAAATTATCCGATTGCGTTAGCCCCTGGTATGGGCTTGAATGCTTATTTTACTTACACCGTGTGTTCGGGCATGGGCGTGCCGTGGCAAGTAGCGTTAGCAGCGGTATGCGTGTCAGGCATTGTGTTTGTGATATTTAGCGTGCTGAAAATTCGTGAAGCGATTATCAATGGCATTCCGCAATCTTTAAAATTTGCGATAGGGGCAGGTATCGGCTTGTTTTTAACGCTTATCGGTATGGAAAATGCGGGTATTGCGGTTGATCACCCTAAAACATTATTAACTTTGGGCGTGATTTCATCTCCCGAAGTGTTGCTGTCGTTATTAGGTTTTTTCATTATCGTGGCGTTAGACCATTTTCGCATTCGTGGGGCAATTATTATCAGTATTTTAAGCATTACCGTTTTAGCCATTATTTTTCATGTGGGCGATGCTGAATTTAAAGGTATAGTCGGCGACATTCCGTCCATTGCACCAACCTTAATGCAAATGGATTTCCAAAGCCTATTTACCCCTGCTTTATTAAGCGTGATTTTTGTGTTCTTTTTGGTTGATTTATTCGACAGTACAGGCACGATGATAGGCGTGGCACATCGTGCAGGCTTGCTGAATGAAAAAGGCGAATTGCCCCGCTTAAACCGTGCATTATTAGCCGATTCATCGGCGATTGTCGCAGGTTCGGCATTAGGCACTTCATCGGTTACCGCTTATGTGGAATCCGCCGCAGGCGTTGCCGCAGGGGGCAAAACAGGCTTAACTTCGATTGTGGTGGGCTTGCTGTTTTTGGCAGCATTGTGGTTTTCGCCACTGGTGGGCAGCGTGCCTAAATTCGCAACCGCTCCTGCCTTAATTTTTGTCGGCATTTTAATGATGAAAAGCTGTTTGGAAATTAACTGGAACGACTTAACCGAAGCCGCTCCTGCCTTTTTCACCATTACCTTTATGCCCTTTACCTACTCAATCGCCAACGGCATTGCCATGGGCTTTATTTCTTACACCGTAGTCAAAGCCCTATGCGGCAAAGCACGCGAAGTGCCGATTATGGTGTGGATAGTCTCCGCCTTGTGGGTGGCTAAATTCTGGTATTTTGGCGGTTGATTTAAAATCTATTTCAGGCAGCCTGAATTTGAACCGAGTGTCATTGCGAGATTTGAAGTTTCGTTCAAATCGTGGCAATCCATATAAAAAATCATCAGATTTTTTATCAACGCCGCAAGGCGTTGTCCTGTTCTTTATAAAAATTAGGGAAACTTAAATGGCTTTTTGCAAGACGACTACAACGCCTGTGGCGTTGTGTTTTGCCTGCGGCAAAACTGGATTGCCACGATTTTTCCTATGGAAAAATCTCGCAATGACACTCGATTTTTGAATTTTTAGAGATTACCTGTGAAATATTTTCAGGCAGCCTGAACTATGTTCATTATCTTCCCAAAATAGGAAAAATAGTCGTAGGGTGGGCAACTTGCCCGCCACGCGTTTCAATTATAATTTTCAGGCAGCATATATAGACGCACATAACAATGAAAAGGTAAATGTTTTTAATTTATTAAAACTTTGGTCAGGTTCGCAATGACGATATAATTTTCAGGCTGCCTGAAATATCATTTTTAGAGATTTTCCCCATGAGCCTATCTTTTTATCAACAACAAAAAACCGCACAACGCAATATTCGTTTGTTGCTGTTGCTGTTGCTGTTTGTCGGCTGTGCTTTGTCTTTGGTAGGGGCGATTACGCTGATTGTTGCTGCCGCCTTACGCTCTTTGGCTGATGAATTAAATTTGGACGGAAGCGGCATTTCGGTTGCTTGGTTGTTTGTGCTGGCTCTTTTGATGAGTGCCGTTATCTTTTTTATTTCTTTATCTAAACTCAAAAAACTTTCACACGGGGCTTATACTGCGGTAATGTTAGGCGGCGAACGCTTGCAAGTTGCCAAGACGCTGCCTGAACAACAACTTCGCAATACTATTGAAGAAATGGCGATTGCCGCTCATATTCCCGTGCCGCATATTTATATTTTGCCATTAGAGCCGTCTGTGAATGCCTTTGCCGCAGGCTTAAATGCTGCCGATATGTCGGTAGGCTTTACGCGTGGCTGTTTGGAAAAACTCAATCGCGAAGAATTGCAAGGTTTGGCGGCGTATGAAATGGCACAAATTATTAACGGCAACGCGCGTTTAAATACACTGATTTACGGCACTTTGTTTGGCATTGAATTTTTCTGCACGCATATTATGTCGTGGGTGTGTGCCATTTGTTTTGGCTTGTTGTATATTTGGGGTATTTATGTTGTGTATCTGTCGATGGCTGTTTTTGGCGGCTATTTAGCGGCACAAATGATTAAAGCATTTATTTGCAGGCAAAATGTGTATCAAGCGGACGCAACGGCGGTGCAGTTAGCACGCAACGCACACGGCTTGGCGTGTGTTTTGCAAAAAAATCTCAACAGTGCATTTTCGTATATTTTATTTGCAGACGCTTTTGTGTCGCAATTAGAGCATTTTTTGTTTTCGTTTGGCAAAAATCCTGTTTTTCAATCGAGCATATTACTCACGCACCCTGATTGCGAATCACGCATACGCAAAATTCTGCCCAACTGGGACGGCAAATTGCCTGCTATGCCGATTAACGAAAATAAACCTATATTAAACAACGATTTACCTTACGAAATATTGTATTTAGGCGTTTCAGGCAGCCTGAATAATCACACGCCACAAGGCGAAAATGCGTGGTTGTCATCTGCACGCAATCCCGATACTGCCGCCGCCACTATTGTGGCGTTGCTTGTGCGGTATAGCGAAAATCTGCCCGAATGTTTGGCAGTTGCCGAGTTATTTAACCCTGTGTGGCAGAAAATCATCACGCATTTAGTAAATGAACCCTTGCCCCTGCAACGCCGTTTTGCGGTGCTATCGCTCGCCTTGCCGAATGTGCGTTTGGCGTTGGCAAATGAAGATAAAGCCAAACAATATAGCCAGTTTTTACAGCATATTATTCAAGCGGATAACAAAACTTCGTTATTTGAACACTGTGTTTTTGCCGCCGTTTCAGGCAGCCTGAATATGGACGGTGCAACATACAAACCATCGCATTACAGCAAAATCACCCACACAACGGACAATATCGCCCAACTTTTGATGCTTACCGCACGGCATGCCAATCAAGGCAAAAACGCCGAAAAAAATTTTCAGGCAGCCTGCGAACGCTATCAAATAAAAGATTTATCGTTACAAAACATAGACTTAAACAGGCTGCCTGAAATCATACACCATCTAAAAAACCTACCCCTTGCCGAAAAACAAGGCATTATTCACGCACTGAATATCATCGCCATAGACGATAAAAAAATTTCATTGATTGAACAAGAATGGATTGCGGCAATCAGTTTGGCGTTAGGCGTGGGGTAGGGCGTAGTTTGAATACATGTTTTGGCAAAGCCAAAATTGCGGTTTGTTTGCTTACGCAAACCCATTTGTGAGCGATACTCACAAATGCAAATATTAACTTCGTTAATATTTGAAACCTTATTTTGTTATAATGCCAAGCAAATAGACGCAAGGGGTAAAACATGCAAATTACGCTTCAAATTCAAAACGGTAATCAAAGCATTTTCAATGCCTTAAAAGCCTTTTTAAAAACACATAGCGACTTAAATTATCAAATTGAAAAAAACACAAACGCCAAAATTCACACCATGAGTTTGGAAGACGAAGAACGCTTCCAAGAAACTTTGCGTCTTTTGGAAAAAGGTGAGTTGAAGTTTATTTCTATGGAAGAAATGAAAAAACGCACCGATAAAAAATTAGAAGAATTAAAGGCGAAATATGAGAAAAATTGTTTATAAAGAACGATTTGAAAACGAGTTGATGAACATAATCGAATTTATCGCTCAAAGAGACGGCGTTCAAAGAGCGGAAAATCTTTATCATCAAATCTACGACAAAATCGAAACAATCCCTTTTATGCCCTATCGTTTTCGTCAGAATTTAGACGCAAATGACAAGCAGATTAGGGATTTAATTTATAAGGGCTATAAAATTCCGTTTCGCATTCATGATAACGATATTGAAATTTTGGGCATTTATAAAGAAAATTTGTGGATTAAAGATTAACTTTTCACCCGCCTACTTATTTCAGGCAGCCTGAAAAAATAAACCTTTCAGGCAGCCTGAAAGGTTTTTATTTTAACTGCTCACTGCCTAAACGCCTTGTTTCAAACTCGCTTCGATAAAGCCGTCTAAATCGCCGTCCATCACCGCTTTAATATTGCCCACTTCATACGAAGTACGCAAATCTTTAATGCGCGACTGGTCGAAGACATACGAGCGGATTTGGTGTCCCCAGCCCACATCGGATTTAGAATCTTCCAAATTTTGCTTTTCTTCGTTGCGTTTTCGCATTTCAATTTCAAACAATTTGGCACGCAGCATATTCATCGCTTCTGCCTTATTGCGGTGTTGCGAGCGGTCGTTTTGGCATTGCACCACAATGCCTGTGGGATTGTGCGTAATACGCACCGCAGACGAAGTTTTGTTAATGTGCTGCCCGCCCGCACCGCTGGCACGATAAGTATCAATGCGTAAATCGGCAGGGTTGATTTCAATTTCAAAACTGTCGTCAATTTCAGGATACACAAACACAGACGCAAACGAAGTGTGGCGTTTATTGTTTGCGTCAAACGGCGAGCAACGCACCAAGCGATGAATGCCCGTTTCGGTTCGCAGCAGACCAAACGCATACGCCCCTTCTAACTTAATTGTGGCACGGTTAATGCCCACCACTTCGCCTTCGTCCTCTTCCAAAATGTCGATTTTAAAACCTTTGCGTTCGGCATAACGGCAATACATACGAAACAGCATGCCCGCCCAGTCTTCCGCCTCCGTGCCGCCTGCCCCTGCGGTAATGTCGATAAAACAATTATTCGCGTCCGCAGGCTGGTCGAACATGCGTTTAAATTCCAAGTCGGCAATGCGTTTTTCTAATGCCAAAATATCGCTTTCAACGGCGGCAAATGCGTCTGCGTCATCTTCTTCTGCCGCCATTTCAAGCAACATTCGATTGTCGTCAATGCCGTTTGACACTTCTTCAACCGTCAAAACCACATCTTCTAACATTTTGCGTTCTTTGCCGATGGCTTCCGCTTTTTTGGGGTCATTCCACAAATCAGGGTCTTCGGATAAGCCGACTACTTCTTCTAAACGATCTTTCTTGCCATCGTAGTCAAAGATACCTCCGAATATCGCCATTTCTTTGCGACAAATCGTCTAATAAGTTATTCAGTTGATTGATTTTTTCTTGTTCTATCATTTGTGTATTCCTTAAATAAAGTTCAGGCTGCCTGAAAGGTAAAAACTGCGTATTTTAACAGTATTTCAGGCTGCCTGAAAATTGCTTACTCATCTATACCATCTTCTATTTTTCTCAATATTTTTCGGTAATATTGCGGCTTTTCCTCACCATTGTGAATAAAATAGGTATGCGAATAACCGCGACACACAGGCATAAACACATTGCCGCTTTCTGAAAAGAAAAAACCATCATCACACATATGGTCAATTTTAGCGGCATTGCGTAAGTCTCGTGTATTGACTCGTGCAGGATTTAATTCGTCCCAATAGCCATTTGATTTATTTAAATTGTGATAATAAAAGGACATAGTGTTTGGATTATTGGTAATATTGGGGCTATTATTTTTACTAAACATAGCCAATGTTTTTTTATTTACTTGTCCTACAAGAAATAAATCATTATATTTCGGACGATAATGATAATTATAAATATAGTGCATATCAATTTTTGATGATTGCAGTTCTTTATAATTGTTTATATCCCAACGAACAAAATGATGATCTATACTATATGGGTGTTTGGCTTGAATAAAATAAATTTCTTTACCATTAACAGAAAACTGTGGTTTATAGACTTTTAATTTATGAAAATCTTTTTCAAAAATATTATCTACCGCCACAATAATATCTTTTTCTTTTTTAAGTCGATATATGTACATTTTTTCTTTATAAAAATGTTCATAATCGCCACTTTCTTTTGTTACAAAACTATCATGACATATAATGCCTACTTGTTCTCCTTCTTTGTCAAAAACTATTTCTCTACCTAAATGACCACAAATATCACCATTATATGTAATATAAATATTAGAAACTTCTTTACTAATTAAATCATAAAAAGCAATCATACCATCTTGATGATACCCATGAGTAGTACATCCCCAACTGTTATTTTTATTTTCCTTACACCATTGAAAAACTTTACTTGAAAAAGGCAATTCGACATTATTTATATCAAATGCTAAATATCGTTCATTCAAAAACATTGCTCTACCAATAGGAATTTCTTCAACAAAATCACTATTCAAATCAAAAAGATAAGTTTTTTGACTTCCAAAAACAAATAATTTCCCATTGTCTGTTAATTTAACTTTATCTAAAATTTTAGTCTTTCCAATAAATTTGTTGATTTTTTCTTCTTTTTGTTTTAACTCATTATTATTTTTGTTATGGATATTGTATAAAGAAATATGCTTTTCTCTTTCATTATATCTGTCATCTCTTTCTGCTGATAAAGGTCTTTTTTGATATAAAGTTGTAATATTTCCGTGTTTATTTTTTGAAATGGAAACATATTCAATCAAGATTGGATTTTTTTTATTATTTGTATCAACTTCATCTGAATCTTGGCGATTTAATATTTTTTTGCGTTCAGTAAAAAAAATATTTTTCTCCTGATTTCATTCGATAAGGGTAAATATTTTTATAATAATAATTTGCATACCAAATAGTTGAAGATAATAAAACAACCGCAACAATAAAAATAAATGATTTTGAAAAAAGTGGCTGTGATTTTTGTATTTTTTGAGAAATTATAGGCGGATTTTCAACCACAATCGTTTGATTATATTTTTCTCTTTTTTCTGTATCCAATAAAGTTTCTTTAATTTCCTGAATTTGTTCTAATAATAATTCCCCGCTTTCGGCTTTACGGCGAATAGCATTTAATATAATATTTTCAGACGCATTTGGTGAAATATTTAATATTTCGTAGAAATTTTTAGATTTGTTTTGCGTTAAAGTTAGATTATATTCCGCTCTTTTTTCAGGATTTAACAGCGTTTCTTTAATAGTTTGAATTTCTTCTAATGAATATTGACCGCTTTGAGCTAATCGTTGCAAAGCGTTTAAAATGGTTTGTTCGTTTGCGTCAAAAGCAATATTCAATTCTTCGTAAAAGTTTTTCATTGTGTACGCTTCCTGAAAAATGCTTATTCTACAATCTTTCCGCCAATTTTTGGGCTAACTTTTCAGCCACTTCCTGCCATGTAGGGCATGGGGTGATGAAATCGGCGATTTGTGTCATTGCCAAACCTGCGTAGCCGCAGGGGTTAATTTGGGAAAATGGGGACAAATCCATAGCCACATTCAACGCCACGCCGTGATAGGTTGCTCCGTTTTTAATTCGCAAACCCAAAGACGCAATTTTTTTGCCGTTTTCTGTATAAACACCAGGTCGTTTTGGGTCGGCGGCGGATTGTATTTGATAGTCGCTTAATGTGGCAATCACGGCGTTTTCAATGCGGCTGACTAATTCCCGCACCGAAATTTGACGGCGTTTAAAATCAATCAACACATAAACCACCACTTGCCCCAAACCGTGATAAGTAATCTGCCCACCGCGGTCGGTTTCAATCACAGGAATATCGCTGGCGTGCAATAAATGTTCAGATTTACCCGCCTTACCCTGCGTAAAAACAGGGGCGTGTTCCACCACCCATAACTCATCTTCGGTGCTTGCCGTGCGTTCTTCGGTAAAAGCCTGCATGGCTTGAAATATCGGTAAATACGGTTGATTGCGTCCTAAATATTTGATTTTCATATTGTTTTATATCTTTCAGGCTGCCTGAAACTTTTAATTTATGCCATTGATAATTTATTAGAAATCAAACGATTCATACTGATTTGATTTTCCGCCGCTTCAATCGCCAAAGCACGGTGCAAGGCTGGCGGAATGCGAATGTTGAATTTGCCACTGTATTGCCGTTCGGATAAGGGTTGTGGTATGGGTTCGTTATTCTCTTGCATGTCGGCAATAATTTCATCAACCAAATTTTGTAATGCAGAAACAGCGTTCGCAGGCGTATCCGCCAACCAAGATAGGGACGGAAATTCGGCACATAAAGCAACAAATTCTTGGTCTTCATCGCTCCAAAAAACACGGTAGGTGTAGTGGTTCATGATTTATGTCCTTTCAATTTATCAATCGCTGATAAAACTTGTCGCACTTGATAGCCTTTGGCTTTATCGCCTGATTTTTGAATGTTAATGCGTGGATCACCTTGCCACGGAGTTTTGAACACCGTATGACTGCCCCCGCTTTGGCGTGGTTCGCCAAAAAATGCACGACAAACAGCCAGTAAATCCGCATAACGCACATTTTGTGGGCTATTTTTCATCGCCATTAGGATTTTTTCGATTTTATCCATTGTGTTTATGGTATCAGTATTAGTATCATAAGTAAAGAAAAACACCTTTCAGGCAGCCTGAAACATTGTTTTTCGTTAATACTCCGCACTGTGCCAAAACGGTTGTCCCACAGTCGGCGTGCTGGCTTTGGCGGTTTTGCGTGGGGAAAGTGGGTCGGCAAAATACGCTAATCTGCCTGCTTTTATGGCAAAGTCAAAAGCGACTGCCATATTGACAGGGTCGCCGCTTAAAGCGACTGCACTGTTCAATAATACGCCGTCAAAGCCCCATTCCATAACCTGTGCGGCGTGGGACGGCAAGCCTAAACCTGCGTCAATAATCAGCGGCGTGTCGGGTAAGCGTTCTCGCAAGGTTTGGAGTGCGTGTTCATGCACCACGCCCAAAGCCGAGCCGATTGGTGCCGCCCACGGCATTAAGGCTTGACAACCTGCGTCAATCAAACGGCGGCAGGCGATTAAGTCTTCGGTGCAGTAAGGCAAAACCTTAAAACCTTTATTTATCAATATCGTGGCTGCCTGAACTAATTGAAAAACATCGGGTTGCAAAGTGTCATCATCGCCGATAATTTCTAATTTAATCCACTCGGTCGAAAAAATTTCGCGTGCCATTTCGGCAGTGGCAACCGCTTCTTCCACCGACTGACAACCTGCGGTATTCGGCAGAATAGGAATATTTAAGTCTTTGATAATATTCCAAAAACCAAAACCAGCCTGATTGTCGGCAACGCCTTGACGGCGAACGGCGGCGGTAATCATCGCAGGACGAGTGACTTGCAAAGCCTGTTGCAACACCGTGCCAGACGGATAACCCGCCGTGCCTAATAATAATCGTGATGAAAATTCGGTGTCATAAAGTTTAAACGCGTTCATTGTTGTTCAACCCAAAAATAATCGCCTATTTTACGCCCGAATAACATTTTTTTCAGGCTGCCTGAACAAATTTGGGAAATCTGATTATTTGCATTGATTATATAATGTCAATATGTGCAGAAATTCTTGGGAGTTTGTCATGAAACCTGTGTTATTTTTATCTTTGCTTGCCGTAAGTGCGTGTGTGTCTGTGGAGCAAACGCCAACGGCACTGGTGCGTGTTGCTGATGAAGCAAGGTCGCCACAAGGCATTGTTTTGTCTTTTACGGCCTTGTCGCCTTGCGTGTTGGTGTTAAAACATCGTGAATATCGTATGCAGTATGAACAAACGGCGTTTCGTCCTGAAATTGTGGCAGTGAAAGAAACGGGTAGGGTGGCATTGTCGAAAGGAGAGACGCATAAAATCACTTATTTGCCACCAGGCGATACGCCCGCATTGGAAGTGTGTGCCGTGCCGCACAAATCATCACAAGAACAATGCACGGTAATTGATTTTTCAGGTAAAGACGGCAGTTTGTTTTTAACGCCTGACAGTGGTTTTGTGGTTAAATAAAGCAGTTTCAGGCTGCCTGAAACTTTTGCAAAACCTATTTTAAGCATATAACGAACGCTTTTTTGTTTTAGATTGAGTTTTACGAAGGTTTCAGGCAGCCTGAAAATCCAAGTAATAAAAAAGCATTGGCAACTACCAATGCTTTGTTGTTTATTTATGTTCCCGTTAAATTGGGCGGTGTTTCTTGTTCGACTGGCACAGGAGCAGGGTCAATTTCTTGAATAACTTGAATAATGGCGTTTTCCATCGCAGGGTCTTGGGCTTCCATAACCGTATAAACTTCGGGATTGGGGTTTTCTTCAATCAGTTGCGGTTTGGCTCGTGGTATGCGTTCTAATCTCACTTTGGCAACACCGCGTTTAACAAAGCCCAATTCATTGGCGGCGGAATAGGATAAGTCAATCACCCGTTTGCCCACATAAGGACCTCTGTCGTTAATGCGAACCACTACGCTTTTGCCATTGGATAAATTGGTTACTTTTACCAAAGTGTTCATTGGCAGGGTGCGGTGAGCGGCGGTTAAGTCGTAAGTATTAAAGCGTTCGCCCGATGCGGTTTTTCTGCCGTGAAACTTGCCGCCATACCAAGACGCAGTGCCTTCTTGTACCATAGGGCTGTTGCTGCGTGCGTTGGCGTAATTGGGAGATAAAAACAAGCCCAAGAAAAAGGACACAACACCGACCATAACCAAGCCGTATGTGCGTGTTTTGTGAGCGTTGTGTATCATTTTTGTCATACCTTGTAAAAAAAATCAGTATTTCGCTTGCATTGTAGCACTTTTTATGCTTGTTTTTAATTATTTTATATGCCGTTGATAAAATCATTCTGCCGCCACGCTTCAAACACAGTAATGGCAACGGTATTCGATAAATTCATACTGCGATTTTCAGGCAGCATAGGCAGACGCAATTTTTGATTTTCTGGATATTTTGCTAATATTTCGGCAGGCAAACCACGCGTTTCAGGGCCAAATACAAACACATCACCTGCCTGAAATAGTGGCGTATCAAAACGGGTTTTGCCTTTGGTGGTCATTAAAAAAAAGCGTTTGTTGTGTAAGGTGGCACAACATTCCGCCCAGTTTTCATGCACCTGCATATTAGCGGTTTCGTGATAATCCAAACCTGCACGCCGCATTTTGGCAGAATCCAAAGGAAAACCCAACGGTTTTACCAAATGCAGCGTATTGCCTGTATTAGAACACAGGCGAATAATATTGCCTGTATTTTGCGGAATTTCGGGTTCAAATAAAACAATGTGAAACATAATGTTTTTCAAAATTGCTAAAAGTTAAGATTGTAATATGTATTTGTGTTATTTGTAAAAAACGCCTGCAAAACGCCTTTTTTGAAAAAGATTGTTGTGTGTTATTTATATAGTCAATTCAGACCAAAAATAGGCAAGGTGTTTCGCCTGCGACAGTATAAATAATACGGCAAGGCGGAACAACGTTGCATAGTTTTGGTATGAATTGACTATATCTACCCATTTTCGGGGATTTTTTTCAGGCAGCCTAAAAAAAGACGGCACAAAGCCGTCTTAAAAAAGGAGTATGTTTTTGAAAATTCTTGTTTCAGGCAGCCTGAAAATCTAATGGCAAGGGGATTGCCACTCCGTGCTTGGGGTTGCCACGAATGCTACGCATTCTCGCAACAGTGTGTTTGTAAGCGATAAATCGCTAACAAACACAGCAGGCTCGCAATGGCGTATCCGTAAGCGGTAAAACCGCCGTGGCTTACGCCAACTTCGCTGCCACATCTCTTAATGCGGTTCGCACGCCTTCTTCGATGACGGGGTGATAAAACGGCATATCAAGCATTTGTTGTATGGTCATTTGCATTTGGTGCGACCACGCTAACAGGTGGGCAATGTGTTCGGCGGCGGGTCCTACCATTTCTGCCCCCAAGAATCGTCCTGTTTGTTTGTCGGCGTAAATTCGCATATGTCCGCTGTTAATGCCCATAACCCTTGACCTGCCTTGATTGTCAAATGAAACTTCGCCGATGACGATTTCGTCTGCACGGTCTTTTAAATTTACCCAACGCTCGCCTGCCGACATAATTTGTGGCTCGCTGAAAATCACATTCACACCACTTCGGCGTAAGCCTTTGTTGATATTCGGAAATGTGCCTGCATTTTCGCCTGCGATTTTGCCTTGATCGGCGGCTTCGTGAAGCAGGGGCACTTGGGCGGACGAATCGCCTGCAATAAAAATATGCGGTAGCGAAGTCTGCATCGTTAAAGGGTCAGCCACAGGCACGCCGCGTGCATTTTTAACAATATCAAGGTGTTCCAAGCCGATATTGTCGGTGTTCGGCGTTCTGCCGATTGCCGCAAGTAAATAATCCACTTCAATTTTGTTGTCTTGCCATTGAATTTCAACTTTATTTTGTGAATTTAATTGCACAACTGTTTGTTTATCAAAGTGAATTTCTAATTCGCTATTAAAAATATCTTGGGCTTTTTTCAATACCACAGGGTCGGTAATGCTGCCGATAAAACCGCCTTGTCCAAACAGATACACTTTCACGCCCAAGCGGTGCAGCGCTTGCCCTAATTCCAAACCAATCACGCCTGTGCCAAACACCGCAACACTTTCAGGGAGCGTATCCCAGTTAAACACATCGTCATTGACAATCAGTTTATCACCCAATTTCAGCCAGTCGGCAACCATTGCAGGGCGAGAACCTGTGGCAATCACGGCTCGCTCGAAATGAACTTCGGTTAATTCATTGTTATTATTAACAATCAGTGTGTGTTCGTCTTGGAATGTGGCTCTACCCAATAATTTGCATTCATCAGGAAAGTCGTTTATATCAGACAAAACAAAGCCCACAAAACGGTCGCGTTCGGCTTTTACGCGTTGCATAACCGCTTGTCCGTCCGTTTTTACTTCGCCTTGTACACGAATGCCGAATAAGTCGGTGTGCTGTGCATTGTGGCGAGCATTTGCCGCAGAAATCAACAGTTTTGACGGCATACAACCCACTCTGGCACAGGTTGTACCAAAATGATTGTCTTCAATTAACAGTACACGGTCGGTATGGGCTCGTGCGGCACGAAAAGCACTCATACCTGCGGTCCCGCCGCCGATAATGGCAACATCTGTGTGAATGGTTTTCATTTTGAAATTCCTTTCTATTCAATATGTTAAATTTCGTATGCTGGGCAATTTGCCCGCCACGCGGTTTAATATATTTTCAGGCAGCCTGAAAAGTTTATTCATTACCTTCCTTTATATTGTGGGGTGGGTTTTCTAACCCACCACAAAGCCGCAAGGCTTTGGTTGTCAATATATTATAGGGTGGGCATTCTTGCCCACCAGCAAACCGCAAGGTTTGCATAACACAAAACATTTTCAGGCAACCTGAAATCATTTCGTCCGTTATGGTGGGTCGAAGACCGACCCTGCAATCATTTCGTCCGTTATGGTGGGCAGGAATGCCCACCCTACGGCTGTTTATTCATTACTTTCCTTTTATATTTTTCAGGCAGCCTGAAAATCGTTTTGTCCGTTACGGTGGGCTGACACGCCCACCCTATAACGAATTTGCGTTTTGGTGGGTCGAAGACCCACCCTACGAGTTACTTATTCAAATACGCCGCCAAATCTTCGCTACCGCCGACATATTCGCCGCCGATAAACACTTGTGGCACCGTGGTTTTACCCGTAGCCGCACGAATCGCAACCGTAGTTGCATCACGACCTAAAACGATTTCTTCAAATGCCAAACCTTTTTCATTCAGCATTGCTTTGGCTTTCGCACAGAATGGGCAACCAGGTTTGGTGAATACCACAATAGATGGTTGTTCTTTATAATCAGGAGCGATATAACGCAACATCGTATCCGCGTCCGACACTTCAAATGGGTCGCCAGGTTTTTCAGGCTCGATAAACATTTTTTCGATGACACCGTTTTTCACCAACATCGAATAACGCCAAGAGCGTTCGCCGAAGCCCAAGTCTTCTTTCATCACTGCCATACCCATACCACGCGTAAATTCCACATTACCGTCAGGAATCATTGTGATATTTTCTGCTTCTTGTTGTGCTTTCCAAGCGTTCATCACGAAAGTATCATTCACCGAAACGCACACAATTTCATCAACGCCGTATTGTTTGAACACTTTTGCCAACTCGTTATAGCGTGGCAAGTGCGAAGACGAACAAGTGGGCGTAAAAGCACCAGGCAGCGAAAACACAACCACAGTGCGATTGTTAAAAATTTCACCGGACGATACATCAACCCATTGATCGCCTTGACGAGTATGCCATACACAGGACGGCACTTTTTGACCTTCTTTATTTGCAAACATTTTTTTACCTTTCAATTTGCTTATTGTCTTGCTCAACCCTTATTTTGAGAAAATGACAATTTACTTTGTTAATCGGAAACAACATATTGGTTGTTTTTCGCTATTATGCAAGAAAAATTTCGCGTGTGTGTTGAAATGTTTTTATATAGTTAATTGCTATTAACTATTAAAAGTTAATTTGTTTTATTTATATTAGTTGATAATAAATTATAGAAAAAACCAAGACTGTTGTCAATTTCAAAAGGGTTTCAGGCTGCCTGAAATTAAGTAAAACATCATTTTTGTGTTACATTATTCATCATATTAGGCAGGCTGAACAAGGTTTTCTTTGCGTTTGCCACTTGCAAAAACGCAGGTAAGATTGCTGGGCAATCTACTTTAACAAACTGCGTTTGTTAATAGATTGATTTCGTATCAATTAAACCTTGTTTTAGCTTCGCCTATCGGCTCGCAGAAACTGCGGTTTGATTGCTTCGCAAACTCCTTTATTGACTGCGTCAATAAAGATTTCACCTAACGGTGAAATAAGCCTTGTTTTAGCTTCGCCTATCGGCTTGCAGAAACTGCGGTTTGATTGTTTCGCAATCCACTTTAACAAACTGCGTTTGTTCAAGGTTGATACTTTGTATCAACTAAACCTTGTTTTAGCTTCACTTCGTTCGCAGAAACTGCGGTTTGATTACTCCGTAATCCTTTATTGACTGCGTCAATAAAGATTTCACCTAACGGTGAAATAAACCTTGTTTTATCATATAATATGTCCCTTTCAGGCTGCCTGAAAATGTTTTCAATAAACACAAACAATAGTGAGAAAAAAATGTCGAAAAAAGGTACTTTTAAAAAACTTTCCTTGTGCGTTTTGTGTGCGTTAGGTGGGGCGATGTCGGCGATTTCTTTGCAGTCGTTTGCCGACAGTCAAAAAGACGCTTTGCCTGTGCAGGAAGTGCGTAATTTTGTGGAAGTGTATGGGCAAATTAAGGCAAATTATTATCAAGACACCAAAGACGATAAACTGATTAACGAAGCCGTGAAAGGCATGGTCAGCGGTTTAGACCCGCATTCGGAATATTTAACGCCGAAAGATTTTGAAGATTTGAAAGAACATACTTCGGGCGAGTTTGGCGGTTTAGGCATGGAAATCGGTAAAAGGAACGATTCGATTGTAGTCATCGCACCGATTGAAGACACGCCCGCTGACCGTGCGGGTGTCAAAAGTGGCGATTACATTATTAAAATCAATGATGAATCCACTCGTGGTATGAGTACCGCTGCCGCCGTTAAGCGTATGCGTGGCAAACCTGGCACGGCGATTGATTTAACTTTAAGCCGTAAAGACAGTTCCACGCCCATTCAAGTGCATATTGTGCGTGCGATGATTAAGGTGAAAAGTGTGCGTTCTAAACTGTTAGAAGACGGTTATGGTTATGTGAAAGTGTCGAATTTTCAAGAACGCACAACAGAAGATTTAGTTAGCCATATCAGTGAGTTATACAAAAAAAATAATGGTCAATTAAAAGGCTTGGTTTTAGATTTGCGTGATGACCCAGGTGGTTTATTAACGCAAGCGGTGGGCGTGTCGGCAGTATTCTTGCCGCAAGGTAAAACGGTAGTGAGTACGCGTGGTAGAGACGGTCGCAATGCGGTGTCTTATAAGGCGGAGAAAAAAGATTATATGCCTGCCAAACGCATTGCAGGCAGCGACCCATTAGCGAAACTGCCCGCAGGTATTAAAGAAGTGCCTTTAACGGTGCTGATTAACTCGGGTTCTGCGTCTGCGTCTGAAATTGTCGCAGGGGCGTTGCAAGACCACAAACGCGCAGTTATGGTGGGCGTGCAAAGTTTTGGTAAAGGTTCGGTGCAAACGGTGATTCCGCTGTCAAACGGCTCGGGCGTTAAACTCACCGTGTCGCTGTATTACACGCCAAACGACCGTTCTATTCAAGCACACGGCATTGTGCCTGATATTGAGTTCAAAAGCGAAGACGACGCATTTCAAATGCGTGAAGCGGATTTAAGCGGACATTTGGATAATCCGTTTGGCGAAAAAGAAACCAAAGGTAAAATCGACCAAGACGCTGCGGCGAAAAAACAAGAAACCGTTCAGGCTGCCAAAGCCAAAAGCGAAGATGAAAAATTTGACGATATGGTCAATCGCCGCGACCCGAATCCTGCCAAAGACGAACAGTTGAAAAAAGCGTTGGATTTACTGAAAGACCCAGCCGAATATCAAAAAAGCATAGGCTTGGCTGCCAAAGAAAAACGCGATACCAAAAAAGTGTCGAATGATGAAGACAGTGCAGAAGAGTAATCTTCAATAAATATAGTCGATTCACAGCAAAACCATTCAGCGTTGGTTCGCCTTGCCGTATTATTTATACTGTCGTAGGCTCACCGCCTTGACTGCTTTTGCTGTGAACCGACTATATCACCGTCGCCCTGATGAAAAGGGCGGTATTTTTTTATATAAAATAATCTTTCAGGCAGCCTGAAACAGTAAAAAACGCTCCCTGTCAATAGGTTTTTTGTTAAAATCAACCCTTTTATATCAAACAAATAAGGAATATGAGCAAATGAAAGTAGGTTTTGTAGGCTGGCGTGGCATGGTGGGTTCTGTACTCATGCAACGCATGAAAGAAGAAAACGATTTTGCACACATTAAAGACGCAGTGTTTTTTACCACTTCCAATGTGGGCGGAGCGGCTCCTGATGTGGGGCAAACGGATAAAGTGTTGCATGACGCAAATAATATTGCCGAACTTTCCGCCTGCGATATTGTGGTTACCTGTCAAGGCGGCGATTACACCAAAGCGGTGTATCCCAAAATTCGTGAACGAGGCTGGAATGGCTTCTGGATTGACGCGGCAAGTGCCTTGCGTATGCAAGATGACGCAGTGATTGTGCTTGACCCCGTCAATCGCAATGTGATTGATAACGCTTTGAATCATGGCGTAAAAAACTTTGTCGGCGGCAACTGCACGGTGTCGTTAATGTTAATGGCGTTAGGCGGATTGTTTCAAAACGACTTGGTTGAATGGGCAACTTCAATGACCTACCAAGCCGCTTCAGGTGCGGGTGCGAAAAATATGCGTGAGTTAATTCAAGGTATGGGTGCGGTTCATCAAACCGTAGCAGCAGAACTTGCCGACCCTGCGTCTGCCATTTTAGACATCGACCGCAAAGTATCCGACTTTTTGCGTTCCAACGATTATCCCAAAGCCAATTTCGGCGTGCCTTTGGCAGGCAGTTTAATTCCGTGGATTGACGCAGATTTAGGCAATGGACAATCCAAAGAAGAATGGAAAGGGCAGGCTGAAACCAATAAAATTTTAGGCAAAAGCGACAAACCGATTGTGATTGACGGTTTATGCGTACGCGTGGGTGCAATGCGTTGCCACAGCCAAGCGATTACGCTGAAACTGAAAAAAGACTTGCCAGTGGCAGAAATTGAAAGCCTGTTGGCAAATGCCAATAATTGGGTAAAAGTCGTGCCAAACGAAAAAGAAGCGTCCATTCACGACTTAACCCCAGCCGCAGTTACAGGCACGCTCACCGTGCCAGTAGGCAGAATCCGCAAACTCGGTATGGGCGGTGAATATATCAGTGCCTTTACCGTAGGCGATCAATTACTGTGGGGTGCAGCCGAACCCGTCCGCCGCATTTTGCGTATTGTATTGGGTTTAGCCGTGTAAAATTTATGTGTTGAATGAAAAATGAGCAATCAGTGATTGCTCATTTTTTTTCAGGCAGCCTATCCTAAAAAACGGCATTGCAAAAAGTTTTTCAGGCAGCCACTACTCGTCATTGCGAGAAAAGGCAACGCCTTGACGAAGCAATCTCCGAAAAAATCCGACAGAATTTTTTCGGGTAGCCTATCCTAAAAAACGGACGCAATACCAAATGATTTCAGGCAGCCTGAAATAAAAAATAGCGTGTCATTGCGAGCCATTGCCAAGCAATGGTGTGGCAATCCAGTTAATGACGAAGTCATTAACCAAAGTCGCAAGGCTTTGTAACGGCGTATTGCAAAAATGATTTCAGGCAACCTGAAAGGCTGAATGCAACGCCACTAAAACGCCTACGGCGTTTGTTTTGCCTGTCGGCAAAACTGGATTGCCACGATTTTTTCTGCGAAAAAATCTCGCAATGACACACAGGGTTAAAATACTTGTTTCAGGCAGCCTGAAATA